>JASHOY010000408.1 GCA_030038435.1 Acidobacteriaceae bacterium | reverse complement strand
GGATCAGTGGACGGCTGACCTCAAACCGCTGATCACTCAGCTCAGATCCCTGATCCCCGTACTTCACAGTTTGGCGCGCAGCTCGCCGCTTTCGACTACCGATTCGTAGACCTGGGCTTTGAGGTCGGGCTCCTCGGGCGAAATGCCCGTCTTGGCGTCGAAGGAGTAGCCATGCCAGGGACAAACCACGCAGCCTTCTTCGATGGAGCCCTCGCCGAGTGGGCCTTCCTCGTGCGGACAGACCCCGTTGAGAACGGAAATGGAGCCGCCGACGTTGGCGACGCAAATGGCGCGGCCGTCAACAGTAAACTCGGCAACTGCGCCGGTGGCGGGCAGCTCGGTTTGAGAACAAATGCGCACAAATTGGGACATCGGGGAAGCTCCTTTCGTTGACACCTGACGCGCCGGCTGAATCGCGGCGCGCATTTAGCATAAAGGATGAAGTTCGGAACCTTCGACCGGCGCTACTTCCCTGCCCACATGCCGCGCAAGAAAGTCCAACTCGAAATCGTCTCGCGCCACGGGGAGCGGGCTGCGCAGCAACCTGCTCCCCCCACGGTCTCGGGGCGCTGGATCCTGGGCGCGCTGGGCACGGCTATGGTGGCCGCGGTCTTTTGTGCCTGGGCATCGCTGTGCCTGCTCTTCTGGCAGGGAGCATGGCAATTGCTCTATTATCCGACCGCGAAAGTTACAAGGACTCCGGCCGCGGCGGGGATGCCCTTTGATGCTGTCGATTTTGACACCACCGAAACCGGCGTGGCGCGGCTGCACGGGTGGTGGATTCCCGCGGCTGCGCATGCTCCTGCGTCCGCCTACACCGTGGTCTACCTGCATGGCGCTACGGGAAATCTGGGCAACTGTGTAAACGACCTTGCAGCCATTCATACCGCGGGAGTAAACATCCTGGCCTTCGATTATCGCGGCTACGGGCAGAGCGAGTTTGTGCATCCCAGCGAGGCGCGCTGGCGCACCGATGCAGATTCCGCGCTCAGATATGTCACCGGCACACGACAGGTTGCAGTGAGCCGGATCGTCCTGGCCGGCGAAGGGTTGGGTGCAAACCTGGCTTTGGAAGTGGCAGCCGCGCGCCCGGAACTGGTGGGCGTGGTGCTCGAATCGCCGCTGGCCGCGCCTGTGAATCAGGTCTTCAACGATGCGCGCGCCCAACTGGTTCCGGCGCACCTGCTATTCCACGATCGATATCGGATGCAAGCGCCGGCGGCGGCGCTGCGGATTCCCTCGCTGTGGCTTTTCCCGGCCAGCCACGCCGACGATGGAGACTCAGAACAAAGATTGCTCGCTGCCTACAACCTAGTAACCGCGCCAAAAACACGAATACGACTTGCCGGCGGGGACGAAGGTCCCGATTTCGCTCGCTGGCTGGCCGGGTTGCACGAAAATCACGGGAGTGCTGACTGAATCCTGTGAGCGGAAGGCAGGAGGTAATTGGACGTAGGTTTCCTCTCGCTGGAACCAGGTGCGCGGCTTTGAATTTGCAGGTTACCTTGCAGGATGTCCGAGGGTCCGGATTGTAACTTGGGAGTCTGACTCTGTGGTCCCATCGCTGGAAGTTAGAAACTTCAGCTTTTCCTCCCGGCGGTAGAGCGATCGAAGCATGGACGTCCAGAGTAGGATTCATTGAACTCCGGATGAGTACCAACTCACACGGTCCACGACGAAACAGAGGCGGTGGGAAAGGAACGGCTCGAACGGGAAAAATCAGCAGGGGAAGTGAAGGAGTTCGATATGGCATCACTGGGAAAGTTATTCTCTGAATTCCGGCGGTGGCCTGCGCTGGAAAGCCTCCGCGCGGACCTGCAGTTTGCCTTGCGGCAACTGCGCAAGGCCCCGGGGATGGCGGTGCTCGCCATCGTCACCCTGGCGCTGGGTGTGGGCGCCAATACGGCGATGTTTACGGTGATTGAGAGCGTGCTGCTGCGTCCCCTGCCGTATGCACATTCCAGCCGCCTGGTTGTTATTGGTCCGCCCAGCAACAAGCCTGGCTTTGGGGCTACTTCATGGCTGAACTACCGGGACATCAGGAACCAGTCGAAACTGCTCAGTAACATTGCCGGCTACTTGAACGACATCGGTGTGGTGGAAGGGCCGGTTGGATCGCAGAGCGTGGTTGCGCCGCGCGTGACGGTGAACCTGTTTTCCATGCTTGGCGCCAGGCCGCTGCTGGGCCGAACCTTCACTCCCGCGGAGGGCCAGAGCAATGGCCCCCAAGTTGTGCTGCTCTCGGAAGGGATTTGGCGGCAGAGTTTTCACTCCAACCCTGAGATCGTGGGAAAGGTGGTGAAGGTTGACGGCAAGCCTTACACCGTGGTGGGAGTGATGCCGGCCTCCTTTCATTTTCCCGACGAGATCGGTCAAAACCTCGAGAAAGGCATCTGGCTGCCGGTGCAACCCAGCGGAGAAATGCGCCGTGACCGGGGCTACGACTTCTTCAATGTCGTGGGAGAGCTTCGGGCGGGAGCGAGCGTCGCACAATTGCGCCAGGAACTCGACGCCATCGCCGGGCGAATCCGCAAAATCAACCCCAAGAACACCATTGCCTTTGGCGCTGTCCCATACCTTGATGCTCTTACCGGAGCAGTGCGGCCCACACTTTATGCTCTGCTTGCAGCCCTTGCCCTGGTACTGTTGATCGCCTGCGCCAATGTGTCGAACCTGCTCATCGCGCGCAGCCTGGCCCGGCAGCAGGAATTCGCGGTGCGCGCGGCTCTGGGCGCGGGCCGATGGCGGCTGGTGCGCCAGTTGCTCTCGGAAGGGTTGGTGCTCAGTCTCTTTGGCTGCGGGCTGGGCGTGGTTCTTGCCGAGGCGGTGATGGTAGCGATGCGTAAACTGCCCAAGGGGACCGTGCCGCGCACCGATTCCATAGCCATTCACTGGACGGTGATTCTGGCGCTGGCGGCGATTGCCATTATGACCACCGTGCTGTCGTCGATGCTGCCGGCACTTCTGACGGCCCGCACCGAACCCCAAGCCGCCTTGCAATCAGCCACCCGCGGCGCCGGTTCGCGATCAGTAAAAGGGAGACTTAGCGGATGGCTGGTGGCAGGCGAAGTGGCTCTTTCAACCTTGCTGCTGGTGGGCACGGGGCTGCTCTTCCACACCCTTTGGAATCTCGAGAAAACGGATCTGGGATTCGATGCCGCGCACCTCACCACCTTCACGGCCATGCCCGAGGATGCGGCGGGCTTCTCGAATATGACCATCTCCACCGATTTACAGAATGCCCCGCCCTCTGTTGCCACGGTCACTTACCAGCCGCTCCTCGACCGCATTCGCCATCTACCCGGTGTAACCGGCGCGGCCCTGATCACCAGCCCGCCCCTCTCCGGCGTAGGCGTGCAGAGCAGCTTTGAAATTGTCGATCGCCCCAAGAACTCGCGCGACCAATCGACTCTGGTTTCTGCAGTAGGCGGTGATTACGCGCGCACCATGGACACGCCGATGGTGCGCGGGCGCATGATCGGCGACGGAGATGTTGCGTCGACCCCGTTTGTGGCCGTGATCAACGAGGCGTTCGCAAAGAAGTACTTTGCCAATGAGAATCCTCTGCAAAAGCAGATCAGCCTGGGCGGCAAAGATACGGGGATGGTCAAGACCTATACCATTGTCGGCGTGCTTGCCGACCAGGTGGAGAGCAAAGTGGGTGCCCAGATTCAGCCGGCCATTCTGCTCCCGCAGCAGCAGGTTCCCTCCACGTCACTTTTCTATCAGGCGCTTTTGAATACGGTGGTCAGTTTCGTGGTGAAGACACAAGGCGAGATTCCGGTTGCGCCGGAGATGCGCTCCGTCTTTCACCAGGTTGCGCCGGGGTTTGCTCTCGACAACTTCGAGACCATGCAAAAGGCTTTGGATGAGAACACCTTCAGCCAGCGGTTGGCACTCTACCTGGTGGGTTCGTTCGCGGGGCTCGCAGCGGCGATGGTGTTTGCAGGACTGTATGGCGTGCTGTCGCAACTGGTGGGCTATCGGCGCCGCGAAATCGGCGTGCGCATGGCGCTGGGCGCAACCCGCCGAAGCGTAGCCCGGCTGATTCTTCGGCAGGGTTCGATACTGATCGGCAGTGGAATTGCGGCCGGCCTCATTCTGGCATTTTCATTGGGACGCTGGGTAAAGAGTTTCTTGTATCAGGTGGAGCCTGTGGATGGGATAACCTATGTGGCCGTTGCCGCCGCGCTGTTGGCGATAGGACTGATCGCGACTCTTCTTCCCGCGCGCAGGGCAGCCTCGCTTGAGCCCATGCAGGCACTGCGAGAAGAGTGAGTTTTTCAGAAGGCCCGGGGCCTGCGAGCGGGTGTAGGTTGGCCAGGAATGATTGCGCGCGCAAACGCGCGCTTCGCGGGGCGCCGCGGTACAATTCCAGCGGGTTGATGGCTGGCGAGGAGGAAGCTTCATGCAAAAGAGCTGGATCAAGGTCTTGGCGGTGGTTGCAGCGGTGCTGATCGCCATCGTGGTGATTGTGCCCTTTGTGGTGAATGCAGACGCCTTCCGTCCGGTGGTCGAGAGCGAGCTTTCGAGCGCGCTGGGGCGCAGGGTTACGATGGGCCGGCTTGGGTTCTCACTCCTTTCCGGCAGCCTGTCCGCGGACAATATTGCGATAGCGGACGATCCGGCGTTCAGCAGCTCGCCGTTTATCGCGGCGAAGTCGTTTCACATTGGTGTGGAGGTGCTGCCGCTGTTGTTTCACCACGATCTGCAGATCACCCGGCTGACCATCGACTCGCCGGCAATTCAACTGATCCAGAACCAGAACGGCATTTGGAATTTTTCCAGCCTGGGCGGGGCATCTTCAGGTGCGAAATCGGGGCAGCCGGGCGCGATTCCGAATTTCAGCGTGGACGAGCTGACCATCAAGAACGGGAGCGCGACGGTATCTTCGCTACCCGCCACGGGCAAGCCGTTTGTGTACTCGAAAGTGGATATTCAGGTGAAACAATTCTCGTTTGCGAATTCCTTCCCATTTGAGCTGTCCGCGAGCCTGCCGGGCGACGGAGAAGTGAGGTTGAACGGCAAGGCGGGTCCGCTGTCGAGGCAGAACGCGGCTGACACACCGCTGGACGCCACGCTGGAAGTGAGGCATCTGGACCCAGTGCAAGCGGGGCTAGTGGACAGGAGCGCGGGAATCTCGATGCTGGCCGACATCGACGCTGAAGTGCAGTCGAACGGAACAGCGGCGACCAGCAACGGAAGGATTGAGGCAGCACATCTGCAACTGGCGCGCACCGGATTGCCGGCGCCGAAGCCCGTGGATCTCGACTATACAGTTACTGACAATCTGGAGTCGCGGTCCGGGCAGGTGCAGGATTTAGCGATTCATACCGGATCAGTGGAGGTGCATGTGACCGGCGGCTTCCAGAAGACCGCGCAAAATCTGGCACTGGATCTGCACCTGAGCGCACCACAATTGCCGCTGGATCAACTGCAGGAACTGCTGCCGGCGTTCGGGGTCCAATTGCCAAGCGGGTCGAGCCTGCAAGGCGGAACGCTGACGGCAAATCTGGCGATTACGGGGCCGGCGACGGCGACCACGATCAACGGGCCCGTGGAGATTGACAACACGCGTCTGGCGGGATTCGACCTGGGATCGAAGATTGAGGGAATGGCGCACATGGGCGGAACCAGCGGCGGAACGGAGATCCAGACACTGCGCACAACGGTGAATTCAACGCCGGCCACGACGCAATTTTCCAACATTTATGCCGTGGTGCCGGCGATTGGGACCGCAACCGGGAGCGGAAGCGTTTCGTCTGCCGGCGACTTGAATTTTAGCCTGACGGCGAAGCTGAACGGGACCACCGGCGTGGGCGCCATGGTGAGCCAGGCGGCGAAAACCTTTGGAGGGCTCTTCGGGAAGGCGCTGCATTACACGCAAAACAAGGGTGTGCCGATGACGATCACGGGAACGGCAAGCGATCCTAAAATCCGGGCGAACCTGGGAGAGATGCTCAAATAAAATGCGACGATTGCTCTACTGCTCATTGATCGACCTTCAAAGGCGGACTCCAATCAGCATGCATATCATGGCGGCGCAGAGGGCCAATACGCGCCAGCGGTGACGCAGGTCCCATAGCTTGTGTTCGCGGCGAAGTGCATCCGTGAACGTTGCGAAATCCATGTTTGCAATGCGGTTGTTAATGGGCACCAGGAATATCAAGGTAAGCGCAATCACGGCCGCCCAGATGGCACAGGCCGCGGCGAGGAACGGCATTGCCGGACTGTGCCGGACGGTAATTGTTTCCGCGATGAGGAGCAGAAAGCTCAGCACGTACCAGAACGGCATCGCTTGACCCAGCCTGCGGGCAAAGAGACGAGCTGCGTGCGCCTGCGCAGAGCCGCCAAGCACTTCGAGAACGGGGTTCACGAAGGCGGAGACAGCGAATTCTGTTCCGATCATGAGTCCGATGCAAAGGATGGTGACGGTGTCGAGAACGGGTTTCATGTGTCGCTCCTGAAGATCAGACGCGTGCAGCGCGTATACTGACTCCAGAAGTTGTACTGACTAATTTGTCAGTGCCGAATCAAGGTTTCCAAGGGGTTCTTCTATGCCTGTTTCCAAAAAAGAATTCTCTCCATGTCCCATTGACGCCATGCTTTCGGTGGTCGATGGACGCTGGAAGGGCACGATTCTATGGCGTCTCTCCGAAGGCCCCATGCGCACTAGCGAGTTGCGGCGCAGCATCCCGGAGATTACCGAGAGAATGCTCATTCGGCATCTTCACGAATTAGTCAAGGATGGAATTCTCATTCGGCGGCAGGAAAGCACCGTTCCCCCTTGCGTACGATATTCGATCTCGAGTTACGGGCAGACGCTGTTGCCGGTGCTGGAAGTGATCTGCACCTGGGGACGGCGCCATTTACAGCGCATGACAGAGCGGAGCCGCCGCGCGGGCGCGAGATATTCATGGGGATCGTGTTGACCAGGGTGCGCGGGGTTTGGAAGACTCAAGCTCATGGGGTACAGCGGGAAGATTGAGTACGCGGACAAGCGCAAAATCCGGGAACGGAACAAGAAGGTCTACCGGCTGGCACATTGGCCAATTTGGATCTGGGTGTTTTTTCTGGCGCCGGGGCCGTGGACCTTCAGCGTCTTCGACCGCGGTTTTCACTGGGAGAACTGGGCGTGGCTGGGCGCGGTGCTTTTGGGCACGGGCATCGCCGGGCTGCGCGGACAGATGCCTGGGGTTGAGCCGCGTCCTTACATATTAAGGTTCGATGAGGACAAGCCGAATCCGCTCTACCGGCGGGTGTGCTACACCTTCGCGTGGAATGCGGTGCTGAATTTTGCCCTGCTGAATATGGCCGGCCTGCTGGGTGCGGTGATTACGGGCAGATGGTATCTGAAGCAGATTTATGAGTACGCCTACTCGCCGCTGTGCGCGGCGATTCTGCTGCTGGGGATCCTGGGATGGCTGCCGCGAGTGGGGACTTCCACGCAGGGCGAAGGCACGGAGCGGCGCTATTTCTACGGGTCGGTGTGGTCAGTGACGATCGCGCAGACCGTCCTGCTGATTCTGTGGAAGGCGCTGCCCGAGACACGGGAAGGAAGCCTGATCAAGCTCTCAGCGTTTGTGCTGGCCCTGGCGGCGATGGGGACGCTGGCCAGCCGCGGCGTGCTGCCGCGGACGCGGCCGATTCTGCCCGGGGAGTGGATGGTGTCGGACTGAAGGCGCCGAGCCTCGACTTCGTCCATGGTCTTATTCGTCGTTGGTCTTACTTTCTGTGATTCAAATCACATCTCCTTGACCTCGTAGAAGGGGTATAAAGGAGCTGCCATGTGTCTTGCGATTCCGGGAAGAGTGGAAGAGATCACCTCGGACGGGGTGATCCGTGTGGGGCGCGTCAACTTTGGCGGCGTAGTGAAACGCGTGTGCCTGGATTACGTGCCCGAGGTCGAAGTAGGCGACTACACGATTGTGCATGTGGGGTTCGCCATTTCTAAGATCGACGAGGAGACGGCCAGGCAGACGCTTGAGGACTTTCGCGCGCTGGGAGTGCTCGAAGAGGAACTGGCCAGCGAGGAAGAGGCCTTTGCGCGCGCGGCGAAGAGGCCGCAGTCGAAGTGCCCCGATGGGAGCTGCGGAAAAGCGGGTGAGCAAGTTAGCAAGTCGGCAGGTCAGCAAGTTAGCGGGTTAGCGGGTTAGAACTCGTTCGATTCATGGCATTGCGAAAGGGCACGACTTCAATCGTGCCGCAAAGGGTCAAAAAAGCGGCGGGCTTTAGCCCCTGAGAGACGCTTTCCCGCCAGAACCTGTTTATGGAACGAACATCGGCGAGTCACCGGGCTTTTAGGTGGGCGGGAATGAAGTATCTGAATGAATTTCGCGACGGAGAGATTGCGCAGCGGATGGCGCGCGAGATTCATGCGCTGACTACGCGGCCGTGGAAGATCATGGAGGTCTGCGGAGGGCAGACTCACTCGATCATCAAAAACGGAATTGACCAGATGCTGCCGACGCAGGTGGAGATGATTCACGGGCCCGGCTGCCCCGTGTGCGTGACTCCGCTGGAGCTGATTGACAAGGCGCTGGCGATTGCGGCGCAGCCTGGGGTGATTTTCTGCTCGTTCGGCGATATGCTGCGCGTGCCGGGAAGTGAAGCCGACCTCTTCCAGGTGAAGGGGCGCGGCGGCGATGTGCGCGTGGTCTATTCGCCGCTGGACGCGGTCGATTTGGCGGTGAAAAATCCTCAAAAGCAGGTAGTGTTTTTCGGGGTGGGATTCGAAACCACAGCGCCGGCGAACGCCATGAGCGTCAACGTTGCGAAGCGGCGCGGGCTGAAGAATTTTTCGCTGCTGGTTTCGCATGTGCTGGTGCCGCCGGCGATCGAGGCCATCATGACCGCGCAGGAAAATCAGGTGCAGGCTTTTCTGCTGGCCGGGCACGTGTGCAGCGTGATGGGCTACTGGGAGTATCCTCCGCTCGCCGAGAAGTTTCGCATTCCGCTTGTGGTCACCGGATTCGAGCCGCTCGATCTGCTGGACGGCATCCGGCGCGCGGTCGTGCAGCTTCAAGCAGGACGGCACGAGGTTGAGAATGCGTATTCGCGCGTAGTGACGCGGGAGGGCAATCGCGCGGCTCAAGAGCTGCTGGCCGAGGTCTTCGAAGTGATGGACCGCGCGTGGCGCGGCATTGGCGTGATTCCGCGGAGCGGCTGGCGCCTGAGCCCGGCGTATCGCGAGTTTGATGCAGAAGAACGGTTCCAGGTCAGCGGAATCCGGACGCATGAATCGCAGTTGTGCCGCTCGGGCGATGTATTGCGGGGAGCCATCAAACCGGCCCAATGCGCGGCCTTTGGAAAGGAGTGCACACCCAGGCATCCGCTGGGAGCAACGATGGTGTCGAGCGAGGGAGCCTGCGCGGCGTATTACAACTACGGGCGGTTTTTGCCGGAAGGCGGGCGGCTAGCAAGTTAGCTGGTTGGCGAGTTGGCACGCTGACGGGATGGCTAGTTGGCTTTCTGGAGACGTTAGTGAAGGAAAAGAGTAGTCCTGCGAGAAATGGGCGCACCAGGCACTATCGCAATTTGCTGGTTTGGCAAAAGGCGATGTCGGCGGCTAAGAATGTCCATCGCCTGACCGAAGGTCTTCCACGGAATGAAGTCTTCGGGCTCCAATCGCAGATGCGCCGCGCGGCAGTTTCTGTCCCGAGCAACATCGCTGAAGGGCACGGCCGGCTTGACGACGGACATTTTCGCCAGTTTCTGGCGATGTCTCGTGGAACACTCTATGAATTGCAAACGCAACTGGAACTGCTGCAAATTTGGAGTATTTGGATAAAACGAAAACCCCTGAGCTGATCGAAGAATCGTATGAAGTTGCCAGGATGATTAACGGACTTCTGACTTCTATAGCCATTCAACGGATCAATTCGCAGCCAGACTGAATCGCCAACTAGCTAACTTGCTAACTCGTTTGAGGCAAAGAATGACGACCGCACCAAAGGCTGCGCCGGACTTTTCTAACTGGAGTTGTCCTCTTCCGCTGGCCGATTATCCCACCATTGTTATGGGGCACGGCGGCGGCGGCAAGCTGGGCGCCGAGCTCGTCGAGCACCTGTTTCTTCCGGCATTCCGCAATCCCGCTCTCGAAAATCTTGGCGATGCCGCGGTGCTGGACCTGGGCGGCGCGCGGCTGGCGCTGAGCACCGATTCGTTTGTGGTGCAGCCGTTGTTTTTTCCCGGCGGATCGATTGGCGAGTTGGCGGTAAACGGGACGGTGAACGATCTGGCCGTCTCGGGCGCCCTGCCGCGCACACTGAGCGCGGGATTCATTCTGGAAGAAGGATTTCCCCTCGCGCAACTGGCGGCGATTGTGAATGCGATGGTCACGGCCGCGGCTAATGCGGGCGTGCAGATTGTTACCGGCGATACAAAAGTCGTCGAGCACGGGCACGGCGATGGCTGCTACATCAACACCGCCGGCGTAGGCGTGATGCGCGAAGGAGTGCAAGTGGCGCCCTATCGCGTGCGGCCGGGTGACGTGGTGATTGTCTCAGGCACCATCGGCGATCACGGCATGGCCATCATGAGCGTGCGCGAAGGGCTGGAGTTCGAAAGCCCCATCCGCTCCGATTGCGCGGCCCTGAACGGGATGATCGGCGCGGCGCTCGATGCGGTAGGCGGCGCCATGCGCGCGATGCGCGATCCCACCCGTGGCGGGCTGGCGTCCACGTTGAGCGAGATTGCGCAGGCATCGCAGGTAGGCATGCTGATCGACGAGGCAAGAGTGCCCGTACGGCCAGAGGTGCAGTCGGCGTGCGAGTTACTGGGGCTGGACCCGGTGTACGTAGCCAACGAAGGCAAGGCGGTGTTCTTTGTTGCGCCCGAGGCCGCAGATACGGTGCTGGATACGCTGCGCGCGCATCCGCTGGGGCGAGATGCGGCGCGCATCGGTCAGGCCACAGGCGAGCACAAGGGAATGCTGGTCGCTCGCACGGTGATGGGGGCAAGCCGCGTGATCCCGATGCAGATCGGCGAGCAATTGCCAAGAATCTGCTAATTCGCTAACTTGCTAACCCGCTGCCCCGCTCAGCCATGCCTGCGCAGCGCCATCTCCACCACGCGCAACATTTCCGCTTCGGGGGCAGGTTTGCCGGTCCATATTTCGAACTGGCGTGCTCCCTGCTGGACGAACATCTCCAGACCGCCGATGACGGGAATGCCACGGGAGCGGGCGAGCCTGATCAGCGGCGTTTCCAGCGGGTTATAGACCATGTCGAAAACCAGGCCCGCGTTGAGCTCGTTTTCCTTGATGGGCAGAGCCTGTTTTACGCCACTCATGCCGCAGGGCGTGGTGTTGATCAAAACGTCGAAACGGGTCTTGGCTAGCTGTTCCTGCTTGAGCGATTTGGCTTTGGCTTTGCGGGCGAGGGCGACGGCGTTCTCGTAGGTACGGTTGACGACGTAGACTTCCGCGCCTCGATCGACAAGGCCGAAAACGGCGGCGCGAGCGGCTCCGCCGGCGCCGAGGACGACGATGCGCGCGCCGCGGAGCTTGATGCGTTTTTCCAGAGGTCTGACCACTCCGGCAACGTCGGTGTTGAAGCCGTAGAGCCGGCCATCGGCGCCGGTGCGCAGGGTGTTGCAGGCGCCGATGCGGGCGGTCAGCGGGTCCATGTTGGCCAGATGCGGCAGCACTTCCTGCTTGAGGGGCATGGTGACCGCCACGCCGGCCAGAGGCAGCTCCCGGGCCAGCGTAAGCAGGTCTTCAAGAATGCGCACCTTCAGCGGCAGCATGACCGCATTGACGACTTCGCGCCGGAAGGCGGTGTTGTGCATCAGTGGCGAGAGCGAGTGGGCAATGGGGTTGCCGGCAACGCCGAAGATGCGCGTGGCCTGATCGAGATGCTCGAGGCGGTAGAGGTCGAGCATGGCGCGCACCGAAACCTGGCCGGGAGCGGTGGCTAGATCGGCGTCAGGCGAGGCAAAGGTGAACGCGGCGCCAGCTCGGGGACCGAGAACGCGGCTGATGAGGCCTTCTTCGCCCATAGCGATGCCGACCACGTGCGTGCTCAGTGAGCGGGCCTCAATGAGACGCAGCACTGCAAGGCCGTCAGAGAGCTGGCGGGCCGTGGAGACCACTTTCATAAAGTCGGGCTGAAAAGCTTCAATACGGTCGGCGGCATGTTCGAGGTTTTTGGTGCGTGTAAAGTCGTGAAAACTAATGAGCAGGGCCGAACCGGCGACGCGAAGCGCGGAACGGAACCTGGCCAGTTGCGCAGGCCGGACTTCTTCGGCCGATTCGACTTCGAGGTCGACGATATGGCAGCCGCATTCAGCAGTTTTGAGCAGAATCTCGAGCTCCGCGGTGAGAGAACCGGCGAAATTGCCCCCGTTTTCCTTGCGGCGACAGGTGGCGATGGCCGTCACATCGCGACGGGAGGCAAGAAATTCCTTGAGCCCCGGCAACGCGGCAGCGGGCTTGGGCAGCGCGTCCAGACGAAATTCAAAAAAGCGCGCCTCGGCGAGAAGCGCTCGCGCGCGGTCGAACAGTTCGGCAGGAGTGTGCCCCTGCAAGGCGACACAAAGCTTGCCAACGCGGAGATGCAGCCCCGTGGATGCGGGGGCGGACGCCGGCGCGGGGGACAAAACAGTTGAACTGGAGTCGACCAGGGGCATAGCTCTCAATTGACGCATCTTAAGCGCCTTTTCCTCAGGATGCAAGGGGACGGGGCGGAAAGCAGCGGCGGGGCAAGACAGAAAGCGGACCAGACAGCAAGCCGCCACCTGGGAAGCGCTTCCCGCAGCCGGTTCCCGCCGGCTGAAAAGATGCTTGCGGGATGACCTGGACCGACGGTCAGCCACTCCCTGAATGCGGAACTGCAGGATTGTCCGATCGAAGCAAGCAGGGACAGCTTCTACAGCGCTTCCTCACCTGCTACTCCGTGCGCAACGCCTGCATGGGATCGACTTTGGATGCGCGCGCGGCGGGCAGCCAGACGGCGAGCAGGGCAACCGCGGCCAGGACCAGCGGCGCCGACAAGAAGACCTCTGGATCCCAGGGCTTGACCCCGAAGAGCAAGGTGGATAGCAGGCGAGTCAGGCCGAAAGAGGCAGCTATAGCGGCAACCACGCCGGCCAATGCCAGCCTCATGCCCTGCCAAACTATAAAGTTGCGAATTACGGCTCGATCCGCGCCCAGTGCCATGCGGATGCCCATTTCCTGGGTGCGTTGAGCCACGGAATAGGCCATCAGGCCATAGATTCCGATGGCCGCAAGCAGCAGCGCCACCGCGCCAAAGATGGAAAGCAGCAGCATATTAAATCTTTGCCGCGCCGTGGAGATCCCCATAACCTGGTCCATGGTGCGGATATGCGCCACCGGAAAGCCTTGGCTGGCGATGCGCAGTTGCCGGGTAATGGCGGCAGTGTAGGGGCGCGGATCGCCGTGCGTTCGCACCATCCAGAAAAGCGGCTGGATGTTGGCGTAGGCCGCGTTGTAGTCGTCGGAGACCTGGGCAATCGGAAGAATCATCATGGGGCTGGCTGGCCGGGCCAGGCCGCCATCGTGGAAGTCGGCAACAACACCGACTACGGTTTTGACCCCTCCCTGCCCTCGCCCTGCCGGCCCGCTGTCGATGTGTTGCCCGATGGGGTCTTCGCCGGGGAAGTATTTCCGGGCGAATGCCTCATTGACGAGGGCTACCAGCGGGGCCACGGTAGTGTCGTTTTCCGTGAAGTCGCGTCCTCGCAGGAGGGGAATTCTGAACAGGCTCAGGTACCCCGGCGTAATGCTCATCCACTTGCTTCCGCAGCAGTTTTTTCTCGCCGGCTGCCCCACGATGTGGAATCCTCCCGTGCCATCTTCGACATCGATGGGCAGCCAGAAGCCGGCCGCCGCAATCTCCACTCCAGGGATGGCATCGAGCCGGTCGCGGCCATCCCGCAATAGCTCGGCCAGGCCGGCCGTGTGCTGGTAGCGCGGGCCGTTGAGCGACATTTCCATGGTCAGCACATGGTCGGAAGCGAAGCCCGTATCGACGTCGTGCAGGGCGATAAAGGTTCGGATGAGCAGGGCCGAGCCAATCACCATGACCAGAGCAAGCGAGATTTCACTGATCACCAGCAGCGAGCGGGCGGTTCCCTGGCGAAAGCCGGTGCCTGAGCGATTGCCGCTCTCCTTGAGCGCGGCATTCAAGTCAGAACGCGAGGCGCTGAAGGCGGGGAACAAACCAAAGAGGATGCCGGTAAGCAACGAGACGCCGAGGATGAAGCCGAGCACGCGCCAATCCACGCTGACTGCCGCGCCGTGCTCGCCGATGCGCGGCAGACTGGCGGGACTGACGGCCAGTAGCGCGCGCATGCCCATAAAGCCGAGAGCCAGGCCGAGAATGCCGCCGCCCGCGGAGAGCATCACGCTTTCGGTGAGCAACTGGCGCACAATGCGCGCGCGGCCGGCTCCCAGCGCGGAGCGGATGGCAAACTCGCGTTGACGCACCGTGGCCCGCACCAGCAGCAGATTGGCAACGTTGGCGCAGGCGATCAGCAGCACCAGCCCCACCGCGCCCAGCATCAACAGCAGCGAATTTCGCGCATTGCCGATGATGCTGTCGAACAACGGCCCCACCCTGAAGTGCGGATCCCACGACTTCGGATATTCGCGGAGATATTCAGGGGTTGCCGCCACCAGCGCCGCGTTTGCCTGCGCAATGGTGATGCCCGGCCGCAGCAATCCGGTCACGAAATAGGCGACGTTCATGTCGGTGCTGTTGGGATCAAACTGAAACGGCAGCCAGAGATCGGCCTTCACGTCGCCAACAAAGTCCTTTCCGACCACCCCGACCACGGTGTAGGGCTGATTGCCTATCGAAATGGACTTGCCGACGATGGATCGGTCGCCGCCGAACCTGCGCTGCCAAAGGCCGTAGCTGAGAACGACAACTTTGCCTCCATGGGGCGAGTCTTCCCGCGGCGTGAAAGTCCGTCCCAGCGCCAGCGGTGCGCCATACATGCGGAAATAGCCCTCGGTCACATGAATCCCGTTGACTTCCTCGGGACGGCTGCCGCCGGTAAGGTTGAAGCCAGGTCCCGCATTGTCGAATGCTACGACCTCCTTAAACAGGTTTGTCTGCCTCTGAAGAAAGTGAAACTCGGGGATATTGTGAAGGTCGTTGGCAATTTCCGCCGATGGCGCCAGAAAGTTCACCATCCGGCCGGCATCGGGATAGCTGAGCGGCTTGAGCAGAACCGTATTCACGACAGAGAAAATTGCCGTGTTGGCGCCAATGCCCAGGGCCAGCGCGGCGATGGCGGAAAGGGTGAATCCGAGATTCTGCCAAAGTTGGCGCAGGCCGAAACGCACATCCTGCCAAAACACCTCGAAGCCGGCGCCGGCGCGCTGATCCCGCACCGCCTGTTTCGCCTGTTCAAGCCCTTCGCATTCCATCAGAGCTTGTCTCAGAGCCTCCGCGCGAGGCACTCCGCTTTGGACTTTCTCGTCGGTCATGGCATCCACGTAGCTCCGGATCTCCATCTCCATTTCCGACTCAACCTGCTGCTTGTGCAGTAGTGTACGCAGCCCGGTGGCCAGACGCGAAACCATCCTCATCGCGCCTCCTGGTTTGCGGGCCTGACCTGGAACTCCCCGCAACTCGTCCGTTGCATGCGCCGCGCGGTCTCCGATTCATGCAATTTGCTGTCGCCGGCGGATCCGCGAATCAGAACGTCCGGAGTTTCCCGCAGAAAATTTGGCTGAATCCTTTGCAAACGCTTTCCTATTGAATGCCGATAGGAGCATAGTCAATGCTCATAAAGAATGTCAATAGGAAGATTCCATTAGGACGAACAACCAATGCGCGGCCAGGCGGAAGAGAATTGCTTGACCTGTCCCTTCACCCAAGGGTGGGTATC
>JASHOY010000407.1 GCA_030038435.1 Acidobacteriaceae bacterium | reverse complement strand
GACCCCGTGGCTGCCGACCACCAGCACACCGCCACCGAAAGCCCCAGCCGCGCGCCCAGCCAGTCCATGAGCATGCCCATCGGGAACTCGCCCGACATCATGCCGAAGCCCAGCGCGGAAACAATCCGCCCGTACTGCTCGTTGGAAAGATGAAAGACCGTCCGCAACACCGGCGCCATGATGGAAAGCGCCTGCCGTGCCACAAACATGATCACCGTGAGAATGAACAACACGCTGAGAATCAGCCACGACCGCCGGCCGTTGCGCTCCTGCGTAGCCTCAGCGCTCTCCATCCCGCATCTCTCGTCCGCTCCCGGCAACCGTCCTCCAGCAATCCACGCGGCAGAGCCTGCCGGCGCGATCCTCGGCCGCGCTTTCCTGCGGCTTGGCTTTCAGCAGTCTTTGAACGGATGTTACGCCCGCATGCTGCGCGCTTCATACCACGGATGCGCAAAATTCAGGACGTTGTTGATCTCCTGCACATTTTTGAGGCCTTGTGTATTCAGCCATTCTTCAAGCGCCGCTGCGCCTTTTTCTACGAAGATGGGAACTCCGGCCTGCCACGTGGCTCTGCCCGCCAGCACGCCGTGAAACTCCACACCGCATTCGGCGGCAAATTCCAGCGTCTCGACAAACACCTCGCTGCTCACGCCCGCAGAAAGATAAACGATGGGCTTTTCGCTGAGTGCCGCAGCCGCCCGTACCATCTCCGCCGCTTCCGCACGCGTGTGCAGCCCCGTCCCTTTGAAAGCTTTCGTACCCTCCACGTACGCCATCTGAATGGGGATCTCCACCTTCAGCACGTCCGCTCCATAACGCTCCTTGCTGAACTCCTCCATCGACCGCAGCACGATCTCCGGCTTCTTGCGCGCATATTCCACGCTCGCTTCGCCAACACCGTCCACGTCGTATCCCAGGAATTCCAGGAAGAGCGGTATATCCACCGCTTTGCATTCCGCCCCAACCCGCTCCACCCACGCCTTCTTGCGGTCGTTCACCCACTGCTTCTCAAATGGCGAGTAGTAGACCAGGATCTTCACCGCGTTGGCGCCCGCTTCCTTTATGCGCAATGCAGACCAGCCCTCAAACAGCGACGGCAGCCGTTCCGGCTTATCGGGGCTGTAGCCCGCGTGCTCGTATGCCAGCAAAAGACCCTTGCCGTTGATCGCCTTCGTGGCTTCCAGGCCATATTCGATATCCAGAAGAATTGACGATGCTTCCCGGGTGAGCGTCTTGGCAACCAGTTGCTTGAACTGCGACATCATCTCCGCCGGCGGCTCGGCAACCCCCAGTTCCTTCACCAGCATGTTCTTCAGCAGACCGCGCTGGTCCATAGCCACCGCGGCAATCACGCCTTTGTCATTAGAAACAGCTTTCAGCCCCGCAGCTTTTCCTGGTGAGAGTTTGATTGCCATCATTTCCTCTATTATCTCGGAGCTGCGCCGGCTCGCGGTTTTTGCTCTGGCTGGATTTGCGCTCGCCGGCGCGGCAATGTGCAGCCTCCGCGTCTTTTCTATCGAGCCGAAGACACTATATCCAAGCCCCTGAATGCGTGTCAATCGATTGCGAACGATAGCGGCGCAGCCGCATGATATGCCCCATCGTCGAAGCCGCGGATTTGTTTCTCATGCCCCTGCCCGTTGTCGCCTCGTGCCGGTGCAGCATCGGCCCCGCCGTCGTCACCGTAAACGCCGTCTCCGTAAAATCGGCCGCGGCCTTTGTCATTCCGCGTGCGTCCCCGCACTCTGCCCGGCTCCGGCAATCGACGCAAGCAGCGCGCGCGTCTCCACCAGCTCCGGAATTCCGCGGCCTTCCACGAACCACGCGTCCAGCGGCTGCAGCAGCGCCGCGGCTTCGTCATTCCTACCTTGCTTGTGGTGCAGCTTTGCCAGCGCCAGCGCCGCGCGAAGCTCCAGCATCTTCGCTTTCTGTCCCTGCGCGCATTCGATGGCTTTGCGCAGGCTCGCCGCGCCCGCGCCGCTGGCGCCCTGGGTCAGCAAAATCTCGCCGCGCAGCCGGTGCAGCTCCGGTTCGTGTATGTGCTCCTGCGCTTCGCCGGCATAGTTCATCCCGCGCAAAATGGCCGCCAGCGCTTCGCCCGGACGCCCCGCGCGTAACTGCGCCTCCGCCATCATCAGGCAGAACTGCGGCGTCATCAGGTTCGATCCCGTCATCCGGTATCCTTCCAGCCCCGCATTCATCTCCGCGATTCCCGCCTCCGCATTGCCCTTCATCGCCTGAACCCAGCCGCGATATATCCGCCCCTGCGCGGCCCAAAGCAGATATCCGCCCTCGGTCGCCGATTGGCAAAGCCGTTCCGATGCCGCTTCGATGGTTTCGTAATCGCGCCGCGCATAATGAATCATCATCGCGCAGGCCAGCGCATATACCGTGCAGGCCGGAATGCCCAGCGCCTCGATCGTCGCCCATGCCGCCACTCGCGCCTGCTCCGCCTGCTCCGCGTAGCCCATGAACCAGTTGCTCATCATCAGGTAATTCCCGCACGCAAACGACATCGGTATCTGAAATGACATCACCAGCTCGCGCTCCCGCTCCGGATCGTAGAGCGCCAGCGCTTCCCGCGCGTGCTCCCGCGCCTGCGGAAACAGCCCCAGAAAATACGTCGAATATCCGATCCCCTGCCGCGCCGCAATCTGCAAACCCGGATCGCCGCTGGCCATCGCCAGCTCCAGCACCCGCGTCGCCGCCTCAAACGACGGCCCGATCGATCCGCGCAGCAGGTACACCGTCCACAATCCCCATAGCGCGCCCAGTAGACCCGTGGCGTTGCCCAGTTTCTCGCACAGATCGCGCGCCCTCAGACAGGCCGCCTCCGCCTCGCGCGAGCCCCAGCCAATCGTCGACATCAGTGAAGTCGCCAGCGCCAGTTGCGCTTCCATCTCCAGCTGCAGCCGTCCCGGATCGTCTTCCGGCAGCATCTCCAAGAGCGCTATCGCCTTCTGCAGATACGCCGTGCACTCGCGCAAAGCCGACTGTTTCTGCGCCTGCTGGCCCGCCTTCATCCATCCCGCAATTGCTTCCGCCGTCTTTCCCGCGCCCTCGTAGTGCCGCGCCAGCAGTTCGGGCCTGGTCTCCGCCATGTCCGGAAAGCGGTGCACCAGCGCCTCCGCAATCTTGCCGTGAAACTCCTGCCGCGTCGCCCGCAACAGCGATTCGTAAGCTGCGTCCTGTATCAGCGCATGACGAAACGTGTACGTGGAGCTGGGAGGCACCCCGTTCTCCAGCACAATCTCCAGCTCCACCAGCCGGATCAGCGCCGCCGCCAGCGAATCGGTGGTCTTCCCCAGCACCGCCTGCAGCAGCTCGAAGCTCGACTCGCGTCCGATCGTCGCCGCCAGCTGCGCCACCACCCGGTCCGCGCCCAGCTTGTCGATACGTCCCATCAGCGAGTCCTGCACCGTTGCCGGAATCATCCCCGGCGGCAGCGGTCCCGTGAGTTCATAGCGGTCATTCACCTCGCGCAAAATGCCGGCGTCGATGATCGTCCGCGTCACCGCCTCCACAAACAGCGGAATTCCCGCGGTTCGCGCCACCAGCTCCTCCAGCAGCGCCGGCGGCAGCGGCTTGCGTCCCACCACCCGCGCCACCAGCATGCGTGTATCTTCCGGCGGCAGCGCCTCCACCCCAATCTCCTCGCATCGTGGATGCTTAAGCCATGGCGCTGAAAACTCCGGGCGCGTAGTGCACACCATCAGCACCGCCGCCTCGCCCTGCCGCTCCACAATCTCGCCCAGCAAGTCCAGCGTCGATGGATCGGCCCAGTGCAGGTCTTCCATCAGCAGCACCACCGGCCCGCCTTCCACCGACCTCAGCAGCAAATCGGCCACCACCCCGATCATCCACTGCAGCCGCTTTGCCGGAGGCATCTCCACCTCCGGATAGCGCCCCATGGTCGGAACCGAAAACAGTCCCGCCAGCGCTGCCGCCGCCTCATCCAGCGCAACTCCGCGGCCCACCGCGAACTGCTCCAGCAGGTCGAGCTTGTTTACCGCGGCCATCCCCTCTTCAATGCCCGCACGCCGCTCAATCATCTCCAGAATCGGAAACAGCGGGTTGTTGAGCTGGTACGGTGAGCACTGCGCCTGCATCACTTCCGCACCCTGGCCTGAGGCAACTTTCCCCGCCGATTCCAGCAGCCGCGATTTTCCAATTCCTGCCGGCCCTCGCAGCAACAGCGTGCAACCGCGCCCCTCCGCCGCTCGCCCCCATGCGGCGCGAATCTTCTCCAGCTCGCGCCCGCGCCCCACAAAACCGCTCAGCCCATGTGCGCTGGTCATGGCCTGGAACCGGCTCGCAGCGCGATTCCTGCCCAGCACCCGGAAAATCTCGATCGGCCGCGACAACCCCTTCAACGTTCGCGCCCCCAGCACCTGAAGCATGAACTGCCCGGCCAGCAGTTCCCGCGTCGCCTCGCTGATCACAATCGTCTCCGGCTGCGCTTCCGCTTGCAGTCGCGCCGCAACATTCGGCGCTTCGCCCAGCGCCAGTTGCTCCCGCCGCACACCCCCGCCAATGTCGCCCACCACCACCAGTCCGGTGTGAATCCCGATGCGCACCTGCAGCCGGCTTTCGCCTGTTCCCATGCTGGCAATGTCTGCCAGTATGTCCAGGCCTGCCCGCACCGCGCGCGACGCGTCGTCTTCGTGTGCCCGGGGATAGCCGAAATAGGCGAGAATCCCATCGCCCAGATACTGGGCCAGATGGCCCTCATATTGCTGGACTGCCTGCGTGCAGATGCTCTGGTATTGCGAGTAAAGCTCGCGCAGGTCCTCGGGGTCCAGCTTCTCAGCCAGCGTTGTCGACCCGGCTATGTCCGCAAAAAAGACGGTAAGATGCCGCCGTTCCGCCGTCGGCGTCCGCGCCGCATTCAGCTTGCTTCCGCATCCCCCGCACTCTGTCGCCTCGCGCCCATTCCGGTGACCGCACTGTGGGCATTGCACGCCCATCGCTGCTCCGCATTCAGAGCAGAACTTTACACGTGCGGCATTCTCTGTGCCGCATTTCGCGCACTCCATGGTGGCTTGCTCCGTGAGTCCCGGGGAGGTAGGAACCGCAATCCGTGCGTCAAATATAGCATGCGGGCTGCGCGCTTCCTGCTTCCATCCATAGCCCTCCGCCCGCCCCGCGAAAAATCGAACCTCATCGCCGCAACGCCATCAGCGGCGGATATGGCAGGCTCAGCCGCCACGGCGCGCGCAGTTCATACGAGCCCAGCACCGTGGCATCGATCCCCGGCGACCACCCTGACGCCGGATACCTTCCCGCCGAATACCCGGGCACATACTCCACGTCCACTTCCACGCCCGTCTCCATCGGCCGCACCGTGGCCACATCCCACGCCTTGTCGAAATTCGACAGGATGAAAAACGGTCCCATCGCCAGCGGCACCATGGAGATGATTGGCTGGCTCAGCATCTGCCGCACCGGCTCAAAATTCGCGCACTCCGCAATCGGCTTGTACTCGGCCTGGTTTGTCTTCTTCCACTTCAGCGTCGTCACCCGCTGCCCGCCCTTGGTGCTCACCGCGTAACTGTCGCCCGTCACCGTTACTGACGCCATCTCTTTGGCAAATCCCCAGAAGCAAAGCCCGCCCAGCGTCGCCCAGAAGTTATCGAGATAAAGCTTAGGCATGAAATAGTACGGCCCCGGCACTCCCGGCGTAATCGATCCCCGCGAGATGTAGGTGAACGGAACACCGACGCTGTGCTCGTGGTACGTCATATTCGGCAGCAGTGTGGGAACCGACATCTGCGCACGGAACATGTCGTGAAAAAACAGGATCACCGGGTGCGTGCCCTTGGGGCTTACTTCCTGTTCTCCCAGTTCCATCCCCGCGGGCAGAAGATTGCGCACGCGGTCCGTCGCCAAGGCCAGCGTTACGCCGCGCATGGTGCCGTCGCCGTGCAGATTGATCGCCGCAAAAGGATTGGGCGGTGTGATGGCGGTAAGAGGATAGGGAAATGTCGTCATATCATTACCTCTTGAGCGGAGCTGCTCCGCTTTTTCACTGGAGATAAACGCGTGCGCATCCTCGTTCTCGGATCCACGGGGCATTTAGGCCAGGCGGTCGTGCGCCACGCGCTCTCCCGCGAACACGCCGTGACTGCCCTCACCCGCCAGCGCCATCCCATTGCCTTGCGCGGTCTTCCGGTAACCATAGCACGCTTTGACGCCGGCACTCTCCCCCAACTCGCCGCCGGACACGACATCCTCGTCGATGCCGCCGCGCCATATCCGCTCGATCCCTGCATCCCCGGCAGTTCCGCATGGAGCCAGGCCATCGGCTCCAGCCTGCGCCACGCCCGCAGCATCATCGACGCTGCGCGCGCCAACCGCTTGCGCCTGGTCTTCATCAGTTCCTTCACCACGCTTCCCCGCCCGCCATCGCCGCTCGATGCCATGGCGGCTGCATGGCGCCGCGCCGCATATCCCTACTTCGAAGCCAAGGCCGCCATGGAGCAAGCCGTCCTCGCCGCTGCCCGGGACGGCTTGCCTGCCGTCATCGTCAACCCCGCCGCCTGCCTCGGCCCCTGGGAGTTTCGCCCTGAAGCTTCGAGCTTCGTCCGCCTCGTCATCGCGCGCCGCCTGCCTGCCGTCATGGACCAACTGCTCAGCATCATCGACGTTCGCGACGTCGCCCTGGCCATCGATGGCGCGCTTGAACATGAATTCTACGGCCGCCCTATCGCCCTCGCCGGCCACAATCTGAGCCTTACCGCGCTCGCGCAGCAAATCGCATCTTTCGATAATCCGTCCGCTCCGCCTCCGCTCCCCATCGACCCGCGCATGGCTTCCCTTGCCGCCTTCTGGACCTCCGCAGCCCTGGCCGCCCTCAGCCAGCCTGCAGCGGACGTCTGGCGCGCCATCCCCCTCGTAGCCGACGCCTTTCCCATGCAGCCCTCGCCCGAGCAAAATGCCCTGCGCATACGCCTTCGCCCGCTCGCCCTAACCTTGCGCGACGCCGTTGCCTTTCACCACAACCTCTTCAGCGGTTGATCCCGTATCGGATGCCGGCGACTTGTCGCCGATATTCCGTCCGTAATACCAGTCCGCATTCCATGACAGCGAGAGCGGCAGCAGCCGGTCGCTTGCATCGCCCACCGTGTCGCGCCGGATGCAGAAATCCGGCTTCTGGTACGCACGCGAAAGCTTGTTCAGAAACGCCTCGTTTTGCGCCTCGCAAAACTCGCGCGCATATTCCACCAGCATCTGGAACTGCTGCGAATTCTCAAATACCAGTTGCAGAAGTTTGGAACTCGAATCTTTCTCTTCATCGCCCATCACGATCTCTTCTATCAGCGCCCGAAATTTCTTCCCGAATTCCGCGCCCAGGTCCTTGTACCGCGCACGGTCTGCGGTCACGGAATTGTCAAGATAATTACGTTCCGAAGGCTCGCCTGCGATCGTGTATTCATCGAACTCATCGAGCTTCATCAGCAGGTCCATGACTTCCTTTGCCAATTCATCGCTGGTCGGTGCGGTCTTGTGTAATTTCGAGTAGACGTTCTTGATTCCCAGCGGATTGAATATCGCCGCCGCCGCCAGCTCCCCCAGTTCGTGCTCCATCTTGAGACGCCAGCGCGTAAACTTTTCCTGCGAAAGCAGGATCGTCTCGATGGTGCGCCGCCAACGCCCCGCCGCGGTCATCGGCTGCGCTTCTGCCTCCAGCTTCTTGATCGCCTCATCCAGTGCCTGGTCGTCGAAATAACTTCCCTCCGCATTCACCGCGCTCGCCACCGCTCCCGGCGCCATCGCCAGGTTGTTGTTGATGCGCCGGTACAAAACCGATTCTGCAAATGCGGAAGTGTCTCCGCTAAGCGGCAGCGCGCTGCACATCTTGATCAGCTCCCGCCGCCCCGCCCGCCATCTCGCGTTCTCGCTCGCGTTTCCCCACTCCCGCGAAAGAAGCGACTCGATCACCGTCTGCGCGTCTAATCTGCTCAGTGCCTCGCGCGCTTGCGCCTTGGTCATCTCCGCAGCCTTCGGTTCCTCGCGCTGCGCTGCCCTCAGTCTCGCCCGCCTTGCCGCCTGAAACATGAGTTCACTCATCCGGCACGGATCCATCTGGTCCTGCAGCGTCTCCGCCTTCAAATCCGCCGTGATCTGCGGTCCCCCCTCCCGCCCGCATAGCAGCGTCGCAAACGCCTTGGCGCTGTCCAGCCGCCACTCCGGACCTCCGGCGCGCAACGCCAGCCGCTCCGCAAGCGGCTCATCCAGCGTCCCGCGGATGAAGAACGGCCGCACCGCCTGCACGCTGCTCACCACCCCCGTCTCTCCCACCGGCAACTGCGTTGCC
>JASHOY010000046.1 GCA_030038435.1 Acidobacteriaceae bacterium | reverse complement strand
GATGGTCCAGGCCCAGCTTGTCGGGTGACTTGCCGAAGCGTGGTGTGAAGCGCTCGACAAACCGAAGCTAGCATCGGATCGGAGTTGCGTGGCGGCGAGCCGCGGAAAATCCCGATCCCCTGGCGCAAAAATCGCGAGAGTGTTTCCCTCGCTCTCGCTTTTTACCAGGACAAGTTGAAACGCCTGCGCTAGAATCTTCACAATCTTCTGAACACCGGGTAGAGTAGCGGGCCATGCACCGGGGAATCCCAGCGCCAGTGCACCCGGTGGAACCATCCCCAGGAGGAGGTCGGGAAATGCCCAGTCTTGCGCAAACCATCGCCACTTACTCCTATGTCGACAGGCCGAGCGTCGACCTGGGAATCGTCGACACGAGTAATTCAGACTATGCACTACTGACGCAAGTGAATTCACTGCTCGCTTCCGCCGCGCAATCATTCAATGGGCGCCAGTACAGCGACGCGATCGACAGCTACCATGCGGCCGAATCGCTCATTTACGCGCATCTTGACCCGCAGTGGTCGCCGGAGTTGGGCGAACAATTCCGGCCGATGCTTCCCAGAGATCCTTCCCTGTTCACGCCTCTGCTCTCTGCAAGCTCGCAGTGGCTGAACATTCTGCCTGCGCCCACACCAGCCAGCCCGGTGCGCCCAACGGCTGCGGTCAACGCCCAAACGCTGGCCTCGGTTTCCTGGTCGTATGGCGCGGGCATTACGCCGGTGAGTTCAAATTCCGCCAACACGGCTGCGGCTCTGGCAGACCTGCGCCTGGCCGCGATCTACACCGGCCAGGGAAACACGGCGGCAAGCAGCGTCGTCGACCAGAGAGCCTCTTCCCTGGATCCGGTCATTGCCAAGGGATTCGGCGTGAACACGACTCCTACCCCAGCCCCAACCCCCACGCCGGCTCCAGTTCCCGCGCCCTCTCCGCTGCCCATTCCCGCTCCGTTGCCGGTAGTGAATCCGCCCGTTGCGGCCAAGCTGGCCATCAATCCAGTCAGGGCCGGACAGATTATCTCTTACAAGCTGCCGGTGGAAACGGCGCCGACCATTCCCATTGCAGCGCTGGCGCAAAGGCAGGTCGGTCTGGTCGTGGGAAGCGGCGGAAAATTCTCGGTTAGTTCGACCCAATGGGCCCAGAACGCGAATCCGGACACCGCGACGATCACATCCCTGCTCTATGCCGCCCACGCTTCCGCCACCGCTTTGCCCGACGCGTTCAACAACGCTTCCTCGCTCTGGGAGAGTGCGGCAATGCTGCCGCACGACTATTTCTACGTAATCCCCCTCGCGCTGGCGCAGTGCTATGAGGCCACCGGCGACTACGCGAACGCGGAGACTTATTACCTGCAGGCCGCGCAGTACACGTATATCAACACCGCGGTGGAAGGGCCATACGTCTGGATTCAACTGGCCAACCTTTATAGCGCATGGGGAAACAGCGTGTATCAGAATGGAGACCATGCAACCGCTACAAGCGTCTACGCCAAGGTGCTCACGGCGGGCAGCACAACTCCGCCTTCGACGCAGCTATATTCACTTGCGGGCCTTGCTGGCGGCGCAACCATTGCCAAGGCCTTGATTCCCCAACTCAGCAACCTCGCCACCACGGGCGTCAGCAGCGTGAGCGCGGACGATGTTCCCTTTGCCTCCGTGCTTCTCAAAATCTATGCCAAGCAAAGTCAGATCAGCGCCGGCCTCGATTACTGGGGAAACCCGCCGGACATGGTGCCCATCTGGACCTTCAGTTATCTGCAGCAGGTGGCCACCAATTTTGCGCAGTTTGCCATGAATGCCGAGCAGCAAGTGATCAACTTCTGGAGCCAGGCTGACCAGGCCACGCTCACGCAGACTCAGCTCCAGAACCAGGTGGACCAGGCCAACGCGCAGGTGTCCGTGGCGCAAAAGCAACTGGAGGCGGCGCAGGATCAGGCTGCCGCATATCAGGTGGGACTGACGCTGGCCAACACCCGGGCCACTGACGCTGCCGCCAACGCCTCAGAGTATGCGGCGCTCAACAGCCAGGCCATTACCCTTGCGGCAGAGGCGACACAAATCCAGGGTGGAGATAACGGCGATTACAGCGGCCTGAACAAAATGGCGAGCCAACTGCTTACCAAGGGCTCCATCTCTGGCGACACAGCTAGCGTTGAGGCCGCCACTCAGCTGGCGTCAAACCAGCTCAGTCAGCAGTACCAGGTAGACAGCATGAACCGCACCACCACCGAGATGCAGCAGGCAGCCGTACAGGCACAGGCTCAGCTGGTGGCGGCCAATGCGCAGGTCGCCGCATCGCAGGCCACCGTAAGCGCGGCGCAGCTTGACGCGGCGGGCGCCGCACAAACCCTGGCTGTTTTCAATGCGGACACCTTCACGCCTCAGGTGTGGCGATCCATGGGCGACTTCATGCTCGATATTTACAACCAATACATGGACATGGCCCTGGGCGCCGCTAAGCTCATGCAATTTGCCTACAACTTTGAGAACGACACTACTCTGAGCTACATAAAAAATTCCTATCCTGGGGTAGTGGATGGCCTGCTTGCGGCCGACGCGCTGATGCTCGACATCCAGCAATTCACTGACGACCTGATTACCGCCAAGCGCGGCAAAAAGCAGTATGTGAAGAAATCAATCTCGCTGGCAACCAATTACGGTTACGTCTTCCAGACGCAACTGCTGAAGACCGGATCCATGACCTTCGAGACGACGCTCGATGACTTCGATACGACATATCCCGGCACATACCAGGGCCGCATCAAGAGCGTTTCCGTCGATATTCAGGGAATCATCCCGCCCACGGGGATCTCCGGTACGCTCGCCAACGGCGGCGTCTCCTATTACCGGCTGCCGTCGGACGTGGCCACATCCACGACGCCGAGCAAGGTAAGATTCCAGGGCTCCGACTCACTGGTGTTGTCTGACTACAGTCCCGCCGTGGACGGCGAGCTTAACTCTATCACCGGGAATCAGCTGGGAATTTTTGAAGGGGCGGGCGTGGCCAGCACCTGGACGCTCAGCCTTCCCAAAGCGCTCAATAACATCAATTACGGCACGCTCACCGACGTGGTGCTGACCATTCTTTACGAAGCCCGGTTTGATCCGCAACTGGTTTCGACCGTCATGTCGCAGCTGGCCAGCCGGCCGGGCTTTTACAGCAGGGAGTGGGCAATCCCGCTGGGCTGGCTCTACCCTGACCTCTTTTATTCCTTTATCAATACGGGCTCGCTCACGCTGACCCTCGATTCCTCGGATTTCCCGCTGAATCAGACCGCGCCCACCATTACCGCGGTCAGCCTCATCGTCTCAATGAAACCGGGAACCTCAGCACAAGGCGTCACCATCGCGCTTACGCCGCCGGGCCGCAGCGCCGTCAGCGGAGCCACTGACGCAAACGGGGTCCTCACGTCGCAGGGCACCGGAAGCGCCTGGGCTGCGGCGCCGGGTGGGAGCGCGCTCGGAAACTGGGTCATCCAGCTACCGGCTGCTTCAAATCCTGCTCTGGCGCCCGGCGGAGTGCTGAACCTCTCCAATCTCATCAATCTCGTCCTGGTCCTCGACTATTCGTTCACGCCGCGCAGCTAGCCCTGCATGGAAGAGGAGATGAGCCATGGCAAAGCCAAGCGGCACTGCGAGTGAAATCCTGAATCTTCCCTCGGGCGGCGGGTCGGTCTCCGGATCGGGCAGCAGTTTCAGCGTGGACCTGAACACCGGCACGCTGAATGCGGCCCTGGATTTTTCCTTGCCGGCAGGTCCCAACGGCATCATGCCGCAGATCTCCCTGCAGTATTCCGCGAGTTCCGGTGATGGGCCATTCGGCATCGGCTGGTCGCTGGGAACCCTGACCATGCTGCGCAAGATCACTCCTGATTTCAGTTCTTCAAGCGCAGATGCAACCGGAACCTACTCGTTAACCGGCGTCGGCGACCTGGTGGATATGGGCAGCGGGCGTTACCGGCCCACGGTGGATTCCACCGGTCAGCTTATCGAGTTTGCCGATGGATCCTGGACGGTCACCGACAACCGGGACAACAGCTTTACGCTCGGAGCCACCGCCAACGCGCAGATCGGAAGCCCTCCTGCTGCATGGCTGCTCGACAGCAGCAGCGACAGCTCAGGCAATACTGTGAAGTACACGTGGCTCAACGACCACGGATCATTGTTGCCTGACACCGTAACCTGGGGGAATTATCAGCTCATTTTCCAATATGAGAACCGGCCCGACACGCTCATCAGCGGAAGCTATGGCGCCCCGGTCAGGGTCACCCAGCGCTGTAATGCGATTGAGCTTCACGTCACCACCGAGGCCGTAAGCCTGGTCCGGAGTTGGCAGCTTCTCTATAACGACAACGGCGGCCTGGGCCGCTCTTTGCTGATTACGATTCGGGAACAGGGACACGCGGCAGACGGCACGGTGATTGCTGCTCCCGACCGCTCCCTGGCTTACACCGTCAGCGGCGCTCCCGCGTTCACTGAGGTCACCGGCTTCACCTCGCCTCTGAATGATGCTGACACCGAGCTCGTCGATCTCGACGGAGACGGCCTGCCTGACATTCTCACCCTTGGCGGCGGCCTGCCGACCATGCGGCCCAATCTTGGCGGCGGGCAGTTCGGATTTCCGCGCGCGCTCTCTCAGGCTCCATCGCCATTGCGCCTGTCGTCGCCCAGCGTGGCCTTCGCCGACATGTCAGGCTCCGGCAATGCCGACCTGCTGGTTCTCGATCAGCCGCTGGCCGGTTACTATCCGCTCTCTGCGCAGAACGGAACGGCTCCGGCGGGTTTTGGTTTTCCGGTGGAATTCGATCAGGCGCCGAACGTGCTGCCGGGTGATCCCGATGTGCGGCTGCTCGACCTCAACGGCGACGGAATTACCGATGTTCTCTATGACACCGGCCGCGCATGGCTCGGATATCTGCGCGAAGATGTGCAGTCCTGGTCGAGCAATCCGATAGTTCTGCCCGCAGGTCGCACACCGCCGATCTCGCTGTCGGACGAGCACGTCTATCTGGCCGATATGACCGGCGACGGCTATACCGACATTGTGCTGGTGATGGGCGGCGGAGTCACTTACTGGCCCGCCCGCGCCGACGGCGGATGGGACGCGCCCGTCTCCATGTCGCCGGGCCCGGCTCCCGCTCTCGATCGGGACTGGGACCCGCAGCGGCTGGCAGTTTTCGACATCGATGGTGACGGATGCGCCGATCTTGTCTACGTGGGCGTCAACAGCGTGACCATCTGGTGGAACACCGGCGCAGACCGGCTTTCCGCGCCGGTAACTTTCAACAACACACCCTATGCGACTCCGGGCAGTTACCGACTGGTGGATCTGCTGGGAAACGGCACAGCTGGAATCCACTTTGAGCTGCCGCAGGTGCAGTGGGGCGAATCGCGGCAGGTGTTTTTGGATTTGACCGGCGGAGTAAAGCCGAACCTGCTTTGCACCATTGCCAATGGGCCGGGGCAAACCACCGAGATCTCCTATCTTCCCAGCACTCATTTTGCTGCGCTGGATCTCGCGGCGGGGAATCGCTGGCCTACTTACCATCCCTTTCCCGTGCAGTGCGTGGCGCAGACAGACCAGACCGATCACGCCACGGGGGTGACCGGGACCACGCGCTACGAGTACCACGATGGCCGCTACGATCCGGGCACGCGCCTTTTTCTCGGATTTGGCACCGTCGACTCGTATCAGCTCGGCGACACCACCTGCCCGACGTTGAAGACTGAAACCGTGTTTCACCTAGGCCTCGATCCCGACGACCCTGCGCGCCCGCTCACAACGCAGGAGGCATTCGAGCTGGGAGCGCTGCGCAGAAAGGTGCTTCGCACCACCATTTGGGGTCTTGACGGCTCGGCTCTCGAAAACAGCCCGTACTCCATCGTGACCAGTGTTTACTCAGCCAAACTGATTCCATCGGGGCTCGGCAACGGACAGCAGGTGGCTGTGCCCTACACGGCAAGCACCACCGAAGAACGCTGGGAGCGTCAGGCCAGCGTTCAGTCCACGCGCGTGATTCAGTACCTTGAGGTCACCGATGAGGGAGACATCACCAGGCAGCAGACAACGGCCACGCGCACCGGTGCGGCCACGGCGGATCAGGACATCATCACGCTGACCACCTATGCCACCGGCGGCAAGAACCTTCGCCTGCCGGCGCGCGTAACCCAGACCGGCGCTGACGGTACGGTGATTGGCGCCAACATCACCTATTACGATGGCGATCCCTACGTGGGCTTGCCGGAAGGCCAGGCCACGACCGGGCTGGAGACGCGCATTGAAGACCTGGCTTTCACCGCCGGTTTCGTGACCGCGATCTGGAGCACCGATCCACCCGACCTGACGCAATATGGCTATCACCAATTGCCCGGCGACACCACGAACTGGTGGATGACGCGCCGCGCGCAGCAGCGGAGCACGAATGCCACCGGCCCGGTGCTTTCGACGAAGGGACCGCTCGGCGCGGTGCAGACCACGCAGCTTGATGCAACGGGACAGCACGTCGTTGCTGTTGGCGATGCCATGGGCAATGTCATCACCGCAACCATCAACGCGCGAGTTTCGCAGACCGAATCCATCACCGATCAGAACAACGTGACCTCAAGCGATGTCTTTGACGCATTGGGCCGCGTCACAGCGTCCATTTATCCCGGCGATACTGCGGAACTGCCCTTCTCGAGCTTCGTATACACCGTCGGGGCCATCTCCACCGTGACTGCTGAGGCGCGCATTGCGCATGGCCAGCCCGGAACGCTTACATCGATCTCCTATATTGACGGCACCGGGATCGCCATGGGCAAGGCCAATGCATCCGCCACCTCGGGGAACTGGATCATCTCCGGCGCCATTGCCCGGAACATGCGCGGCCTGGTCACGCAGTCCTATCTTCCTTATGAGATCACCGGATCGGCCTGGCAGAACCCGCCGGCCGGAACTTCCGCGCTGGGCTGTCTCTATGACGCCCTGGGCAGGGTTGTGCAGAGAAACAGAGCCGACGGTCTCACTGTCACCATCCGGCGAACCGGCAACGCCATGATCTTCACCGAGCAATGGCCCGGCGGAACTGCTGTGGATGTGGAGCAACAGACATTCGACGCGGCCGGCCAGATGATCGCCGTGAGCCGGAACGCAGGCGACCACTGGATTCAACAGACCTACCAGTACACAGCCGGGGGGCGGGTCAGCACCATCACTCTCCCGGAGGGTTCGCAAATCGTTCTTAGTTACGACCTGCTGGGGCGCAGGTTCGGTCATCAGAGCCCAGACACGGGCACCACAATCTATTTGCTCGATGCCATGGGAAACGAGCGGCTGCGAACACTGCCCACCGGGCAGCAAGTTCGCACCGAAGTGGATGCCGCCAACCGCGTGACGCAGATCTACTACGATGCCGAGACCACGCCGCGCATTGCGTATGATTTTTACGACAAGGGAGCCGCCGCCCCTGCCGACGGCATCACCGCCAATCGCGCCGGCCGCATCTGGCAGATCAGCGATGAGCTGGGCACAGTAAACCTGCAATACGAACAGAGCGGCAGAATCGTCAATTCCACGCGCGTGGTGAAAGCCAACGGAGCGTCATACACCGAGCAGTACGCCTATGACGCGCTGGGCCGCACCACAAGCACCACTCTCCCATCCACGACGGGATCCGGCGCGGGGAGAACCGTGGATTATTCCTTCGCCGCGGACGGACACCTGGCGAGCGCCTCGGGCCTGGTCACCAGCGCAACTTACGATGTGATGGGCCGTCCGTTGACGATCCATTACGCCAACGGCACGCAGACCATCTTCACCTACCGGCCTAACGGAGGAACCATCTCCCGCGTTCAGGTGATGGATTCCTCGGGAGCCACCCTTCGGGATGTAACGCTCACGGTGACAGACGCGCTGGTAATGGGCGTGACCAGCGCGGCCTCCGGCGATAACAGCGCCACTTTCACCTATGACGGCATGAAGCGGCTCACCTCCGCCGGATACACGCAGGGTGCGGCCGCGCTTGACACTCATAGCTGGAGCTACAACGATTCCTTCCAGGTAAGCACCGCGTCCGATGCCGGCGCGCTCAATTACGTCGCAGGCCGGCACCAGTTGGCGTCCATCGCGGGAACCCCTGTGGCATACGATGCTGCCGGACGGATGACTTCAGGCCGCTTCGGAGCCATGGTTTTCGATGCGTGCGATCACCTGGCCCAGTTGACCACACCATCAGCTCAGGTGGTGACGCACACCTACGCCTACAACGGTCTGCGTGTGGAAACATCGATGGCGGGCGTGCAGTTGTACCTTGCGCCCACCGATAATTTCGTCATCAAGAACGGGCAGTCCGTTGCCTGGCTGGCATTCGGTCCGTTGCGGCTGGGCGCGGAAGTGAACGGCGAACTGCTCTTCCTGCACATGAACGCGATCGGCAATATGGACCTGATTAGCGACGCGACAGGCAAACAAGCAGGCCGCGTGCAACTCACGCCTTTCGGTCTCACGCGCCCGCAGAGCGGCGCGGCTCTCACCGGCGATGTAGCCATCGTGGCCACTCTGCTCAGCGGCGTGGATGTAACCGGGCTAACTTGCCAGGGGCATCGATGGTACGACCCGGTGGTCGGCCAGTTCATCAGCCCCGATCCCTTCCTGAATGGCATCTTCACAATTGGCGCGGCAAATCCCTATCTTTACTGCCTCGGAAATCCCCTCTCACTTACCGATCCCACGGGATGCAGCTTCTGGTCGGTAATGGAAATCATCGGGCTCGCCGTGTTTGCCGCCGCCTGCGTGGCACTGGCGATCTGGAGCGGCGGAGCTTCTCTTGTGGCGCTTGGCGCGTTGACGTCAAATATCAGCACCGGTCTTCTTGTGGGCGTTTCCATCGGTGCACTCGGCGGCGCGCTGGCCGGCGAGCTGGCTGCGCAAAAGGCCGGCGGCAGCATCTGGGCGGGAGCCTTTGTGGGAGCAGCGCTGGGCGGATTCTCATCGCTGGGAGGCGGAGTGCTGGGCGCGCTGGCCGGCTCCGCGCTCAAGGCGATGCCCTTCCTCGCCTATGTGGCCAATGGCGCCGTGCAGGGCGCCATAGCCGGCCTTGGCTCCGGTCTGGCTGTCGGCTTCAAAGGCGGAAAGGGCTCGGCGGAGCAGATGATGCTCTCTGCCGCATTGGGCGCTGCATGGGGAGCAGCGCTGGGGGCCGCGATTGCCGGCGGAACCTACTTCCTGCTCAACAGCCCTCCCCCGATCAAGCCTGGACAGCCCCCGCAACAGGCCTATCTTCAGTTGGGCAATATACCCAACAAATATTTTCCCGTCTCGCAGTTCCAGCAGACCGTCGCAGATCAAGTGAACACGGTCGATAACGATGTCGGATTTGCCAATGACGTGACCATGCTGGCGACCCGTGGCGGCGCGGGTACCGCGCTGGGCCTGGTTCCTGATTTCATCGGAGTTCAGTACGGCAATAATCTCGGGATGTTCCTCTCCAATGGCTCGCTCATCAACATTCCGCTGGGCTGGCTGCCCAGTGCTGCTCTCAACGGCGGTCTTTTCTCGGCAACCGTGACCGTGTCCTTTGCTGCCGACCAGGCGGGGTTCAGCTATGCCGATCAGGTTTCTCTGCTGTTCAAGGCGGTGCCCTTTTTCATCGACTTTGCTGAAACCCTCTTCCAGGAAGTCAATCCGAACAACGATTACAACAAAGCCGCCAATGCCTTCAATCAATTCTTTGGCTCGGCGAACACAAATGAGTTCAGCTGATGGCGAACCCGGCGCCGGATGATATCTGTCCGGCGCCGGCTCAGCGATGTCGCAGTCGATTGGAATTGACTTCTTGATCTGTTGAACCGCTTTCGTGGTCTCGAGAAGGGCAAGGATTCACAGCCTGAAATCCAGAATCCCTGCCGAATCTGGGGGGACTTTCGCCGAAAGTAGCCGTTGCCCAAGCATCGCCGTTGTGCGCCCGACTGGCGCAGTGCCGATCCTTTGCGCCAAAATTCCTTATGGCCCGAAAAATGTTCGCAGTTCTGGTGGCGGTAGCTTGTTTCCATGCTAACGCCTATCCTCAGTCATCCGCTCAACTGCCCGATGCTCCGGTTCCATTTCGGGGTGCTCCCAGCGTCCGTAATCTTCCCCGCAACTTCCTTCACGATCAGGCCGGCATCTGGACCTCTCCGCTGTGGGCCAGTGACGGCCAAGATGTTATGGGGGCGCTCTTTGTGGCTTCGGCCGGAGCACTGGGTTGCGAGGACACCAATATCATGCAGCATCACTTTTTGAATCAGACCACGGCTAATCATGCCAATACTGCTTCTACAGGGCTCACCGGCCTCATCGCCGCTGCTCCAATCGCCTACTACGGCATTGGCCATCTCGTTCATAACCCAGGCGCCGTCCAGACCGGCGTTCTGGCCGGTGAGGCTATGATCGATAGCCTTGCCGTTAATGAGGTCTTTAAGATTTCTTCGCGTCGTGAGCGGCCCACCGTCGACGACGCGAAGGGCCGCTTTTTCCAGCCGGACGTTGGCTTTGATTCCTCATTCGCGTCCAACCACAGCGTCGTTGCCTGGGCATCCGCTACCGTGATCGCATCCGAGAGCAACCAATTTCTTGTCAAGATCGCCGCGTATGGACTGGCGACGGGCGTAAGCGCAGCGCGTGTCATCGGTCGCGATCACTTCCCGTCTGACGTTTATGTCGGTTCGGCTGTGGGATGGATGATCGGTCGCTACGTCATTCATCACCACACCAGGAAAATCGAGTAAAGAGCTGTTGCTGCCGAATCAAAGGCCACGACAACCGACGATCCGCTTGCAGTCTGTCGCTATTGACGTGAAACGTCACCGAAGTTCCGTCTCGACCTCACGCTCCTTGGGCCTAAGGCTTTGGTGAGTTACCGGATGTCTTTTCGCGGCGGCTTGGCCTCGGGTATCCGGGAACCAAGCTGATGAAGACAGCAACCATGCGAGAAGGTGAATGGCTCGAATTGCCGACAGAAAATTGACCCTGCAACGGTCCCCGGACCGAAAGCTCTTGCTTGGAGCCTCCCGGGTCTTCGCGGTGGTTGCGCCGCTGGCGCATGGATTTTTTCTCTGAGGGCATCTTTACGCCGAGACCGCCCGAGAAACTGCAGTGGCGGATTGTCCCGGGTTTGAGGCGGTGTCGATAGGACGGGACAATTCGATGCCGGTCCGGGACAAATTCGGCCGCATTCGGATTGGCGTAGGATTGACGCCGCACGGTGCATTCCTGCAAGGAGTGCCTCTGACGACAATAAATACCTTGACTGACCCAAATGGATGGATCATGTTGGTAATTAGTAAATACGGAGAAAGTAAGGCGAATATGGGATACTTAAATGCAGAAGGATGTGTGCCAGATTTTGCACATAAGCACCCATTTTTCATTGACGATGAGCTGCGATTGGTGAAAGAGTTGCGTCAAAGAGCAATAGGTTGTGATTGCCGGACGCCAAATGAACCAGTGGGATAGCCCTCATCCAAGGGCTAGGGAGAATGGGTCATGGCAGAATTCCAGCGACAGGATGCCCTGCGAGGAGCGGGCGAAGAAAGACTGGCTGAGTTGATCCTGTACATCAGCCAGAAGTGCGCTTCTGACCCGAAATTTGGTGCGACTAAATTAAACAAAATTCTGTACTTCTCTGATTACCTAGCGTATGGGACCTACGGGCGTGCGATTACTGGCGTGCCGTACTGTCATCGGGAACAGGGGCCAGCTCCAGAACGGCTTGTGCCTATTCGACGCTATCTTGAATCTAATCGGGCACTGATCGTACAAAAGATTCCCATCGGCAATGGTATGGAGCAGCATCGTACTATCGCGCTGCGCAATCCAGACCTGCGAGATTTCAGCCAGGATGATATTGCGTTGATTGATGGGATCATCAAGTATTTCTGGGATTTTGATGCTAGCGAATCTAGTGAACTCAGTCATCAAATGGTGGGCTGGAAAGCCACAGAGATGGATGAGCAGATTCCGTACCGCACTATATTTTTGTCCGATCCGCCGCTAACCGAGCGAGAAAAAGAATACGCTCACACACTTGTCGAGCGAGCGCGCCAGCGAGGTCTGCCAGTTGGCTAAGTATGCTGAAAAGACGCGCTATCAGGGAAGAAGATGAGTACGCAGAAGCGATCCGGTTGCTTCGCATAAGTCATCGGCGATTAGATGAGGCCCTCGGAAGCATGGAAGAGGTCTTGTGTACTCATCCGGAGATTTTTCCATCCTTGAAGGGTTATCGACTTCACCGCATCAGGATTTCTGGGTTTCCTGGGGTTCCGGAATTGTCGATATACTTCACCTATGATGAGGATATGGTTTACCTGATGGATGCCAAACTTCAATTAGAGGACGATCAAGAATGAGGCGCGATAGACCGTTTCCGAATCCATTTTCCGAAGCACTTAAGCGTCTAGTTTCGGTCCCTCGTGCTGAGATGCAGAAGCGCCTTTCTGAAGCTCCCAAAGAACCCTCTTCGCGACATAAGCGATACAAGTACGTCCCCGCAGAGCGCCCCGTAAAGCCGTCTTGACTGGAACTATTCAGCAACTTTCTTTTCCGGTCAGATCATTCCATGTCAGGCGTTTCCCCGCCACATTCGAGAGCGCCAGCATAAACCGGTCAGCATTCGTAATCTTCTCATCCTTGCGGCTGCGAGGGCAGAATCTAAAAACCTGGTCGTTCACGTAGGGCTGCAAATGAATCGGCTCTACGCTCACGTACGTTCCATTCAGAGCGCGTTGCAGCAGCGACCAGAAATTCTCGATTCCGTTTGTGTGTACGTGCCCGTTGACGTATTCAACGGCGTGGTTGATTACTTCGTGGATCGGGGCCGCGCCTTTGTATGCGCCCCACTCATCCGTGATCAGGGTTGCATCCTCGTCAACGTGCTCCATGATGAGCGGCTGAAGAGATTCCTGAGTGCGGTCTACTGTGACGCGAGCCCTGACTCGGCCACCGCGCTCCACCATCCCAACCACGATAGCTTTACCTCTGCTCCCCTTCCGATACGCGCCCAACTGCGCTTTCTTGGACTCGTGCATGTTGGAGATTTTGCCTCCAATGAAGCACTCGTCCGCCTCCACAATTCCGCCGAGCTTGGTATGTTCGGGAAGTTGGAGAGCCACGCGCAGCCGATGCAGCATGTGCCAGGCATGTTGTTGCGCGATTCCGAGCTCACGGCTTATCTCATGGCTAGACACGCCGTTCTTGCAATTGCAGAGCATCCAGAGAGCCACGAGCCATTTGTCGAGGCCCAGAGGCGAATCCTCGAAAACAGAATCAACCTTGACGCTGAATTGCTTGCGGCACTTGTAACACTTCCAGCGTTTTTGAGCCTTGAGCCAATAGTGTTTGCGCTCACCCTCGGCAGTCTTGCACTTTGGGCAAAATGGCTTACCATCAAGCCAGCGCATAGCGGCTACGGTGTCGATGCACACTTGCTCGTCACTGTAGTATCGAATTGCTTCCATTAATGTCTTTGGAATGTACATGTCTTTGCAACCTTGACTAACCATACCAAATCATCGTGGGTTAGTCAAGGTATTTATTGCCCCTCTGACGATGCTTGTCGATAACGCGCTTGGGCTTCCCGACAGCCGCGTGTTGTCGCTGCCGAAATGGACCTGGGATGCAAAGTACGGCATTTACTTTGGAAAGTAGCAGACAGACCGCGATCTTCTCGAACTCCTGGTGGGCTCCATTTTGATCGTGCAGCCTTGGCTTGGTGCCGGCGAACTCCTCAACGCCGGCCACGTATCTGTAGTAATCCGAGTGTTAACCAGTCACTCTGCGGGGACTTGCCAAGCGGGTTTGGGGTCGTTCGGATGCGAGGCATGGGGTATAATTCAACCCACTCATGTCCCTCGTTGTCGGCTCCCGGCTGGACTCGTACGAGATTGTGGCGCCTTTGGGCGCCGGCGGAATGGGAGAGGTCTATCGCGCTCGCGACGGGGTGTTGAAGCGCGAGGTGGCGATCAAGGTGCTCCCCGACTTCTGGTCGCAGGATCCCGAGCGCCTCCGCCGCTTTGAGCTGGAGGCGCAGGCCACCGCGGCCCTCAATCATCCCAATATTATTTCCATCTTCCACGTCGGCAAGCACGATGGATCGTTATACATTGTCACCGAGTTGCTGCAGGGCGAGACGCTTCGCGCCCGGCTTCGTAAAGGCCCCATGCGTCTGCGGGAAGCCCTGGACTTTGGCGTTGAGCTGGTGTGTGGATTGACGGCTGCGCACAATGCAGGAATCGTTCACCGCGATCTAAAGCCGGAAAACATCTTCATCACCAAAGATGGCCGTATCAAGATCCTCGATTTCGGGCTGGCCCGGCTTGATCCGGTGAAAGCTGCGAAACCCGATGATACGACGGTCAGCTATCGACAGGAATCTGCCCCCGGGGAGGTGCTGGGCACGGTCGGATACATGTCGCCGGAGCAGGTGCGGGGACAGGTGGCCGATGCCCGCAGCGACATCTTTGCAGCCGGGGTGATCCTCTATGAATCGCTGTCCGGCAAGCGCGCGTTTCAAAGAGCCTCATCCGTAGAAACGATGACGGCGATCCTGAACGATGAGCCGACGGCGATTTCACAGCTCGCGCCGAACATTTCACCGGGATTGCAGAAGATTGTTGACCGCTGCCTGGCCAAGAGTCCAGAGCAGCGCTTTCAACATGCCTCGGACCTGGGCTTTGCGTTGGAAGCCCTGTCTGACTCGGGCAGTGGAGCAACGCCGGCTATTCAACAGCAAATTGCCGGCAAAAGGCTGACCTGGATTGCGGCGGCAGCAGTGGCTGTCGCGGTCTCAGGAGCTCTTCTCGTGTGGTGGAGGCAGCCGCCGGCAGTTCCCATTGTGGAAGCGGTTACCCAGCTCAGCAATGACGGCCAGGTGAAAGCCGACAGCGGCAGACTGCTGACCGACGGCTCGCGAATTTATTTCGACGAGGGCTCGGTGGGGTTGTATCGCATCGTGCAAATCGCGGCAAGCGGAGGCCCGACGGCAACTATTCCAACCGGGCTGGCGAACGCCCAGATTACGGGGTTGTCGCGGGACGGGTCCACCTTGCTTGGCGCGGCGGGCGATGCGTCTGTGCTGCCTTTGCTGGTCATTCCGCTGCCGGCGGGAGAGCCACGCCAGGTGGGTACGATCTCGAATTACGACGCAGACTTTTTCCCGGACGGAAGGATTCTCTTCTCGGTGGGGAAGGACCTGTCGGTGGTCGAGGGAGACGGTTCCAATCCGCACCGGATTCTGACCGCTGCAGGACTCATCGCAGATCCCACTGTGTCCTCGGATGGGAAGCACATGACCTTCACTGTGTTTGCGCCCGGGCATCGTCCGATCTCGATTGATGAAGCCAATTCGGACGGCTCCGATCTCCACGCCATTGTGAAAAGCGGCAAGAGCGGATTGGTATGTTGCGCGGTGTGGACTCCCGACGGCAGATACATTGTGTATGTCAACCGCTACGAAAGCCGGAGCGATCTCTGGGCCTTGCCGATGAAGACCGGATTCCTGTCAGGTTCGCGGCAACCGGTTCAGCTCACCAACGGTCCGCTCTCCTATGCCAGGCCGGTGGTTTCACGGGACGGCAAACAGATCTTTGCCGTCGGTATCAGAGCCCGGGGCGAACTGGTTCGCTACGACGCGAAGTCGAAACAGTTTCTGCCCATGCTTCCCGGTGTAGCGGCCTTCAATCCCACGTTTTCTGCGAACGGCCAGTGGGTGTCGTACACGGTCTACCCCGATCACACGTTGTGGCGCAGCCGCATTGACGGATCAGAGCCATTGCAGCTCACCTTTCCGCCGGCGGAAATCTATTATCCCGACCTATCTCCAGATGGAAAGCAAGTCGCATATTCCACGTCTTCGGGGGCCATTGATGTGATCAGCACAGAGGGAGGCCCACCGCAGACACTCGTGGCAGCGAACGCATACGGTCCGAACTGGTCTCCGGACGGCAGCCGTTTGCTCTTTGTGGACCGTAGCGACACGGGACATGGCAAAATCATCATCCTCGATCCTGGCACGGGAAAGCGCACTACTGTTCCCGAATCGTCAGGCCTCTACAACGTGCGATGGGTTGCCCGTGATCTGCTGGCGGCCACGACGTATGACAGCAAGAAACTGGTAGTTTTCGATCTTAGGACGCAGAAATGGTCCGACCTGATTTCCGCGAAGATGCCGAGCTATGTGGTGATGGCGGCAAGCTCGCCTGATCACAAGTATCTCTACTACACCACCGGCGGCTCAGCGCCGGTGGCTTTTCGTATTCGACTGGCCGACCACAAAGTGGAGACGATCACCAGCTTGGCGGGTCTGACCCTGGCGCTTGGTCCGGCGGGAAATACCCAGTTCGGTATCGCCCCTGATGGCTCGCCGGTATTCACCCGCGACACCGGCACACAGGAAATCTTTGCGCTCACAGTAAAATGGCCGTGAGCCTCGTCCCGATAGGGTAAGTTCGCCCACTGAAGAGGATTTACTCGCCAAAGCACGATTAGGACTGAAAACGGGCGTCGCGCGAGGAACCGTATTCCGGGCCTGGATAACTGCTCATGCTTCCCCGTGCCGGTGTTGGCCAATCTTCATTTTGAAAATGGTCAATAGCATTCGCGCCGGACTTCGGCCGCCGTCTCTTGGACTCTCGGGACTGGCAAAGCTGCTTTGGCGTGTCCAAATGCTCATTCAGAGCGTTTTCGGTTGAGCTGTTTACTGTCGATGTGGGCGTTCGTACTTTCCCACCCTGAGTTGTGTTAACGCTTAAACCGAAAATGCTCTAGAATTTGGCCTGCTCAATTATCGCCATTGAGGATCGAGCTAAACTTATATCGTGATGCCGCACCGTCCATGGAATGAAGCCTACGCCGCCGGACAACTACCCTGGGACACTGGACAACCTGAGCCTGTGCTCGTCGAGTTGGTCACTTCGGGCCTGGTCGCGCCATGCCCGGCGCTCGAGATCGGCGCGGGCACCGGTACGAATGCTATTTGGATGGCGGAACACGGTTTCGATGTGCTCGCGGTCGACATTTCGCCGCTCGCCGTCGAGAGAGCCCATGCCAAGATGGAGGGACGCGCGCTGCGCTGCCGCTTCGTTGCGTGGGACATTCTCGCCGCACCTGCGCCAGACGGTCCATTCCAGTTCGTATTCGACCGCGGTTGCTTCCATGTGTTCGATGAACCGGATGAGAGACGACGATTCGCGGCACAGGTCGCTGCAACGCTGGCTGCGGGCGGTTTGTGGCTGAGCTTGATCGGCAGCACTGAAGGTCCGCCGCGCGAATTCGGCCCGCCGCGCCGTTCGGCATGCGAGGTCACTCTCGCTATCGAGCCTGCGCTGGAGATCGTCGAGTTGCGATCAGCCGAGTTCCCCGGCCACAAGGCAAAGGCGTGGTACTGCCTGTCGCGCCAGCGCACGGCGCCGGCGCAACCTTCCACGCAGCACGATTGAGACTCGGGGCGAGCGCGGCGCGTTGCAGTAACAAAAAATACTGCTGCCGCGCAGGTGCCGACCGGATCACCGGCCAAGATGACCTTTTCCAGATTTCGCTACTCCAAGGGGGATGTTTGCCGACGACTGACTCGAAACTCTGGTAAATGACCTGAAAGCGTTCCATCGGCTACTGAGTAGACACCGTAATCGCGTTGGCCCAGGAGGAACCAACCGGAGTTTGCGTGTTGGCAGGCCCAGCCTAATTCACGGCGCTACGGTCAGACACGTCGACGGGATTATTTGGCACACCATGACAGGATAGAAGGAGTGTAGCCGCTATTGACTCGAGAGTTCCCGAGTCACCGCCGACTCTGCAGGATAAACAATCGGTTCCGCCTGCGGCGGGGATGATGCTGTCTCTTTATTCCAGACGGCGGTGACGGGATTTGACTCTAAGGGGCGGCAGCGTGCTGTCCCACCCTTTGTGCAAAAGACGCACAAAGGATGGGGCAGCCAGAGTTTTGTTAACGCTTGAATCGAAAATGCTCTGGCTTTGCAACATGGGTCGCTGAGAGAGCGGCCGGCGGCTCAGAAAATTTGCGTGGTGCCCTGCAATATCCGGTTGGACAAGTCTCTGATTGCCGACCACTCGACGGTATTGGAGCGCGATGGCTTGACGGTAGTGAATCGGTTGAGCAATTTTTGGAACAGCAGTTGCTTTTCGGTGCGATTCCAATCGTCGATGATCTCTCCGCAGGTGTCTCTGATTCCCGACCACTCAACAGTATTGGAATTTTTTGGGAAAATTCTTCTTAGACTCTCGACAAAGCACCGAAACCTCTCCTCCCCCGGCTTATCGCTATTCTTGACGATGTTGTCTCGAATGCTTCCCCACTCAACCGTGTTTTCGGTGGCGGGGGTGGTGTTCCTGAAGGTGCTGAGAATGGCGCCCAGCCCTACGATGCGTTTGACACAGCTAAAGTTCATAGCGACGATGACATCCTCATCGTCCAGGGGCGCGGAGGCTTCAATGTCGGTTCGCTGGGAGCCTGCATCGGAGTCATAACAGAGTCTGTAGATACTCATCTTGTCTCCGGGGCCGATTTTGAATTTTTTCTGAATGGTTTTTGATTCGCTTATGGTTTCCGCGGTCTCCGAGGTCTTTACCAACTCGTATGCGAGGTCAAGGTGGTAGGAGTAGGAGGTCTTGTCGCTGGCGCTGCCCAGCCCATCGAAGCTCATCGAAGCGCTGATTTCATTCTCAAATTTGAAGCCAGTATTTACGTTGAACTTGTTGGACATAAACTGCTTCGAGTCGACGCGCTTGGTTCTGGTGTACTCCACGTCATATTCAATTGAACTTGTCTTGTTGGCGGAGTTGTCGTAACTGAACACAAGCTCCCAGTAGTAGCGGCCGGTGACTTGCGTTGAAGCTACGTTGGGCCCAGTTTGCGTGGAAAGCAGGTCGCCGGTGGCATTGGCTGAAATCGCTGTTGCGCTCATCTTGATGCTCCTTTTAAGGTTGAATTTCCGCCAGGCGCTCGCGGGTAGAGGGGCGCTGGCCGGTTGCACCCGAGTTTGCTGCTTTTGCACTCCGGCTAATCTGCCTATTGGCGCTCGAGTGACTCGCCTAGCCGGCTCTTACTCGCTTGCTGCCTCGCGTATTTGCCGCAGAAACTCTAAGGACGGTTTGCTCTGCCGGCGCAGGAGAGCTGATGCCGCGATTCCCGGAAGGGGGAAAGCGGCGAAGGTTCTCCCTCCGTCGGCATCGGCTGACTTGGAGAGGCTGCAAATTGGCGCAGGATTGAGGGAAAGGTACTTAAGTGTGCGTCATTTCTTGGGGAAAAATTAAGCCTCTTCATCGTACGTCGTTTTTCTTGAAAGTCAAATTATTTTCCGGTCTTTTGAGTACTGTGGTGCAGGTGCATTTTGGACCGGCGTATGCGCGCATGCGTGGTTCGATTTCGCCGGGCGCGGGTTGAACGCCGGCGGCCAGCGCGGCGCTTCAAAAGGGGCAGAGGGAATGAGGGACCAAGGGACTAAGATTTAAGGTGAAATGAAATGGGATAATCGTGCAGAGACTTGGGCTTTGGGCAACGCGCCATCCAGCTCACATCGCCGGATTAAAAATTGACCAGGAAGTTTGCCGATGGGAAACGCCGCCTCTGGAGTCCCTTAGTCCCCTGGTTTCTTCGTCCCTCTTACGCAGGAGCGTCGATCAGCTTTGAAGATTCTTTTTGTGGGTGACATTTTCGGGCACGCGGGGCGGAAGATTGTCCGCGAGCACATCGGGCACGTGCGCGAGGCGAACGCCGTTGACCTGACGGTGGTGAATGTGGAGAACGCGGCGGGCGGGTTTGGGGTGACGCCGGGGATAGCCGAGGAGATTTTCGAGATGGGCGCGGATGTGCTCACCACCGGAAATCACGTTTGGGACAAGCGGGAGCTGATCGACTATATGAAGTCGGCGGCGCCAGAGAGCCGGGAACGGCCGCGGCGGGTGCTGCGGCCCGTGAATATGCAGCGCGGGGTGCCGGGATACGGCATTTATGAAGGGACCACGCAGAGCGGGGTGGATTACGCGGTGGTGAACCTGATGGGGCGCGTATATATGACCGGGACCAACGATCCATTTGAGGCGATTGACGCGGTACTGAAGGGGATCAAGGCGAAGGTGATCGTGGTGGACTTTCACGCCGAGGTGACCAGCGAGAAAGTGGCGATGGGTTGGTACCTCGACGGGCGCGTGACCGCGGTGCTGGGGACGCACACGCACATTCCCACCGCGGACGAACGCGTGCTGCCGGGCGGGACGGCGTACCAGACGGATGTGGGGATGAGCGGGCCTTATGACAGCGTGATCGGGGTGGAGCGGGAGCTGGTGATGCACAAATTCGTGACCGGCATGCCGGGAAAGTTCGAGGCGGCGAAGGGGAATGCGAAGATGTGCGCGGCGCTGGTGAGTTGCGATGCGGCTTCGGGGCGCGCCACGGCGGTGCAGCGGCTGATGCTGGGGGAGTGAGAAAAGCAGCGAGTCAGCAGGCCGGCCAGTCGGCGGGTCGGCTCGTGATGGGGTCGGCGGGTCAGCGGCTCCGTGATTTGCAGGACTCGGAATCGAGAGCTGGACACGCTATTTCAAAAGTATTGGTCAGCAGGATGCTGGCTTGGGCTATGGACGGCTCGCGCGGCTGGCGGCAATTCTGCATTCTCGCCGCGCAACGCTTCAGCGGATGGCGAAGTTATAAACCACCCCTGCGCCAACCATAGGAAAGGTCTTCAGCGGGTCCAGATCGTTTTCGTATTTGGCAGATTGCGCCTGAAGATTGGACTGCAGCGAGGGGTCGCTGGTAACACTCACGCAGTTCCGGCCCTGCGCATCGCAGACCTGCCCCGAGGTGAGCGCCATGCTTAACTGAGGCGCGCCGCTGAGCGCAATGCCAACCTCAAACGGGAATGACCAATGCCCGCCGCGGCGGGGAATCAGGCTTCCCCAGCCTGCGGTTATGGTGAACGCCGGATTCAGGTGATGCAGATCGAGCAGCGCCGTTCCCGTGATCGGATTGGTGGAGGACGCATAGTAAGTGACGTTGTTTAAGGTGAAGCTCGTTCCGCCGGGCACAGACAACGTTGCTGAAGCGCCGTTGGTGTTGTAAAAGAGCAAGCCGGGGCTGATGCGCAGTCCATGGTTGGGGAAGGGATACAGGTTGAGCGATGCGCCGGCCGACGCCATGCTCAGCTTGCCGTTCACATTCAGGTTATTGGTTGAAATGTTGTTGGCGGTGTAAGTGAAGACATTGCCCTCCGCGCTCAAATCCAGATAGCGATTGAGGTTGGTTGCCGCCACCAATGTCACGCCCATGGTGGAAAAGCCGCCGCCGATCGCCAGCCGCGAGAAAGGCTGCATGGTGGCGGACACTTGCGAAGCCTGCGCCGGTGCAACTGCGTTCAAATTTGTTGCGTTCAGAGGTGTGCGCGGAGATTGGCTGCAAAGCGAGGTTGGAAGAATGGCCAGCAAGCAGAGGCATGAAAAGTGCGCAATCGGTTTCATAAATCCGGCTCCAGAGATTCGGATGCATTTGGCGAGCCATATACGCCGCCGCGTCATCCACAAATCCTCAGAATTCGAACATCGCACTGGGGCAGGATTTGAAGCGGTGAAGATACATTAATAGTTTTTGCCAGATTAGCATGCATTGACCGTTCTGCGTCACCGCCGAGTGAACCGGGGTAACCCTAATCAAAAAGCCCAGGCATCTGGGACGACGAGCGATGCTCGTCCTCCGCCAGGCGCAGCAAAGAATTAAAGTGTCAAAAGGCGCATGCGAGAGAAGACATGGATTGCGCGATGCAAGAGAAATCTGATAGTCCAGACAGGGGGATAAATTCTATGGGTGAGGGGCACGAGTTGTCTTCTTCTCCGACGCCGGTTTCACGCCGGCAATTCCTTAAGGGCTCTGCTGCCGCTGCGGCGCTGCCGGCGCTCAGCGGCTCTGCCCAGAGCCAGATCGAGGGCAAGGCATCTGCGACATGGAAAAAACAGCCGAACATTATTATCTACATCGCCGATCAATTCCGCTGGGATTGCGTGAGCGCATACGGGTTGAATCCGATGCAGGTCACACCCAACCTCGACGGGGTAGCGGCGCGCGGCGTGGCCTTTCAAAACGCGGTCACCAATCAACCCTTATGCTCGCCT
>JASHOY010000406.1 GCA_030038435.1 Acidobacteriaceae bacterium | reverse complement strand
TTTTTCTTTTTTATTCGAATCTGCTGATGGGCGAATTCACTCACGCCAACGAGCGGGGAAAGACCTTTGCGCGAGCGCTTTATGACGTGTTTACGCCGGCGAACTTTCTGATTGCCATGTGTTCTGCGGTGGTGGGCTATCTGATATTTGAATATCTTCGCAAGAGGATCTGACCGCGGCCGCGCAAGGTCGAACGGTTTCCACACAATTCAAGTTTGCGAATTTTGAGTTGGAGCGGGCGAGGCCTTTGGACTCTTCCTAACCGCACGCCTCATGCGGCGCCAGCGCACCAGGCGATCCATCGACGCACCCTGAATCACAATCGAGAAAACGATGACCAGGTAAGTGGCGCCGACCATCCAGGAGCGGCCCATGCCGTCAGGGACGGACAGCGCGAGGGCGATGGAGAGGCCGCCGCGCAATCCGCCCCAGGTGAGGATGGCGGCGGAGCTGCGGTGTCCGAACTTGAACCAGCGGATCAAGGAAAGGAGCAGCAGTACCACTACGAAGCGCACGGCGGTGACGGAGAAAACTGCCGCGACCCCTGCGCGGACGGTATGGAAATTGAGGGGGATGGCCACGATTTCGAGGCCGAGAAGGACAAAGAGCAGCGAGTTCTGCACTTCGTCGATGACTTTCCAGAAAGCGTCCACGTCGTCGCGAGAGATACTCTCGCCGGGAAAGGTGCGGTTGAAATGGCGCAGTGCGATGCCGGCCGCCACGGCTTCGAGCGGGCTGGAAACGCCGGCGATTTCGGCCAGGACGTATCCGCCCAGGGCCAGCGAGAGAGATAGCAGGATATCGACCTGGTAGGCGTTGACATGGCGCATGAGTTGCGAGGTGACCCAGGCGGCAGCGATGCCGATGGCGATGCCGCCTCCGGACTCGAGCAAGAGCAGGCCAGCGACATGAACGGGAGTGGGTGCATTCCCGCTGGCGATCGAGATCATGGTGAGGAAAAAGACGGCGCCGATGCCGTCGTTGAACAGGGACTCGCCGGCAAGCTGAGCGCGGATGGCGTTGGGGACCCCGGTGCGGCGAAGCATTTCGAGGACGGCGATGGGGTCAGTCGGCGAGATCAGTGCGCCGAAGATAAGGCACTGGATCCACGGGACACGATTGCCGGAGAGGATCGCCATCAGGCCGGCAATGAGGAAGATGGTGGCGATGGTGCCGCAGACAGCGAAAAGGGCAACGGGAATCTTCTGTCTGGCCAGTTCATCGAGATCGAGGAGAAAGGCTCCGGCGAAGAGAAGTAGCGGCAGCATTCCCTGCAGGATGAGGGACCGGAGATCGATGCGATGCACCAGCCTGACAGTAAAGGAATGAAGCGGCGGGTGTAAGCCGCCAAGGGCGGAGAGGGCAAGCGAAACAACCACCGTCAGCAGCATGGTGCCTACGGTGATAGGGAGCTTGAGCCAGCGGACGCTGATCCAGCCGAAGGCGGCGGCAATGGCGACGAGGATGCTGACGATTTCCAGAGTGGTCAACGGCATGACGCCTCGAATGGCTTGCCCTCATGTTAACGGGCGGCAACTGCAGGGGGAAGGCCGAGCGGATTCAGGCGGGGTTGACAAATGGTGGTCGAATGTCTACCATTCACCCTCATTGAGGGTCGAATATCTACCATGAAGGAAAAAACACCGCAACGCGCCAATCTGCTGCAGGGGACGCTGGACATGCTGATCCTGCGGACCCTCCTGTATGGACCGGCTCACGGCCATCATATCGGCAAGCATATCCAGCGGACCACCAACGATTTTCTGCAGATGCAGCACGGGTCGCTGTATCCGGCACTGCACCGGCTGGAGCGGAAGGGATGGGTGGTCTCGAAGTGGGAAATGGCGCCGGATCGTAAGCGGGAATTCAAGTATTACCGGCTCACCGAGAAGGGTAGGAAGCAGCTGGTGGTGGAGGAGTCGGAGTGGAAACAGATGATGGAAGCGGTGGCGCGCGTCATGTGGCCGGCTACCGAGGAGAGCTGAGATGCGTTGGTTAGGGATCAGAGGGCGGGATGCGGAACTGGAGCGGGAACTGCGGGCGGATCTCGAACTGGAGGAAGAAGAGCAGCGGGAGCGTGGCGTGCCGCCGGAAGAGACGCGTCCGGCGGCTCTGCGCGCTTTTGGCAATCCGGCTCTGATTCGCGAGCAGACCCATGCCACCTGGAGCTGGAGCGGACTTGAGCAGTTGCTGAGCGATCTGCGCATCGGTGCGCGCACGCTGCGCCGCACGCCGGGGTTTACCGCCCTGGCCATTCTGGTAGTGGCGCTGGGCTTAGGCGCCAACGTTGCGCTGTTCACCGTGGTGCGCGGGGTGCTGCTCCGCCCGCTGGCGTTCAAGGATCCCAGCCGGCTGGTGCGAATCTACGAAGCCGATGCCCACAATCCGACGCATAACCAGGTCTCCGTGCCCAGCGCCGATTTCCTTGAATGGGAGCAACAGGCGCATAGTTTCGAACAAATGGCGATGGCGACCACGCACGACTTCGACATCAATCTCTCCGGCTCGGCCGGCCAGCTTCCTGAACAGGTGAGGGCAATGGAAGCCAGCTGGAATCTCTTCTCCATGCTTGGGGTGCCTGCAGCCCTTGGTCGCCTGTTTACCGCCGGTGACGACTCTGCGCGCGCCAACGCAACCGTCATTCTTACCTGGGGGCTTTGGGAACGCCGCTACGGCGCCGATTCCAACATTCTCGGCAAGACGATCCTGTTGAATGCCAAGCCCTACGTGGTGATCGGGGTTCTTCCTGCGTGGTTTTCTTACCCCAACTCGGCGGTTCAGCTCTGGTTGCCGTTAAGTCACGAAAATACCTGGCCGGGATTCTGGACGGCGCATGGCGCCCACAATTTTCGTGTGCTTGCGCGGCTGGCCCCGGGGGCAACGATTGCGCAGGTTAAAGCTGATCTGGACATCATTCAGTCCCGCATCCGGCAGCAGTTCCCCACCGGTCCTGTCTTCGACGCAACCAACGTGATGCCGCTGCTCGAGTCGCAGGTGGGGCCGATCAAACCTGTCCTCTACACCCTTTTCGGAGCATCCGCATGTCTGCTTCTGATCGCCTGCCTAAATATTGCAAACCTGCTGGTGGCCCGGGCAGCCTCGCGACGCAGGGAAGCAGCGGTACGCGCGGCCTTGGGTGGAAGCCGGGCACGACGGGTGCGAGAGCAGATCGTGGAAAGCCTGCTGCTTTCCGTTGCTGGCGGGGGTCTCGGCGTGCTGCTGGCCTGGCTGGCAGTGCAGTGGTTCGTAAAACTTCGCGGTGATCTGCCGCGAGTCGATGCGGTGCACTTCGACGGCAGTATCGTTCTCTTCAGTCTGAATATCATTCTCCTGATTGGTTTCGTCGCCGGGCTTATTCCTGCCCTTGCACTGGACGATAAGCAGGTTGCCCGCACGCTGCAGGGCTATTCTCACGTACAGTCCGGAAACAAGGGCGCGGTCGGTCTTCGCCAGATTCTGCTCGCCGCCGAAGTTACGCTTACCGTGGTATTGCTGATCTCCGCGGGCCTGATGATCAGGAGCTATGAGCACCTGCGCTCAGTCGATGTGGGCTGCGCAACGACCAACGTACTGACCATGGGAATCGGGCTGCCCACTGTCCGATATGGCACGCCTGCTCTTCGCCTGGGTTTTTTTGAGCAGCTCCTCGATCGCGTCCGCGTGCTTCCGGGTGTCGAGGCGGCCAGCCTGGATACGGAGCTTCCCGGCGCCGGCTTCCAGCGCGACGACTCGTTTACCATCCAGGAGGATCCGCCTCTGCCCAAGGGCAAATATCTCGACGCATTCGTGCCTGCCGTAACTCCCGATTACTTCCGCACCATGCATATCCCGCTGCTGCGCGGCCGCATCTTTCGGCCCGACGAACGCCTTGACGATGCCGATATTGCAGTGGTAAACGAAGCCTTCGTCCGCCAATTTTTCTCCGGCGGTGACGCGCTCGGTAAACACATAGATGACGGAAACTTCGACGGCCCGCATAGTTTCGAAATCATCGGCGTGGTCGGCGATACGCGGCAGGCCATCGCAGCCGCGCCGCAACCGGCTATCTACTATCCTCTTTACCGCGGCGACTGGAGCAGCGCATCGCTGGTAATCCGCACGCGAACCGACGCACTCGGCGTGGCTCTCCCGGTTCAGAAGATCATCGCCAAGATGGATCCGGATCTTGCCGTGAACAATGTGCTGACCATGGATCAGCTCATCGGCAAGTCGACGCTGGACCAGAGCTTCGACGCCACCCTCATCACCGGCTTTGCGGTGCTGTCGCTTTTGCTTGCTGCTGCTGGACTGTTCGGGGTTCTCTCCTACATTGGTGCGCAGCGCTCGGGCGAGATTGGCATCCGCATCGCTCTGGGTGCGCAGCGCCGGCAGGTATTGCGGCTCATGCTCGCCGACGGAATGCGCCCGGCATTGCTGGGGTTGTTTCTCGGGCTCGCTGGCGCCGCCGCCGCGACCCGGCTCATCAAAGCCATGCTCTACGACACCCGGCCGCTCGATCCGCTGGTATTTGCGGCTGTGGCTGCATCGCTTCTTGCCGTGGCTGCGCTGGCCTGCATCGCTCCGGCATGGAGGGCCTCGCGAATCGATCCGATGCAGGCACTGCGCATGGAATGACGCCGGCTCCCGCAACAGGCTAGCCTGCTTTCGCATGGAACTGAGGTATTCGCTCATGAAGTGGTGGCAAATGCGCAGGAAGAATGCAGACCTGGAGCGGGAACTGCGCGCAGACCTCGAACTGGAGGAAGAAGAGCAGCGGGAGCGGGGCGTGCCGCGGAAAGAGGCGCCGATGGCAGCTCTGCGCGCTTTCGGCAATCCGGCGCTGATCCGGGAGCAGACCCACGAAGCCTGGGGCTGGGCGCCAGTTGAGCGTTTGTGGCAGGATCTGCGCTACGCGCTGCGGCAGTTGCGGAGATCGCCGGGGTTTACGGCGGTATGCCTCATTACGCTGGCGTTGGGGGTTGGCGCAAACACCGCCATGTTCAGCGTGGTGCAGGGAGTGATTCTTGCGCCGTTGCCTTTTCCACAACCCGATCGCCTCCTATTCCTCTGGGAAAGGCGGCCAGGTGTACAGCAACTCATGGTTTCCTACCCGAACTTCAAGGACTGGCAACGCACTTCGCAATCCTTCGATGCCATGTCGGCGCTGAGCTTTCACAGCTTCGATCTGACGGCTCCCGGAACTGCCGACCACCTTCTGGGCATCAAGGCGACATCCGGCCTTTTGAAGACTCTAGGCGTTAAGCCGGCCATCGGGCGGGATTTTACGGCATCGGAGGACCAGGCCGTTGCTCCGCCGGTTGTACTGATCAGTCGTCACCTGTGGAGAGAGAGGTTCGCGTCAGACCCTCGTGTAGTGGGGCGATCCGTTGACTTGGATGGAAAGAGCTATACCGTAATCGGCGTGTTGCCGGCCGGATTTCATTTTATTGAGTCTGCGGACGTCATTATGCCCCTGCGTCCCAACATGTCCCTCATACTCAACGACCGCTCCGTGGAAGATTTGGGCGTGGTGGCGCGCCTCAAACCGGAGGTAACAAAGCGCGGGGCTGAAGCTGCGCTGAACACCATTCAGCAGGAGCTTGACCGTGAGTATCCCGACGCCAACCGCGGTATCAGCATCACCACAACTTCATTGAGGCGTTTGATTCTTGGCGACGCAAAAGGAACGATTCTGCTGCTGCTCGGAGCTGTCGGCCTGGTGCTGCTGATCGCCTGCGCCAATCTCGCCAACCTTCTCCTGGCGCGCTCTACCGCGCGAACGCATGAATTTGGCGTGCGCGCGGCGCTTGGCGCCAGCCGCGGACGCGTAGTGCGGCAACTGCTGACGGAAAGCATTGTGCTGTCACTGGCGGGCGGAGCCTTAGGCGTGGTGGTTGCCGGCACGGGGTTGCGCGCCCTGCTGGCGGTGCTGCCGCACGCGCTCCCGCGGACCGGAAACATTGGCCTTCATCTTCCGGTTCTGCTGTTCACGGCGGGAATCTCGATTGCGGTAGGGATTCTCTTCGGGCTGGCTCCAGCCTTTCAGTCCGCGCGTTCCGATCTGCGCAGCGCGTTGCAAAACACTTCGAAGGCAACCATAGGCGGACGAAATCGTCTGCTCGGTCGGCTGGTGGTGGTCCAGTTCGCGCTGACTCTGGTCTTAATGGCAGCAGCGGTTCTGTTGCTGCGCAGCGTCAGCAATCTGTGGCGCGTAAATCCCGGCTTCAATATGCGGCAGGTGATCTCGTTCCAGGTTGGCTTGTCGCCTTCCCTCACCACCTCGCCCGCCCGAACGCGCGCGGCATGGCAACAATTGCTGGCGCGCATTGATGAGCTGCCGGGAGTGGAAGCAGCCGATCTCACCGACATTGTTCCGCTCTCTGGTGTTGACAATGGCGGTCCTTTCTGGCTCGGAACCGCGCAACCGGCCTCTCTGCAGCAGGCGACTCACGCGCTCTACTTCTGGACAGGCCCCGACTATCTGAAGACGATGGGGATCCCCTTGCTTCGAGGCCGGTTCTTCACGCCTGCCGATCGCATCGGCTCCGGCAAAGTTGCGGTAATTGACAGCGTGCTTGCACACAAGTTTTTCCCCCATCGGAATCCCGTGGGTCGAACGCTCACGGTGGCCCATTGGGGAACTGCACGCATCATCGGTGTAGTGGGGCACGTGCGCAATTTCGGCTTGGACGACCCCGGCACCTACAATCCGCAGCAGATTTACATCCCTGCGTATCAACTGCCGGACTACATGGTCGCCGACTTCTTCCGCAATCTCACCGTGGTTGTTCGCTCGGCGCTTCCTCCTGCGGACCTGATGCCGGAAATCCAGAAGGCGGTTAACGCCTTTGCGCCCGATCAGCCAGTCTATGACGTAAAAACAGTCGATGAGCTCGCGTCTGAGTCGATGGCCACACGCAACGTCGCCATTCTGCTTCTCAGCGTCTTTGCCGGGCTGGCATTGCTGCTCTCCGCAGTTGGGATCTATGGAGTCGTTTCCTATTCGGTGATGCGGCGCACGCAGGAGATCGGGATTCGCATGGCGCTCGGCGCGGATCGGAGCCGGGTCTTCCGCATGATTGTCAGCCAGGGAATCTGGATGGCCGCCGCAGGGTTGGGAATCGGCGTCATTGCGCTGATTATTCTCGTGCGCGTGCTGCCGAGTTTTTCGCGTCTGCTCTATGGCGTGGGCAAAAGTGACCCGCTCACCCTGTCTTGTGTTGCAGCGGGATTGCTTCTGGTTGCCGTGGCCGCCTGTTTTGTTCCGGCTTCCCGCGCTATGCGTACCGATCCGATGCAGGCGTTGCGAACGGAATGATAAGAGCCTCGAAGGCGGCTGATTGGGGAGAAACTGACAATGCGATTGTGGCGGATCAGAGCGCGGAAGACGCCGCAGAGGGTATGATGGTCGATCGAAAGCGATTTACTACTGGAGATGAGCCATGTTCCATCGACCGCGAACCCTTCTGCTTATGTGCTCGTTGATGGTGCTGTCCCTAAGCCGTCCGGTCTTCGGCGCTGCTGCTCTGCAGATGAAGGTGACCGATAGCGGCTACCTGGATGCGCGGGGCGTGAGCATCATGCTCTTCAATGACAATTACAGTCCCGTCTTCTTCGACCAGAAGGACGCAGGCATGCAGATTATTCTGCACGGGCATCGCATTGCCACCAATGGCAGCGTGCGTCTTATGCCCACGCCGGAGCAGTGGGACGCGATTCCGCAGAGCAAAGGGCACCAGGCTGACCAGGCGCATGACCGTCTGACGGCGGACCTTGCTTATCCCGCTTACAACTTCAATTACCAGGTGGTGGTGGCCGCCGAGCCGGGCGGGGTGCGAGTGAGCGTGAACCTTGACAAACCGCTTCCCGCGCTGCTGCTGGGCCGCGCAGGCTTCAACCTGGAATTTTTACCGTCGATCTATGAGGACAAATCGTATGCGGTCGATGGCCGGCAGTTTGGAGTTTTGCCGCGCTATCCCGAGGACCGCATGACGACGGCGCCGCCCCGGCACGGCGACCCCAAAGAGATCTGGTATGTCGAACAGTGGCACCAGGCCAAGGGCTATACAGAGCCGCTGCCTTTCGCTACGGGGCAGAGTATGACCCTGGCTGCTGCCGATCCATTGAATCGCATAACGGTTACTTCCGAAAGCGGGCCGCTGCGGCTTTTCGACGGACGGGACACGGCGCAGAATGGTTGGTTTGTGCTGCGCACCTTGATTCCCGCCGGCAAAACGAAAGATGCGGTGGTGTGGCACATCCGGCCGAATTACATTCCTGATTGGACGCGGCCGCCGATGATCGCGCACAGCCAGGCCGGCTACGCTGCGGATTTTGCGAAAGCGGCTGTGATCGAGCTAGACCCGAACTTCAAAGCGCCAACTATTGCCAGGCTGCTGCGGCTCGCGGAGGGCGGCTCGTTCAAGGAAGTTTTCGAAGCTCCGGTCTCAAAGCCCATGCCGTGGCTGCGGTACGACTATGTGAAATTCGATTTCTCCTCGGTGAGAGAGCCGGGGCTCTACGAGATTGAATACGCCGGCCAGCGCACGGATGTTTTTCCGATTGCGCAGGACGTGTATGGAAACACCTGGCAGACATCGCTGGACGGATTTCTGGCCGTACAGATGGACCACGTTTCCGTGCGCGATGGATATCACATGTGGCATGGTGTCGCTCATATGGACGACGCCCGCCAGGCGCCGCCGAATACACCGCACTTCGATGGCTATGCCATGGGGCCGGATACTTATTCGCCATACAAGCCTGGGGAGCACATTCCAGGCTTGAATGTGGGCGGATGGTTCGACGCGGGAGATTTCGATAACGATGCCTACGGACAGTACGGGACGATAGAGAATCTGTCGCTGGCTTACGATACTTTCCACATCAAGTGGGACGAACTTACGGTGAACGAGAAGGCGCGCGAGGTGGAGATGCACCGGCCGGACGGGATTCCGGATGCGGTCGAGCAAGTGGAGCATGGGGTCTTGCAGACGCTGGCGCAGGTTCATGCGGTGGGACATCCATTCGAAGGAATTCAGTCGCCCTACCTGGCGGGATACACGTTTGTGGGCGATGCGGCTTCTCAAACCGATGAGCGGATCTATGACCCGAAGCTGGGTCCGGATGAAGTGAAAGGAGACTTCAGCGGCAAGCCGGATGATCGCTGGGCGTGGACCGAGTACACCGCATTCGAGCAATATGGCGCAACAGCATCGCTGGCTGCTGCTTCGACGGTGCTGAAAGGCTGGAATGATGCGCTGTCAAGGGAGTGCCTGGATACCGCGATCAAGCTGTGGAATGACGAGAAGACGCACCCGGCGCCAAATCCTTTCCGGCAGTTCGCGCGCTTCGGCTCACCGGACTGGTCGGCGGCACTGCAACTGATGATTGCCACCAGGGGGGCGCAGCCCTACAAGCAACGGGTCGAAGAGCTTTTCCCGACCATGATGCAGCGCTTCGCCTTTGGCGGATGGCAAGCGGTGCGCGCCCTGCCCTATCTGGATGCGAGTTACAGGGCGCAATTCAAGACCGCGCTCAAGGCGTATATGCCGCAATTGAATCGCGAGCTGGACGCTACACCATTCGGCGTGCCGCCTACGCGCGGGGCATGGGGCGGCTCGGAGCAAGTCGCGCAATTCGGGGTGGAAATGTACTTCCTGCACGAGGCATTTCCTGAAATCGTGGGGCCGGAATATACGCTGCGCGCGGCCAATTACCTGCTGGGCACGCATCCGGTGTCAAGCGTCTCGTATATTGCGGCGATTGGGACGGCATCGAAGCTGAAGACGTACTCCAACAACCGCGGCGACAATTCCTATATACCCGGCGGCATGATTCCGGGGTACGTAGTGATCAAGCCCGACTTTCCCGAGTGCATCACGGATTTCGGGATGTTGTGGTTCGAGGACGAAACGACAATCTCGGCGGCAAGCAGCTGGGTGATGGTGGCGAATGCGGCTGACGCCATCGTGAAGCAGGATGCGGCGGAGCATACGGGAACGGGGAATTGATTTCGGAACTCGGAATAGGTTGCGAGATGAGACTGGCGACAGCCAGGCGGGAGTGCGAAGATTTTTCTGTCCTTTTCCAGTGAGTTTGCGTACCATACCTGCTACTTGCCCCTATCTCTCCGATGAGGTCCCCTATGCGCAACGATCGGTTCCGTTCCTTGGCGAAGACCTTTGTCTGCGCGCAGCGCCCGAGCAGGCTGCTTCTGTGTGTGCGCACGTGGCTGTGCGTTGCTGCGCTGGCGATATTGGTCAGCGCCGACGCACTGGCCCAGGTGAAGGACTACTCCACGATTGTGGTCTTCGGGGATTCGCTCTCGGATACCGGGAACGTAGCGCACCTGGCCTATGAGAAGTATGGGATCTACGCTCCCGGACCCGCGCTGGATTACACCCTGGGCCGGTTTACCGATGGACCGGACACCGTTCCTGCGGCGCAGAATTATGAGGGAGTATGGATCGAGCAACTGGCCGCGCAGATGCCCAGCCGGCCGGAGGTCAAAGATTCGCTCGACGGCGGAACGAATTACGCCTACGGGTTTGCGACCACAGGCAGCGGAACCAGCCCCCTCTGTTTCGTATCCTGCGCGGTTTACTCGGTAGAGGTAGAGAATGTCGGCCAGCAGATCACAGATTATCTGGCGACGAAACCGAAGATCGACCAGAACACGCTGTTTGTGATCTGGGGCGGCGCCAATGACCTGCTCACCGCAACTTCGGCTGACGATGTTCTGAACGCGGCGGCGCAGGAGAGCGCAAACATCCAGCGCCTCATTGAAGCCGGTGCGACGCAGATCCTGGTGCCCAACGTGCCGCCGCTGGGACTGGTGCCGCGATTTAACGGATCGGCTTCCACGCGGGCGACGGCTACGGCGGCGTCGCTGCTCTTCAACACCTACCTTGCAGTGAGCGTTTCGCTTCTGAAGGACTTGTATGCGCGCAGGCACCTGACGATTTATCAGCTCGATGTCTTTGGGCTGATGCGCAGCATTGTCGCGTCGCCGGCGGCTTACTCGCTGGTCAACGTGACCAGTCCGTCGCAGGGGCTGGCGACAGTGGACCCCGATACTTATCTTTTCTGGGATGATCTGCACCCGACAACACGCGGACATAACCTGCTGAGCGAGGCGGCGGAGAGGCTGATGTCGAAATAAGGCCGGTCCTGCAAGTCGTCGTGGACAGCGGATTGAACCTGGCGGCATCGACAGCCGGACGCTCTTCCTGTGGTTGCGATGGAACGACGGCTCGCGGCGAAAATGGCGACGCCGCGGAGACGCTTGCAAAGCTTCTACGGCATGGAGGATAGCGGTTCTCCCATGGGCTTCCCTGAAGCCCGGTCGTCGCCTTTTCTTCGCGAAAAACCACTTGAAGGGCGCCGCGAATGGCAGTCGCCAAGAGGAGAACCGCGATCGGATTTGAAAGCGCGCGGGTACAATCCGGTGATGGAAGCGCGGCTCGTATCCCGCGCAGGGCCTATTGCGTCAGGATGACACGATCGATGGAGAGGTTATTGATTCCGGCTTGCGGATCGGGTCCGAAATCACGATAGCCGACTTCAACCTGGAGCTTGCGGAAATAAGCCTCCTTCATCATGTCGTAGACAGGATTGACGGCGTTGACGATCGTTTGCGGTGCGCCGGTATGGGGATCGGCGATGCGGAGGATGACGGTTTTGTCTGCGCTGCTCAGCGAGAAGACATAGAAATTCTCGCCTGGCTGCACCAGCATCTCATGCACCGTACCGGTAATCCATTGCAGCGGAGGAAGCAACGGCAGGGTCTTGTTTGCGGCCAGCCGCAGTCCCACACTCGGGCTCACAGTAGCCATAAGAGACCTCCTTTGTGTCTCAATGGGTTGAGGCCGGACTCCAGCGCATGCAGGCAAGCGAAGTGGCATTGTGGCCTGTGCGCTCGGTGGATTCATGCGAAGAGCGCATCCACGTGTACCGCGGGAAATAGCGCCAGGAGCTGGCGCCTGCAACTGGGGACCCGGCAGGTTAATCCCGGTGGGCAAAGTCTGATACCGCCCACCGGCCCACCATTGTGAGCCTCTTCCGTTGTGCTGCATGTGACAGCAGATACAGCGTGGTGTGAGCCAGCGGGGTAGGAGTTGACGGCGAAGGCGATTCGAGGGCGGCATCGGGGGGGCGCGGCGGGCGCGAGTCGAAGCTTCTTCTCACGTCCAGAGGCGCCGCGGGTAGTAGCCGGCCTCGATCATCTGACGGATGGTCTGGGTGGCGCGAGAATGGTCCTCGCGATAGGTCAATCCGAACCAGGACTCTGTGCTCAGAAGTATCTTCACGCGCATGCTGCCTGCGGTGATGAGCTGGTGCACGGTGTCAGGCAAATAGCATTCGGAGTCGGGATCACCGCCATGACCTTTCAGGAAGCTCTCGAAGCTTACGGCGATGGGGTTGAGGACTTCCGGCCGGAAGCCCCACAAATTCATCGAAACCACCTCGTCGCCGGTGAGCTTTATCTCCTGCCCATTTGCGTCGATGCAGACCGCGTGGCCGCCGCGGCGTTCCACGTTTTTGTACTCGGTAATGCCCTTAAGAAGACTCTGCTCATCGATCTGGCAGACTCCCCGTGCCGCCGGGCCCATCTCCGGCAGCGTGTTGCGCAAGACATAACCAACCACGGCGCAATCGTTGGTGCCGGCCTGAAGATGGCGAGCCAGCACTGAAAAACTTTGCGCGCCGTAGAAGTCATCCACGTTCATCACCGCAAAGGGCTCGCGAATCAGGCTGATGGCGGAGAGCACAGCATGGGTCGTCCCCCAGGGCTTGGTCCTCGCGGGCGGCACCTGGTATCCCCAGGGAATACGCACCAGGTCCTGATATGCATACTCGACGGCGAAGTTGCGGACTAGCCGAGCGCCCAGGGTTTCCTTAACCGCGCGGTCGATGTCTCTGCGGATCACGAAGACAATTCTGGCGAAGCCGGCCTTGCGAGCATCGAAAAGCGAGTACTCAAGGAGGGTCTCGCCTTGCGGGCCCACCGGTTCAATGATCTTGACGCCGCCGTAGCGGCTTCCTTTGCCGGCGGCAAGTACGAGCAATGTTGGGCCAGCCATGGCAGCACTCCTTTCAGTCGAGAGGAGCGGGCTTTTGCGCTGCGGCCGGACAGCCTGGCGCATGTACCCGGATCGCTCCCGCTTTTCCGCCGGGGCGCGCTGGACTTTTCGCAAATCAGTGGCGGAGAAAGCTAGGGACAAAATGTGCCCTCGCCACGGTTCTTACCGTGATGGGGCTCACCGCAGGATGTGCGGGCGGCTGCCGCATTCTTTGCCGGGTACAACTACGAGTTACTCGAAGAGCCAGTCGAGGTTGGCGGCGCTGTTGCTGCTGGAGCTGAAATCTATGTGCGGGGTTACGTGATAATCGGCGGGGATGAAGCCGAGGACGACGTAATCGCCTTTGCCCAGATCGATCTGGTTGGGGCCGGCGGGCAGCGGCTTGGCCCAGACCGCCATGGCCGGCACTTTGGGCGCGCTGATGGCGTTGAGCAGCAGCAGGTTCCACTGCTCGGTTTCGGGATCGAGGATAGAATTTTTGCCGGCGCCGTTGGGCTGATAGCCCAGCAGGATTTGGGCTGGTTGGGCGAGTATGAAGGTGAGCGCGCCGCCCCGGCGCGGATGGATGCGGATGCCGTGCAGTCCGGCCAACTGCGGATCGAGTTCCGAAATCTGCGGGACTGGTCTTTGCGGGTTCGCGGTCTGGTAGAGCGGTGCACCTTTCTCCACTGTGAATTCTTCTCCGGGACCGGGCTGGAGGGTGAACGCAACTTGCGGGAAGGGGTGGTCGGATTCAACCTGGTGGATGGCGGCGCCGGAGGTGAGCGCGGCAACACGCTTGCGGAAGGTGGCCAGCTCTTTTTCATACATGGGCAGGCACTGCTGCCAGCTTGGGTAGTTGTTCATGCCGCCGGGGAAGGGAATGCGGCGCTGCGAGGTTTCCATGCTCGTGGCCGTGATGTATGCCGGGCCGGCGATGGCGGTGAGCTGCTTGAAATACTCCACGCTCTGGGCCAGCAGCGGCTCGGCGGCGCGCAGATGCGCGGCATGGTGATCGTAGCCGTAGAGCAGAACCTGTTGCGCCGCCTTGATTTTGGCATTGTAGAAGAGCATGAGCAAGTGGATGGAGCGCATGTCGTTGACGATGCGCTCGTACTCGGCTTTGTCCCTGGTGACGTAGGGCGCGGCGGCGCGGGCGGCGGCGAGAGCTTCGCTTGACCACTCGACGGTCTGGTCGCTGACGCCGATCGGCGTCTGGCCGTGGTGCGGCTGCTGGTGGAACTCTTCATCGACGTACTGCTGGAGGCGTTCGCCCGGGGGCGCGTCGCCGTTCCAGAGCGGATAGTCGGGGCCGAAGCGCTCCTGGTCAATCACCTGCGGCATGGTCATGCCCAGGGTAAGGGCTTCGCGATTGCCTTCGGTGATGCCGATGCGCGGCAGCAGCGTGGGCTGGCAAGGGCCGGCATCGGTATAGGCGGCGAGAAGTCTTTCGCCGGCCTGCGCGGTGCCGAAACGGTCGGCGAATTGCCTCACCCAGTAAACGTGCTCCTTTTGGGGATTGCGGTAGGGGTTCCAGGCATAGCGGCCCCACGCCTGGAACCAGATCCAGTCGCGCTGGGTTTGCAGCAGGCGCGGGGTAGTGTTGTCGCCGGCATAGGGCCAGTCCCAGTAGCGTAAGGGATAAACATGCACGCCCTGGATGCCGATGGCAGGAAAGTTGGCGATAGTTTCGCGGATGAACGTCGGATCACCCCAACGGAAGGGCTCGAGATCGGAGAGCAGGTGGATGTTGGCGATGGTGATGTTGGATTCTGCGGCCAGCTGCTGGAAGCGCTGGCGCACCCCGCCGCGCACGTCGGTCCAGGTCAGGGACTCGCCGTTCCACTTGAACATAGTATCGATGTTCGAGTATAGAGGCAGCGAAGCTTTCATCACCGCTGCGATGTCGGTGGCATGCGCGCGGACCACGATGGGCGGCTCGGTGGTCTGGCCCAGGGCTTTGAGACCGTCTTTAACGCCGGGAATGATCGCCTGCGTCATCCACTGCGCGCCATAGCGCGGGGCCAGGGCTTCACCCAGGGTGACGAAGAGCCCCACGTTGGGATACTTCTGCACGAACTGGGAGATAACGTAGCGGGTGTATTCGGTGGCCAGCGGATTGGGCGCCGAAAGATGGTAGGGCAGGTGGTGCGCGCGCGCGAAGGCGTGGGAGAGATGGATGTTATAAAAGCCCTGCAGGATCCAGATGCCACGCTGGTTGGCTTCCTCCGTCAGCCAGTGGAACATGGCGATGTTCTGGTCGAGCTGCGCCATGGGCAGCTCCTGGGCTTCAGGGTAACGGGGCAGCTTGAGCAGGCTGGTGAAAGGGTGGCCGTTCCAAAGATAAAGGGTGTTGTAGCGCTCCTCGGCCAGCATGTCGAGATACTTGACCCACTGCGCCTTGTTGTAGAACCAGGGGAAGTTCTCGGGCGTGTAGCGGTAGTCGTATTCGGCGCCTTCGTAAGTGATTTCCGGCTTCTGCATGCCGATGCAGACGCCGCGGAGCTTGAGGAGCGGCTGCTCCAGGTCGTCGATGCCGGGGGGGAGTGAGCCCGAGGCGCGGACACGGTCGGCGAGCTCGAGTTCACCGTAGAGGACGCCCGATGGATCGCTGCCGGCGATGATCCAAGTGTGGCCGATCTGGCGGATGAGGAAAGCTTCTTCGGCGTGGGGCCGGAATGCGGGGAGATTGAATGGTTTGAGCTCCGGCGCGGTGAGCTGGCCCGCGACGACTCGGGTGCCCTGCGGCGCTTGCTTGATCGTGGCAAGAGCGGCGCGGAGTTGTTGCGCTCCCCATTGAGCGCGGGAAGATGCGTTTTTTGCCGTGATGACGGGGACGGGAGCTGCATGAATTGCGGCGCAGAGCATGAAGGCCAGAACGGAGGTGGCGCTCATGCGCGCCATGACGTGGATTCCTGCGGGATGATTTCTCATTTTCACCAAGGCCTAAATCTTCTCGAAGAGGATGGCGCGATATGGCTTGCCGGGTAGCTTGAGGTTGCTTTTGCCGCTGAAGGCTCCAGGCACTGGAGAGGTGGTCATCGCCCAGGGGTCGATGAGCGTAGCTTTGAATTGTCCCTTGTCAGGCAGCGGAAATTCATACTCCGCCGGCTGGTGATAGTCGAAGAACCAGAGATAGACCTGACCAGGGTTGGCGGCGTTGGTGTAATACGGGTTTTCGGGAGCGATGAGGCCGGTCGTGCCGGACTTTTTGAGCAGGTCGTGCAGGAAGGCGAGGCGCGCGGGGCTGGTTCCGTGCAGTTCGCCGGCGTCGGACCAGACCGGCGAGCCGTTACTGGAGATGTAGGTTTCGCCGTGAGTGGCATAGACGCCGTTAACAATCGCCCGCCAGAAGCGCCAGGTCATCTCTTCCGGTGAGAGATTGCCCCAGCGACGTGCGATGTCGCCTTCATATTGGATTTCGTCGTAGATGATGGGCTTGTCCCAGGCGGCAAGGCGTTCGGCAGACTTGTCGAACTCGTAGTTCTGCAGGCTGGCGTGGGTGCACCAGGGCTTGGTGTAGTCGTACATGACGCGGCTGTAGTGAATGGAGCGCAGGCGGCTGTGAGGGTCGCATTCGACAAGGATGCGGAAGAAGCGGTCCCAGTCCTTCATGGACTTGGAGCGGATGAGATCGAATTCGTTGGCCACCGACCACCAGACATTCCGATATGCGGAAAGCCGGGCAATGGTATAGCGAAGGTAATGGTCGTCGGCTTCCTCGCCCATGGACTTGAATCCCCACGCGTCGTAGGGATGAAAGAGAATGACGTCTGCCTGAATGTCGGCGGCGAGAAGATCCGCGATGCATCGTTCCGCATGTTGGAAATAGGTCGGGTTAAGACGGGTTAGATCGAAGTTTCCGCGAGCGTTAACCGTTTCGCCGGGCTTGAGGGCGAAGGGCATGGCCACGGGCTGAAGCTTACCCAGCCCTTTGGGCAGGAGACACATGCGCACCTTGTTGAAGCGGGCGGACTTGAGGTTGTGCAAAGTGTCGGATTGCCAGGGCTCGGGAACAAAGCTATAGGCGTAACAGGTGGTGCCGAATGGAAAGTACGCGGTTCCGTCAGCGTACTGAAAATGGAAACGGTGGGCAGGACCGACGGGGCCACGATTGCCGGGCGCCGAGGGAAGGCATTCGAAGTTGCCGGATTTGCCCGCGAGAGATTTGTCGCTGGAAGTGGTCTGGTAGGTCCAGCGGCCCACCGTGTCGGGCGAAAAGCGGACCTTGTAGACACCGTCGCCGTCGTAAAAGCCGGGGACGTCGATGGTGCGGAAGCCGGAAGTGAAGCGGCAAGCAAACGTAACATCTACAAAAGGATTCCCGGAAGATGGTCCGCGGGCTGTGAGTTCGAAGATGCCCCAGCGCTCCACCTTGCGAGGGGCTGGCTGGCTGGCTGCGCCGGTTTCCGCGGCGGAGGAGCTGGTGAGGCCGGTAACCACCGCGCCAGCTCCCAGTTTGATCAGTTCTCTGCGGTCCATTCATCCTCGATTGGGAGTAGGTCTGCCAGGGCAGTGTCCTTCGTTTCCAGGCATTTAATTCCCATTGATCTGCGACCAGGGTAGAAGCGCGCGCGGGTATGTCCGGGCAAAGTTTGTTCTACACAGGCGGAGCGGCAGTGTCAAACCTGTTGTTAAAAATGAAAATTAATGGACGGAATAGTGCAGGACGCGTATAAAGGTTCTTAAGTTCTAACCAACGTCTGACCGCGAGGCGATCATTCATCCATGTCCGGAAAGACCGAATCCCGACCCGCATCCGCAAAGGCTATTCGACGCCGTATTCCGAAATGGGCCCTGCAATCGGCGGGAAGCGCCTCGAGCACTGAACAATACTACCTGCGCTCCATTGGCCGCGCGCTTGAAGTCCTGGACTCCTTCGATGGCAAGGCTCCCCTGGCACTGACTGACATTGGGGCGCGAACCGGGTTGCCGGAATCGACACTCTTCCGGGTCCTGCTGACGCTGGAGAAGCACGGCTATCTGCAGCAGGCCGTCGATGGCACCTACCAGCTGGCGGCCAAGCTGCGGTTCGGATGGCTGATCGAGCAGGGGAATGCACTGCGCGATAAGGCGCATCCGGAACTGGAGCGGCTGGCGCACCGGTTCAACGAAACGGCCAGCCTGGCTTATCTCTACGACGACCGCATTCACGTGCTGGACTCGATCGACACCTACCACGAGATCCGCATGTCGAATCGCATAGGGCGGGTTTTGCCGCCGCATTGCAGCGCCATGGGCAAAGCGATCACGGCGTTCCAGGACCGTGAACTGGCAGACAGGATTCTGGAGGTATACGGGCTCTCGCGCCGGACCGAGCATTCGATCACGGACCGGGGTAAGCTGTTTGCGGAATTCGAGGAGATTCGGCGAACAGGGATCGGCTGCGACCGCGAGGAGTCGACGCTGGGCGGAATCTGCTATGCAGCCGCAATCCGCCCTGCGGGACAGGCAGTGGTAGCCGCGCTGAGCGTTTCGACGCCGGTGGTGCGCATGACGCCAGAACGCGAAGCGGAAACGCGCCAGGCAGTGCTGGAAGCCGCACTTCGGGTTTCCGGGAGCTAAGACTAAAACGGATAAGACGGATCTCTGCAGCTTTACCGTAAGTAAAATTGCAAGCGCGCCATCGGCGCCATCGTTAAATTTAATAGGCAGATATCGGAAATTTACTGATTTTTATTTCCGTGATTGCGTTAGGCCACCCGCATCCGGTCGCCAGACTTTGCATTGACTCTAAAGAGATGCGTATCGCGAAGCGACATCATGTGCGAAAAGGTTGCATTTCACCAGAACTCCTGATTTGGCATGGCGCCGACGCTCGATAGAGCATTGAGCTCCGCTTTCCGGCCGGGTGAATTGTGACCGGCGTCAGGGAAGATTTCGCCACATTGTCGGCGCGATCGCCGGAATTACCTGGTACGCAGTTTACTTGCGTTTCACGGTTCCGAAATGCGGAATCGCGAAAGCCGCTTCTCAGCATCGGCTCTTTGCTGCGTTGAAATAATGGTGAAAATACTTAACTTCCGAAATGAAGGAATTATTTTCTAACATTCTATTGACACGGAAGTTTGCTGCTCTCTATCGTTGCTGAGTCTCAGTATCGAGAAGTTTCCAGTAGCAATTCAGGAGATTGGCCAGTGAAGCGTTTGAGATTAGGAACGTTTGTGCTTTCAATTGCGTTGGTCTTTTCCGTTCTGTGGGGCGGAACGAGCTACGCGCAAGATTCCCGAGGAGCGATCACCGGGCAGGTAACGGACCCTACCGGGGCCGTGATTTCTCATGCCGCAGTAACGGTGACGAGCACCGACACCGGCGCGGTAACGCGTGCAACCACAACCGACAGCGGATTCTATACTGTGCCGGCGCTCATGCCGGGCGGTTACCGGCTCAGTGTGAGTGCGCCGGGGTTCGAAAAGTTTGTCAGGACGGATATTCAGATCCACACGCAACAGACGGTGACCATCAACGTGAAGCTGGCGGTGGGATCGGCGTCCGCCGTGGTCACCGTGAATGCGGCTCCCCCGCTGATCGATCTGGCTGACGCTTCGACGGGGCAGGTGCTGACCACGCATGAGGTGCAGGATCTGCCCAGCGACGGTCGGTCGCCGCTGGGGTTTGCGCGCATCATGTACGGCGTAGTTACGAAGGCGAAACACGCGCAAAGCACGGCGTCGCCGGTGAGCAACCAGACGGTGGATGACTTTTCGCTGGGCGGCGGCAATTCGTCTTCGAACGAACTGCTGCTCAATGGCGTGCCCAACATGCAGGATGGAGACCGCTATGCGGCCTTCAGTCCCGAACTGGACTCGGTGAACGAGGTGCGTGTAGACGAATTCGGCGCCAACGCGATGTACGGCGACACCTCGGGCGGCACGGTGAACATCACCACCAAGAGTGGCACTAACCGGTTTCATGGATCGGCGAGTTGGTTTTACCAGGCAGCAGGATGCTCGGCGCTGGATGGCAAGTTTCAGAGCCGCTCCCAGAACGGATGCAGTTGGATGGCCGGATTGCCGTATCTGCAGAAGGTAGACAGCTCGGCTCCCAGTGCAACTCACGAAAACCAGGTGGGCGGAACCATTGGCGGACCGGTTTGGATTCCCCACGTCTTCAACGGTCACAACAAGCTGTTCTTCTTCTATTCCTATGAGGCGTATGTCGGCCAGCAGCCGCCGGGACAGACGGTGGGCACGGTGCCTACGCAGGCGGAACGCAATGGCGACTTTTCAGCGTTGTTGAATCTGGGCAAGCAGTACCAACTCTACAATCCAAACTCGGCGTCGGGCTCGCAGACCAATTACACCAGGACGGCAATTCCCGGCAATCTCTTCTCCAATGCCGGATTGGCGGTAAGCCCGATCGCGCAGGCCTACCTGAAGCTGGTGCCATTGCCCAACTATTCCGGGCCCACCACGACAGCCGATGGCGAGAACAATTTCTTCGCCTATGTTCCCACCATTCAGAATTATCGATCGCACATGGGCCGGATCGACTACAACATCAGCAGCAGCGACAAGATTTGGGGAAGCGCGTATCGCAGCCGCTACCTCAATTCTCAGAGCAACGAATTCAACACCGTTTTGAGCGGCACAACCTCCGATCAGATCTTTGCCGGCGGACAGGTGGAAGAGGTCCACACCTTTTCGCCCACGCTGTTTTCCGATGTGCGGGGCGGCATGTCCAGGACAGATTCGACCAATGATGTAGCCAGCGGCGGCATCAGCCCCTCGACGTTCGGATTTCCAGGCTATCTGGCCCAGAATGCATCCACGCTGGCAATTCCGAGAATCGATTTCGGCGACGCCACCAATCCCTTGAGCTATAGCGAAGAGCCTGGTTCGCTGGAGAATTTCGACACCTTGCAGCTCTTTGCCGATGTGACCAAGATCTACAAGTCGCATACGTTTATCGGCGGCGTCGATCTTCGCGCTTATAAGGAGTCGACGCTGAATCCGGGCTACGCAGACGGCGAGTTTAAATTCTCCAACTCGGCGGGTAATCCGGTAACCAGCAGCAATTCCGCGGCTGCGCAGCCCTTCGGCAGTTCCCTGGCGCTGTTCATGCTGGGCATTCCCACCAGCGGCAGCGAGAACATTGCGCCGGCGTTGCAGTACAACAGTTTTCTCGATGCATTTTTCCTCCAGGACGATTGGAAGGCGCGTCCGAATTGGACGGTGAGCACGGGTGTTCGCTTCGAGCATGAGACGGCAGTGAACGAGAGCCAGAACCGCATGGTCATCGGGTTCAACCCTACAGCAACCAACGAAGTGACGGATGCGGTTGAGGCAAATTACGCCAAGAATCCAAGCCCGATGCTCGCGGCGGGATCGTTTTTGCCCACTGGCGGCGCGATCTACGCAACATCGAGTGACCGGAATGCTTACCATCCGGCGCCTTTGTATGTAAGCCCGCGCATCGGCATAAGCTGGGCGCCGGCATTTCTGCATGAGAAAGGCGTAGTTCGGCTCGGCTTCGGCCTCTACGACAATCCCTTCGGCGATTATGACTTCGCCCAAAGCTATGGTTTCTCAACGTCGACCCCCTACGTGGCCTCCAGCAACAACGGAGAGACGAACAACACCATGAGCGATCCATTTCCGACATCGGCCAGCGCCCCGGCTGTGAACCCGATTCAGGAGCCGTCAGGTAGCACGCTGGGAGTGAACGCGGAACTGGGCAACAGCATGGGGTATTACTCCTCGGTCATTAAGGTGGCCTATTCGGAGCGCACCAGCCTTGATCTTCAGTACCAGATCGGAAGAACGATGATGATCGATCTGGGCTACATCGAGAATCACCAGGTGCACATGCCGGAAGGTAACCAGGTAAGCTCGATTCCGCTCTTGCCCTATCTGAGTCGTTCACAATACTACGACGTCGCGGCGACGAATCTGCTCAGCGGCTCCAGTTACAAGGGCGGCCCGGCATCCACTTCCATCCCCAATCCCTTCAAAGGGGTTCAGGGAATGACCGGCAGCCTGGCGACAAGCACCCTCATTGCTCCCAGCCAATTCCTGGCGACTTATCCCGAGTTCAGCTCAGTCACCGAGAATCTGATTCCCGCGCAGTCTTCGGACTACAACGCATTGAACGCGCGTTTTGCCAAGACCATGGGCCATGGCCTCACTATGAACGGCGTCTTCGAGTGGTCACGCCTGCTGGGCTACTTTAATCAGCTTAATGCCGGAGGCCCTTATACCTACGGAACAAATACCTCTGATTTCCCCTTCCATTTTGCCGGTTACGGCACCTATCAGTTACCCTTCGGCCGCGGCCGCCAGTTCTTCAGCCAGGACAATCGCGTGCTCGACGGCCTGATTGGAGGCTGGCAGGTATCGGCCATCTACAATTTTCTCTCCGGCTACGACATATCCTGGGGCAATGTCATCTACAACGGCAACTGGAGTGACTTCCACATGAAGCAGCATAGCTCCGCCAATGTGCTTGGGAAGCCGGTATTCAACACATCGGTGTTCGACACACGGGTCTGTCAGAACGGCGGATCGTCGTGCAACAACGATCCGCTTTCCTCTTCGTATAACCCGAATATTCAGCCCAACAGCTACAACTATCGGACCTTCCCGCAATACGCGCTGCGCCAGGACTACACCAGCGACTGGGACGGAACCGTGCAGAAGGACATCAGGACTTTTGAGCACGTCGATGTCCAGTTGCGCCTCGATGCATTCAATTTTCTCAACCGTCCGCAATACAACACGCCCAACGTCAGTCCGACTTCGAGTTCCTTCGGCACCACGAGCGGAGTTTACAGCGGGACCTTTGCCCGGCAGTTCCAGCTAGGCGCGCACGTCGTGTTTTAGCGCGCGTTTCTGTCCATGGCGCCCCATCTCCGTTTCCCCCATCTTTTCGTGCTCTTTTGCGAAAGGATGGGGAAATCGATTTTGGGCCGATCAGGTTCCCGTCCTCCTGACGATCCATTGCGGCCGCTCCAACTGCGGCTATAGTTGTGTCAAAAGCGAGCGCAGCAGCGGAGTGGCCGGAGCGCTGCAGAGCTCGCTCCAGGTGCCGCGCTGAACCACCTGTCCCTGCTCCAGCACGATTGCCGCTTCCGGGCAGAGGCGCATCAGCACTTCGGATTGATGGTCGACCGCGATCATGCTGAAGCCGATCTTCTTGCTCCAGAAAATCAGATCGTCAATCAGCTCTCGCACCAACTGGCGGTCGAGTCCCGAGAATGGCTCATCGAGGAGCACCAGCGGCGGTTTGCGCGCCAGCATCCGGGCCAGCGCCACGCGGCGCGCCTGGCCGCCGGAAATGCGCGCCGCAGAAGCCTCCCAGAGCGGCCCGAGCTTCAGCCGTTCCTTGAGGGTTGCAATCCAGGAGACGCACTCCGGATTGGCGGCCTCCCGCCTGGCCACGCCGAAGGTCACGTTTTCGCCAACGTTGAGATGCGCAAACAGGCTCGGTTCCTGCGTCAGGTAGCCGACCGGGCGTTGATGCAGAGGAAGCGGCGGGGGGAAAAGGCGCAAGCCTCCCAGATCGATGCAGCCTTCATCGGGCTGCTCCACGCCGGCGATACACGCAAGCACCGTGCTTTTGCCGGCTCCTGAAGCGCCGAACAGACCTACCGATTGCCCGGCGCCGAGCTCGAGCGCAAAGCGAATCGTGAAATCGCGGCGGCGCTTGGTCAACTCGACTTTAAGCATGGCTTCGACGTTGCGCCAGGACGTGCGCCAACCACGGAAGCGGCAAAGCCACGGCAAGAAACACTACCAGCAGCGGCATCACCGCGGGTAAGCCAAAACTCTGTAAATCCACCCAGAGCTGCACCGGCATGCCTGAAGGATAATACGCGGTGACCACCACTGCGCCGAATTCGCCCACCGCGCGAACCCAGGCGATGCTCAGCGCCACGGCGAGGCCAAGGCGCGCCAAAGGCAGCGTCACTCTGAAAAAGACCTTTACAGGAGTGAGCCCCAGCAAAGCGGCCTGCTTTCTGAGAATCGGGGGTACAGCGTCCAGGGCCGCGACTGCGCCCAGAACAAAATAGCCCATGGCAACATACACCTGCGTGGCCACGAAAGCGGTGGCGCTGTTGGTCAGGACCACTCCCCACTCATTCAGCAGTCTTCCCACGCTGCCGTAAGGGCCAAAGGCCAATGTGAAAAGAATGCCCAGCGCGAGAGGCGGCAGCAGAATGGGGATGAGCAGAACCGCTTGCCAGAAAAGTCGCTCTTTCATATTGCACTGCGCAATGTAGGCGGCCATGGGCGTGCCGATGGCCACCACGATCAGCATCGCAACTGCGGTGAGCAGCAGGGAAACGCGCACAGAAGACAGCGCCGGGCCGCGCACTTGCGCATCCCATTGCCAGGTGCCGATGTGGGCGAAAAGCGCTGAAAACGGGTAGAGCAGCGCCAGCGCAAACGCTGTCGCTCCCATGCGCGCGATCCAGTGGCGGCTGGCGATCATGATTGCAGCGCCGAAGCGCTATCCGGTGAATCGTAATCGTAGCGCCTGAAAATCGTTTGTGCCGCGCCGCTCCTCAGCCAGTGAACGAATTCGGCAGCTCCCCGGGGATTCGAAGCATCGCTCAGAGCCGCCGCATAATAGATCAGCGGCTCGGGATAGTATGTCTTGCCGACAACGCTGAGCTTCAGGCTGGGATTATCTTCGCGCACCCGCTGCGAGCTGAGATTGACTTGCCGCGGCAACGGGATATAGGGAAGGTGGAAGGGACCGGGCTGGATTCTATAAGCCGAGGACGCGTCAAGCTCACCGCTCTGCAGCCGCGCCAGAACCGTCGTCTCGCTGAAAATCTGCTTTTCGTTCATGGTTGCGCCGAGCGTCTTTTCCACCAGATCCGGCTGCTGATACATCTTTGCCGCCAGCATCATGGTGAAAATAATATTTCGCCCCTGCGGGTCCGCAACCGGATCGGTGCGCCCAAAACGCAAGCCCGGTTGTTCCAAGATCTTCCACCAATCTGCTTTTCCCCTGGCTGCCAATTCAAACTGCGCAGCCAACCGGCTCTTCGGGCTATAGGCAATCACCATCTCGGTGTGCGCTATGGGTTCGGCGGATTTGGCTTTGCCGGCGCGGAGTACGGTCATCATCGGACCGGGGGTGACGGAAATGAACACGTCCGGGCGGATAATCCCGCCGACGATCAGCCGCGCCAGCGCGCTTGCACCTTGCGCGCGTCCTCGCATCTCCAGGTGCAAATCGCTGCCCACGGCGGCCTTCAGCGGACCCTCCATCACCGAGCCCATGGAACCGGCATAAGCGACATTCAGTACCGCCGCTTCGGCCGCCGGCGACCCAAAGGGAAAAAAAACAGCGCCGATTGCCGCAAGCGTCAGCCGGCCGCCGGCAGCAGCAAATTGCCTCCTCGTGAATCTTGCGGACGGATGCACCATGTTTCTTCCCATGCCTGAATTCCTGCCCACCCGGGATCAGACACCCACCATCACGTGCGACGCTTTGATTACCGCGCTGACGGCATCGCCGGGCTTCAATTCAAGCGCGCGTACACTCTCTTTGGTGATGGAAGCAGCCACCACCGTGCCGCCCGGCAAGCGGAAATCGACCTCGCTATTCACCGCGCCCTCGTGCAACTCTGCAATCTCCCCGGCCAGAACATTGCGCGCGCTGATCCTTGCCTTCTCCATCCCTTTTGCCACCATCACGTCGGATGCTTTGATGATCGCAAACGCAGCCATCCCCTTCTGCAGACCTAATCTGTCGGCGCTGGCGTTGGTGATGATCGCAATCACCACTTCGCCGCCGCCAAGAGTTAGGGCTACTTCGGCGTTTACGGCGCCTTTGCTAATCTCTGTCACCGTTCCTGGAAGAACATTTCGAGCACTGATTTTCATGGAAAGCACCTCGAATAGTTTTGCGCCCACCCCATGCGCCAATGAGCGGATTTCTCCGGAACGTCTCAGGAAAAATGACGTACCGTGTAACGCCGTCGCTCCGTCACGGCAGCGGCGCGGCGCGCAATCGCCTCACATTGCCCCCGTTCATCAGCAACTGCGACTTACCCAAGGCGGAAGCTGCAACTACGCCGATGCAGTCGATCCCCAAAAACCAGAGTCGCAGATTTCCCCCTTGGCAAGCGTAAGGGGATCCTTTGTCTACACTCCGATCACCGCGCAAAGCTCCTTGACCGCCGCCGCGCTCTTCTTCAGCGCCGCATCCTCTTCATCGGTGAGCTTGATTTCGATGATCTTTTCCAGGCCTGCCGCACCCAGCTTGCAGGGCACGCCGATGTAATAGCCCTTGATTCCGTATTCGCCCTCGAGATATGCGGCGCAGGGCAGAATCTTCTTCTTGTCCTTCAGAATCGCCTCCACCATCTCCACCGTCGCCGATGAAGGCGCATAATACGCGCTGCCGGTCTTCAGATACTTCACAATTTCCGCGCCGCCGTCGCGCGTGCGCTGCACCAGCGCCGCCAGCCGGTCCGGAGCAATCAATTCGGTGATCGGAATTCCCGCCACCGTCGAGTAGCGCGCCAGAGGCACCATAGTGTCGCCGTGCCCGCCCAGCACAAACGCAGTCACGTTCTCCACGCTCACGTTCAGCTCCGCCGCAATGAAGGTCCGAAAGCGCGCCGAATCTAGCACCCCGGCCATGCCGATCACCCGTTCGCGATTGAAACCCGCCTGCCGGAAGGCCGTCTGCGCCATCGCATCCAGCGGATTGGAAACAATAATCAAAATCGACTCCGGAGACTGCGCCACCACTTTCTGCACCACGTCCGACATGATCTTGTAATTGGTGTGCAGCAGATCGTCGCGGCTCATCCCCGGTTTACGCGGAATGCCAGCAGTGATGACGACGATGTCGGAATTGGCCGTGGCTGCATAGTCATTCGACCCGGCCACATTCACGTCGCGCTTCTCGATAGGCATAGCTTCCAGCAGGTCCAGCGCCTTGCCCTGCGGTATGCCTTCGACAACGTCGATCAAGACCACATCGGCCAGTTCCTTGGCCGCAATCCAGTGCGCGCAGGTGGCGCCTACATTTCCTGCGCCGACAATGCTGACTTTCTTCCGCATTCCATCTCTCCTCAAAAATAAAAAGTTTTACAGCAAGCAATCACCTGATCTCTGATCTCTGCTCTCTGACCCCTGACCCCTGACCCCTCGTCTCTGATCTCTGATCTCTGCTCACATGTTCGCGATGATCCGCGTAGCAAACTCACTCGTCCCCACTTTGGTCGCTCCCGCCGTCTGCCGCTCAAAGTCATAGGTCACAAACTTGTCGAGAATGGTCTTCTCCATCGCCGTTTCGATCAGTTTCGCCGCCTCTTTCCAGCCGATGAACTCCAGCATCATCACGCCGGAAAGTATCACCGATCCGGGGTTGATTACATCCTTGTCGGCGTATTTCGGCGCCGTGCCGTGCGTGGCTTCAAAGACCGCGTAACCGTCGCCGATATTCGCTCCCGGCGCGATGCCCAGCCCGCCCACCTGGGCCGCCGCCGCGTCGGAAATGTAATCGCCATTCAGATTGGACGTGGCCAGCACGCTGTAATCCGCCGGCCGGATGATGATTTGCTGAAAAATCGAATCGGCGATGCGGTCATTCACCAGCACCTTCGATTTCCAGGCTCCGTTCCCGTGCGACTTGCCGATCGCGTCGAGCACTGTCCTGACCTCATCGCAAACCGAGGCCTGAAAGCTCGGAGAGCCGAACTCCATTCCCGGCTCGATGAGCATGGCATTTTCCTCAACCGAGATCCCCGGATTGGCCTCCACGTTGCCGAGAATCCAGCTCTCGCGCTCGGTTACTGTCTGCTCGCGAAATTCCTGCGCCGCGACCTCGTACCCCCATTCGCGGAATGCCCCCTCGGTAAACTTCTGAATGTTTCCTTTGTGTACCAGCGTCACCGTCTTGCGCCCGGTCTCCAGCGCATGGTTTATCGCGCGCCGCACCAGCCGCTTGGTCCCGAAGATCGAGATCGGCTTGATCCCCACGCCCGAGTCCAGACGGACCTTCTTCTTGCCGCCCTTCAGCATCTCGTCGTTGAGGAAGCTGATGAGCTTTGCCGCATCCGGCGTCCCCTGCTTGAACTCAATTCCCGAATAAACATCCTCCGTATTCTCGCGGAAGATAACGATGTTCACCTGCTCCGGATGCTTTACCGGGCTGGGCACACCCTGGTAATACTTCACCGGCCGCACGCACGCATACAGATCCAGTATCTGCCGCAGCGCTACATTTAACGAGCGTATGCCTCCGCCCACCGGCGTAGTCAGCGGCCCTTTGATTGACACCCGCAGCTCGCGCGCCGCCGCCACCGTGTCGTCGGGCAGCCAGGTGTTGAACTTTCTGTAGGCTTTCTCGCCGGCAAACACTTCAAACCAGCGAATCGCGCGTTTCCCTCCGTAGGCCTTCTCGACCGCCCCGTCGAAAACGCGCTGCGAAGCCTTCCAGATGTCGCGGCCGGTGCCGTCGCCTTCAATGAATGGAATGATGGGATGATCGGGCACCTCAAACTGCCCGTTGCGGTACGCAATCGGTTCGCCGTTCGACGGCAGGCCAAGCCCGTTATATTCACTCTGCATGACTTTTTCAGGGAGTCCCTTTCCTGTGCAATCCAAAGTTGAGGCTAACACCTTGGATTTTGAGGTGGCAATTCCATGTGGCAGCAGAGTTTGGGAACCATTCTGAAACGCGGACTTCTGCCTCGGGAAAATGGTATTTAAATTGGCGGAGAATTCCACTGCGACGTTGTTCGGAAATCAGGTCGCGGCTTTCAATCCGCTATCGAGATTATGGAAGGCGCTAAGAACCCCAGGGCGAGCTCCCAAGAGCCAGGTGAACCGCGCGAGCCTCTGCTCTCGCCTCAAACTTCGCCTCTGAAGCGGATGATCCGGCGCCGGTCGCGCTTGCTCGGCCTGCCCGCCGGAGCCGGGGTAAACACTCGCGACGCTCGCGCCTCCTCGGCGGCCCTCATTCGCGCTTCCCGGCTCGCTTCGCTCTCGCGGTACAGTTTCTGCGCCACTGCCGCCGGCCCGCGCATCGCGCTCAACTCCAGAACCTCAATCTGGAACTCTCCCGCCTCGTTTCTTATCTGCAGCTTGTCTCCCAGGCGCACTTCGCGCGCCGGCTTCGCCTCAATGCCATTCGAGTGAATCCTGCCCAATTCACAAGCCCGGGCTGCCAGCGCCCGGGTCTTGAAAAAGCGCGCGGCCCACAGCCATTTGTCCATGCGAACCGGAATCATGCCCCAATCCCAGGCCGATCCTATCAGGATTTGCCGGCAATCTTCCAGATGTAGAGATGCCCGGCGTCGCTCGACGTGGCCACCTGCAGGCCCCGTTGCCGCGTGGCGCGGTTCAGGGCAGCGCGGATGTTTTCTTTCCGGTCCGGCAGCGCCGAGATCGGGACCTTCAGCGCGGTCCCCGGCGACAACCCCTCGATTTCGTTCAGCAATTTCGTCACGATCCGCTTGTGCTTTCCTTCGCGCCCTTTCGGCACGTCATTCTGAAGAATGGCTTGAAATCCATCCTGCGCGGCGGAATCCGCGGCGTGGTCGTGAGCCATCGCTTACCTCCTCAATGGCGTCTGATGCAGGAAATCTGCGTCCCGTATACGTAACTTTGCGTATCCGTCCCTTCCCGGTAATTCTTTCCCGGATCGTGTAAAAACGTCACCAATCTCCCCTCCTGGTAACTGCGAAAATTTCACCAAAATCTCGCGCAACCGTAAAACCTTTATAGATAAACTCACATTCCAAAGAATCAGCCCGTATGGTACAAAGCCTGCTAGGGTGAATGCAGAGGTAAACTGATGATGAACCGCACACGAAAGACCGCTGTCGTGTCTATCGACAAATCAGAACCGCCCGCAAAAACTGATTACCGGCCGACAGTTCTGATCGTGGACGACGAATCCGTTATCGCAGACACCCTCACGGAGATCCTCTCCCGCAGCGGATACAACGCCGTGGCCGCCTACGATGGCGCCGGCGCTTTGGAAACCGCGCTGCTCAAGCCTCCTGAAATGCTTATTACGGACGTCGTGCTCCCCGGCATGAACGGGATCGAACTGGCCATCCAGATCAAGCGCATTTTCCCCGACTGCAAGACCCTGCTCTTCTCCGGTCAGGCCAGCACCACCGATCTGCTCGCTTCCGCAAACCAGGCAGGACACCATTTCACCCTGCTCAGCAAGCCCGTTCACCCCAAAGACCTGCTCGCCTGGGTCTCCCAGAGCCTTAAACCCGTGAGCGTATAGAAAAGCAATTCAGGTTTTCCGGGCAAATCCGCCCAGTGCAGCAACCCGTTCGTTTCGCTAAAGGCGCCATCATCGCTGCGCCGCGTCGTCGCCATGCATGAACACCTGATAGCGCTGCGCATATTCGGCTTCGTAACCCTTCACCGCTTGCTCATAGCTCAGTGAAGGTGAGTCTGCCCTGCGATGCCACTTCACTCGTACCACCCGCGTTCCGGGCTGCAACACCAGCGTGCCCTGCGTCGGATTCACCGTTTTTCCATCGGCAGTCGCTGTGTCCAGATCCATGAACCACGGCACATGCACCACCAACTCTCGCGGCGCTGTGCCGAACTCAGCCTCAATCCTCAGCACCGCCTCCTCATCCGAAGGCTGATCGAGCGTAAACGCAATCGTTCCAAAACCCGTGGGCGCCTGCCGCACCGCAATCGTCTTACCCTCCCCGATCCAGTCCGGAGAAACCGCTGAAAGCAGGTGCAACTCGCCGCCATCCTCGCGCACCAGCATGGTCCGCAGCAAATTGCGGTATTCCGCCGCGAACCACCCGTGCGGCGCCAGATTATCCTCGAAATTCCGGTCGCCCCACGGCCGGATGGCAAACTCAAACCCCGCCTGCGTCGAGCTGGTGTGCAGCAGCAGACCGTAAAACTCCCCGATCGCCCGCTCCTGGTCCCCGCGAATCACCTCCGTCATGGTGTTCTTGATGGTCAGGTAGTGGTGCAGAAACTCCCCGTCTGCATAGGTCATGATCCCTTCCGCATATTTGGCCTGCACCGCCTTCAGCGTCGCCGTTACCCGCGGGTCATGCGGGTCCAGGATCGGCTCCGGCACCACCGACAGCAGATTTCCCCAGTCGTATCCGCCCTTCTGCCCGTCCAGCGCCGGCGGAATATACCCTCCATCCTCCGCCGTCCGCTCGTCCAGCACCTTGAAAAACGCCCGCTGATAATCGTCGGACTCCGCCTGCCACTGCCCTGCCAGCTCGGCGTGCCCCGTCTCCCGCGCCATCGCAATCGCCACCCTCAGCCCGCTCAGCGCCAGAAAGTTATACCCGGTAATGTGTCCCGGAACATTTTCGTTATCGCGCACATCGCTGGCCGGCATGATGTGCAGCGGGTCCGCCGCCCGCGCCTGCTTCAGCCAGTCCACGGCCCGCGCAATCTGCGGCAGCGCCCACTCCGCAAATGCCCGGTCGTGCGTAATCCGGTAGTGCTGCCCGTAGGCCCAAACCGCTTCACCCCAGCCGTCATACTGCTGCGGCTGCGAAAGAAAATTCCCGTTGGCCAACTGCTTGGTCGCAAAAAAGTCCAGGCACTCTCTGGCGATTCCCGGATAACCCGTAATGTCGTAGTCATGCACAATGTCCGCGCCGTCCCGTAAATAAAACTCGTGATAGTGCAGCTTGTTCACCGTCTGAATGTAATTCGGTCCGATATGATCGATCGCCATCAGGTCATAAACCAGGCTCGCGTAATACGTGTCCACCGCCTTCCGCTCCGGCAGCTCCACCTGCATTCCGCGGTTCAAAATTCCATTCCAGAACGCCGCCGTCTGCGCCTTCGCCTGCTCAAAGCCTAGCTGCGCAATCTGGGCGAGCTCTGCAGCGTCCGCCGTCGGCTCCAGCGGCATCTTGAAATCCAGCGTCCACTCCTCGCCCGTCTTCAGCAGCCGCGAATACCTCACAATCCCCACCGGCACCACCGGGTCCACATCCAGCTTCTCCGGCTTCGAAACATCCTGCGGATAGTTGTACCGCCCATGCAGCGTCCATCCCCGCGTCGCGTAGCCCGCCGGAAAGCTATAAAGCATGCGCCCATCGCGCATGAATGCATCCGCCCCGAACGAGTACACCCAGTTGGGATCAAACCGTACTCCCGGCTGCCGGTAATCGCCGGGGAATCTCCCCTCCACCGGCCGCGTGAAGCGGTTGTCGCCATGCGGCTGATCCGTGTCGTTGGGTGCGTCATAGCGCACCCCGGTCGCGAAAATCGCCCGCGTCGTCTCCGTCCCCTCATTCCGCATCTCCACGCGGATCAGGTTCACCAGCGGCCCCTCCGGCTTGCCGCTCAGCGTCGCCGCAAAGATCGTGAACCGGTAAACAATCCCCTCGCGCGTGAACTGGTAATGCAGGATCGGCAGCCGCCCATCCTCCAGTGTGCGTATGCGTACGCTGGTTGGCGTCAGCTCCGGCCCGCTGAAAAACATCAGCTCCGCCCACCCCGTGCGCAGGTAGCCTTCGGGCGTCACTTCCGTCGCCGCCGGCGCGTACATCATCCCAATCTCATCCGTAGGCTTCGAGAAATACGAAAACGGCTCCCCCGGCTTGTCCATCGACGGCGAAACCATCTGCGCCTGCGCGCTCATGGCGCAGACCGCCGCCAGTACCCCAACCATCCCGCTTTTGCGCCCTGCTGGAAACAAACCCATCGCATCTTTCTCCTTGCACCTCAACGGCTGCGCCAGCTTTCCATCTCGCAACGGCAAAATCCCGCCGCGCCGTCCGCCTAGCATCTTAAAACAGCCCCATCGCCGCGCTGGGGAATAAAGTGCAGCCCGCAGCCCGCCCGCTATTCTTCCCGCCGCCTCTTCGATGTACGAAAATTATCGTTGACATACGATAAATGTCGTAATACCCTCTCTTCCATGGCCCGACCAGCGAAATCCGCCACCAGGTTCCCGGCCCCCACCGAAGCCGAATTGGCCATCCTCCAGATCCTCTGGAGCCGCGGCCCCAGCACCGTGCGCGAAGTCCACACCGCCCTGCGCAGCAGGGGAACCGGCTATACCACGGCTCTCAAGCAGATGCAGGTGATGACCGAAAAGGGCCTGCTCAAGCGCAGCGAGCGCTTCCGGTCTCACGTTTACGAGGCGCGGCTGCCCCGGGAACAGACCCAGTTGCAGCTCACCCGCAATCTCCTCGAACGCGCCTTCGACGGTTCGGCGAAAAACCTGGTCCTCGGCGCGCTGAGTTCGCAGCCCATCTCCGCGTCGGAACTGGCCGAAATCCGCGAGATGCTCGACAAATTCGAAAAGAGGAATGCATGACTGCCCTCACACAACTTTCCGCACATCCGCTGGTGCATGCTCTCGGCTGGGCTCTCCTTCATTTCATCTGGCAGGGCGCCATCGTGGCGCTGCTGCTCGCCTGTGTGCTCGGTCTGCTGCCTTCACGAGCCTCGCGCCTGCGTTATGCCGCCGCCTGCGCCGCCATGGCGTTGATGCTCGCTCTGCCCCTCATCACCTTTGCGGTGCTGGCCGCGCGTGCCCAGCCGCAATCAGATCGCCTCACCGCGGCTCTCTCCGCCGCCAACGCCGGCCTCGTGCCGGGTGGTGACCTGCAACCACCCGCCACCCCGTGGCCGGTTCGCTGTGAAAGAGCTCTCAACCGGCTTCTTCCGGCAGTCATTGGCCTCTGGCTCGTCGGCATTCTGCTTCTTGTGTGCCGGCTCAATCTCGGCCTCATGGCCACGCGCAAGCTGCAGTCCCTTGCCGTCGAACCCGCGCCTGGCGCCCTCGAAACGATGCTACGCGCGCTTCGCATCCGGCTGGGAATCGAGCGAACCATCAGGCTGCTCCATTCCACCCGTGTGCAGGCGCCCACGGTGATCGGATGGCTCCGCCCCGTCATCCTCATTCCCCTTGGCTGCGTCACCGGCCTCTCAACTGCGCAGATCGAAGCCATTCTTGCCCACGAGCTGGCGCACATCCGCCGCCACGATTACCTGGTCAATCTCGTCCAGTCTGTCCTTGAAACCGTGCTCTTCTATCACCCTGCCGTCTGGTGGGTGTCCAGCCGCATCCGCCGTGAGCGCGAGCACTGCTGTGACGACCTTGCCATCGCCATCTGCGGCGACCGCCTCGCTTACGCCAGGGCCTTGAGCGCGCTTGAAGAAAGGCGCCATCCCGATCCCGCTGGAGCCTTCGCCGCCAATGGAGGCGCCCTCAAGACCAGAATCGCGCGCGTCCTTGGAGTCAATCAGGCCACCGTCTTTCCGCGCACGGCAGCCCTAACCCTGCTGCTCCTCGCCGGCGCCGCTGCCGGTCTGGCCGCCCTCGGAGCGGCCCGCGCGCAATCGGCAACGTCTGCCCCTGGCTCCTATTCCCAAACACCCAGCGCCGCCCAACTCCTTCCCGCCTACGCGCAATGGCTCAACCAGGATGTTCGCTGGATCATCACGCCCGAAGAGAAGCAGGTCTTCCTGCGTCTCAAAACCGGTCAGGAACGCGATGAATTCATTCGCCAGTTCTGGCAGCGTCGCAATCCCAATCCCGGCAGCCCCGTGAACACCTACAGGCAGGAGCATTACCGCCGCATCGCCTACGCCAACAAGCATTTCGCCGTGAAGGACGCGCACGGATGGGCGACCGATCGCGGCCACGTCTATATCGTCTTCGGCCCGCCCGACTCCATCGATTCGCACCCTTCAGATGGCAGTTCGTCCCGGCCCTTCGAAGTGTGGCGCTACCGCTCCATTCGCCTGCAAGCTTCGGCGGTGAAGAATCCGGACGCCTCCGGATATGAGGCCGGGCCTGTCGTTACCCGGACCGACATCGATTTTCATTTCGTGGACGAATGCGGCTGCGGAGACTATCGGCTCCGCTCACCCTGGCCCTCGCCAACCGCCGGGCAGGGTTCCGCCTCACCTTTCAGCACTTTGAAGCAGCCGAGCGCAACGCAATCGCCTGACACCCGCATCCAGGTGCGCAAGCTGACCCTGGTCTCCACTGACCTGCCTGAAGCCGAGCGGCTCGCGGTTGTTCGCGCCATCGAGGGTCATAGCTATCCCGCGGCGAGTCTGGCCCCGCTCATTCGCCAGCAACTGCGCGCCCGTGGCTACATCACCTCCCGCGTCGAGGTTCAGAATCTTTCCCGCCTGCAGGCAGTGCCGCCCGATCTTCCCGTCGACGTCTCCGCCAACGTGTCCGCCGGCGCGCAATACACCATCGCCGGAATCGTGGTCCATGGCGCGCGCGTCTTTTCGCAGAAGCAGATCCTGCAGCAGTTCCCCATCCACCCCGGTGACATCTTCAACTCCACTGAAATCGCCAGCGGACTTGACCGCCTCAAGAAGCTCTACGCGGCCAAGGGATACACCCGGTTCGGTGCGATTGTGGGCCTGCGTACGGACCCTGTGCGCCACTCCGCCACCTTGACCCTCAGCATGGACGAAGGCAGCCCAAACCCGGCCTGACGATTCCCCCGGATTCAAAAACCAGCCGCCAAAAATCCGTATCCCTCCCCGCGTCTCAGTACAGCTTGACGGTTATCCTTGCTGTGCAAGTACTCTGGATATCGCGCCGCCGTTGGAAAACACCGGCCGGCCCGGCTCCGGTCGCCCTGCAACTTTTACCGCCAGTGTGCGTAAACACTATCTGCACCTCGGAGGTATGCCAATGATCTGGTTCTACAGATTTTTCTTCCCTGCCATCTGGCTTTCCTTTTTCCTCTATTGGCAGATCAAAGCGATCGATGCCAAAACCACCCAGCGGCTTGAGCCCGCCGCCTCACGCGTTCTGCGCGTCCTGGTGTTCCTCATCGCCATCATCCTCTTTTCGACCGGTAAGATCCCCCTCCCCTGGCTCAACCTGGAACTCTGGCCCGTGGGTTTATGGCCCTTCTGGCTAGGAGTCGCGGTCACCGTCGCCGGAATTCTCTTCGCTGTCTGGGCGCGCGAGCATCTGGGCAGAAACTGGAGCCGCTCGGTGACCATTAAGCAGGATCACGAGCTCATCACCACCGGTCCTTACGCCGCCATCCGTCATCCCATCTACACCGGCTTGCTCTTTGGACTTCTTGGCACCGCGATAGCCCTCTCGCTGGTTCGCGGGTTCATCGCTTTTGCCCTGATCTTTCTCGTCCTCTGGGCCAAGCTCCGCATGGAGGAGAAGTGGATGCGTTCCCAGTTTGGCGAGACCTATGTCGCCTACGCTCGTCGCACTTCGGCCCTTGTGCCTTACCTCTTATGATTGCTTCCGGCAATCGCCGCGCAACCACCCCGCACCACCCAAACTCCGCCGTGTCCATCCTGAACCAGAAAGCGTAGTGCAAGGGGCTGAAGGACCTGCGTTTCCTTCAGCCCGCGCCACCGGCTCAGACATTCCGTTCCCTCCGGGCTGTCAACTTCGAAACTCTCTCACGCAAGGGGCCACCCCAGCCTTGTCAAGTGCCGCCCTCCCGGATTCTCGTGTAAGTGCTTCATTCTGCAAATGAACAATTTCCCCTGCCCTTTGCCGACAATTCCGCGCAAATCGCTATACTTGGAATCAAGAGTCATTTCTCCTCGGAACAAACAGGCCCGAAATCCGATTTTCTAGAGTCCCCGATAGGGGATCGGTAAACGCCTCGCCTTCAGGCGAAGAATCCATTTTGTGGGTTGTGCAATAGCAATCGATTCGCTAGATCTGGTATTCAGGCCCCGCAAGGGGCGGTACGAAAATAGCCCAGGGCGCAGCGCAGCGAAGCCCTGGGTGAATACCCCGAACACCTCCGGGCGCCGCGATTCGGCTGCGATGCCCAAGTCATCGGCCGCATGGCCGATCAATCCGGCTTCCAGCCGTAACCCGAAGCCACCGCCTGTTAGGCGGTGGATAATTCATATAACTCATTTATTTTCATACACTTAAAAAATAACTCATTTATTTTCATACACTTGCAGCCAGTAAGATTAATAACCATATTGTTTTCATACACTTGCGTTTTTTCACCCCCCCCGGGGGGTGGGTGAATTCAGAGGGTACGAACCGGCGCCGTGTCGACGAGATGGCGAGCCGCCTCATCACCGGAAACGGGCGCCTCTGCTCCAACCCGGCTCGTCCGCACCGCGTGATTCCAATCACAGACTCGCGCCCACACCACGGCCATACTCAAACCGTAGACGATCCAGGGCCCGGCACAACGGCGGCTCGCGAGCTCCTGGTTCGGCCCCGGTTTCGAGTCATTGACCGGCTGTTGTCCATGTGCGGTGCTCCCCGGCCCCCAATCCGTTTCGCCGGATTGGGGACCGGGAAGCGAATCCGCCGGCCTCACCATCCGGTCACCGGCCGTCACCGTAGCCAGCCCTCCCGTACCCCCGAATGCCGCGCCCGGTCCGCATGTGCTCGAAAGGAGCGGCTGATTCCATGACTGAAACTATGCTCACGCAATGCCCGAAATGCGCCACCGCGCTCGATCCGCATTGGAGCTATTGTCCTCACTGCTCGGCCGTGAACCCCGGTGCAGTCCACGCCGTCTCTGAGCCCAGGAAGCACGAGCGCTACCCCATCCGCAACGCCTTCGGCGGTCTATTCTTCGGAGTCGTCGTCGCTCCGGTCTGCCTCATTGTCGGCACCATGCTCACCATAACCGGCATTGGCATTTTCGTTGGAATTCCCCTGATCATCCTGGGCATCTTCGCTCCGTTGCTCGGCTCCGTGCTCGGCCTTAACGAGCTTAACGGCAAGTGCCCATGGTGCGGCACCCGCATAGCCAGCATCGTCAACCACACCCAGGACTTCGCCTGCCCGGCCTGCAGCCGGATGATCGCCGTCCGCGATCACGAGTTACAAAAAACCGCTTGACGGCTGTCGCACCGTGGGCCTTTCGATTCTTCGAATGCGAAACTGTGCTGCTCGCCACAGCCGCAACCGCCGCTCACTGTCCAATCGCCGCTCTCGCTGCGTGAAAATGCCGCCAGATCGTCTCTGCGGTCTTGGCTGGCACCACCGCGGCCAGCGACTCCGCAGTCGCCTGCTGCACATCGCGCAGGCTGCCGAAGTGGGTCAGCAGCCGTTGCCGCGTCTGCGGCCCAACTCCCGGTATCTCCAGCAGCTCCGAGCTGCGATCGCGCATCGCGCGCCGCTGCCGGTGATAGCCGATCGCAAAGCGATGACTCTCGTCGCGAATCATCTGCACCAGGTGCAACACCGGCGAGCGCCGGTCCAGCACCACCGGCTCCTCTTCGTTGCCGTATACGTAAACCACCTCTTCGCGCTTGGCGATCGCGGCCAGCGGTTGCGTAGTGAATCCCAGCTTCTCCAGCGCCTCCGCGGCCGCGTGCAGTTGTCCCAGGCCGCCGTCAATCAGCACCAGCGAAGGCATCGCCTGTCCTTCATCCTTCAGCCTGCGGTAGCGCCGTTCCACCACTTCGCGCATCGAGGCAAAATCGTCTACGCCGTCCACCGTTGCAATCTTGAACTTGCGGTAAGCCGACTTGTTCATCTTCCCGTCTTCCCAAACCACCAGCGAAGCCACCGTCTCCGCACCCTGAATGTGCGAAATGTCGAAACATTCAATCCGCCGCGGCAACTCCGGCAGCATCAGGGCATCGGCCAGCGCTTCCTGAACAGCTTTCCGCGATGGCTCCAGCACCCTGAATCGCTGGGTGTAAGACTGCTTCGCGTTCTGTGCCGCCAGATCCACCAGCGACCGCTTTTCACCGCGCTGCGGCACCGCAATCTCGATGCGATGCACCATGCGCTCGCTGAGCATCGCTGCTAATGACTCGCGATCATCGAAATCCGCGGGCACCAGCACCGACCGCGGCACATACTGCTGATCGATATAGAGCTGCTTCAACAGCGCGCTGAACACCTCACCAGCGCTGAACTCGCTCCCACGCCCTGGTTCCTGTCGGGAGCCGGGGCCGCTGATTTCTGACTCCTGATCTTTTCTCCCGGGTCCTTGATCCTGTACTTGATCCTTGATCCCTGGGCCATGATCACCGTTCACCAGCCACTCCTCCGGCAAGTCCTCCCAGAAGAATTCTCTCCGGTCCACAATCTTTCCGTTGCGCATGTGGAAGAGGTTCACGGCCAGCGCGCCCTCCTCGAAGTGATACCCGAAAACGTCCGCGTCATCATCTTGTTCCGCGGTTGCGATGCGTTGTTTCTCCTGCAACTGCCGCACCGTCGAGAGCTGGTCGCGTAGCCGCGCCGCCGCCTCAAACTGCTCTGCTTCCGCCGCGGCTGTCATGCGTGCCGCCAGAGTTCTTTCCAGCTCGGCATGCCGTCCTTCCAGAAAAAGCTGCGCATCGCGAACCGCTTGCTGGTAAATCTCTGGCGTGGTCAGTCCCTCCACGCATGGGCCCAGGCAGCGGTGAATGTAGAACTGCAGGCATGCGCGCGGATGATATCGGGACAAATCCACCTTGCAGCTCGGCAGCAGAAAACTGCGGTGAATCAGTTCAGCGACGCGGTAAGCCAGATTCCCCGGAAAGTAGGGTCCATAGTACGCCGCCCCGTCCTTGCGCAGACGCCGGGTCACAAAGACCTTAGGATACCGGTCCGCCAGCGTCAGCTTCACATACGGATAGGTCTTGTCGTCGCGCAGCAGGATGTTGAATCGCGGCTTGCGCTGCTTGATCAGGTTGTTTTCCAGAGCCAGCGCCTCGTGCTCATTGGCCACCAGGATGTAATCGAGGTCGGCGGCCTCGCGCATCAGCGAGCCGGTTTTCGCGTTGGCCTGCGATGCCTCCAGCAGGTACGAGCGCACCCGCGAGCGAAGGTTTTTGGCCTTCCCCACATAGATGACCTCACCTTCTGCGTCCTTGTAGAGGTACACGCCCGGTTGGGTCGGAAGGGCGCGTATCTTTTCGTAGAGGTCCATCGGGCAGCCAAAAAACTTTCCGCCACGGCAACCGCACAGCGGTGACGCTCTTCTTAGCATAACGGGAGCCGAAGGGGCCTTCGAGACTGCAAGACGGCGCGGGGCTGCTTACCCCGTTTTCGCCGTTTCTCCGGGCAAACCTTACCGGATCAAGGTAAAAAATACACGGTATTTGTGATGCCAAATCCGATCCCAGATGCGTAGATCCGATTATTTTTCAGCAACATACTCAATCTCTTCCATGTGGAAGCTGAGTTGCTTATTCAACCTACGAGGGGAAAGGCTACTTCCGCCCAGCCCCAAGTGTAGTGTCTCGCGCGGCGGAAAATGAGGAAAAAACCATGATTATGCGACGCTTCGGCTATGTTTGGATGTCAGCGGCCCTGGTGGCCGCCGGCGTGACGGGCTGCGCTACGAAGAAATATGTGCGCAATCAGACCGCGCCCATCATTCAGCACGCAGGCCAGTTGAACAACGAAACAGCGGACAACTCCCGCAAGATTCAGGATGTAGACCAGAGAGCCCAGGCGGGAATTCAGAAGGCGCAGAGCTCCGCAGATTCTGCCAACCAGAACGCGCAGAATGCCAGCGAGCAGGCCGGCAACGCGCAAACCTCCGCCAATAATGCAGTGAATCGCGCGGACACGCTCGACAGCGTCGTCAAAGATCTCGACAACTACAAGCAGGTCTCCGACGTCTCCGTCCACTTCGCCTTCAACAAGGCTCTGCTCACCGCCAAGGACCGCAGCGATCTTGACAGCTTCGCCTCGCAGCTTTCCTCGGCGAATAACTACATCCTTGAAGTCACCGGCGGCACCGATTCCGCCGGTCCGGCGCAGTACAACTACGACCTGAGCCAGCGCCGCGC
>JASHOY010000405.1 GCA_030038435.1 Acidobacteriaceae bacterium | reverse complement strand
CGCTACCAACGTATCCGGTACCTGGGAACCATCGCTCACCAGCCAGAGACATGGCTTCCGCATCCGCCAATATCGTCCCATGCCCAATTGCCATATCTATTCCCCAACCCAGCGCTACCACGCTGCGTGCTACGTCACAAAGAGTTCTCATGCTCTCACGAGCGGATTCATCCAGCGGATCACCCAAAGGCCAGAGGTAATGCACGGCATCGCCGCTCCCGATCAGCATCGGCCCAACGCTCTTCATAGTTCGGTGCGTCGCGGGATTGGCATCGCCGGAGTTCGAATCATTACCACGAGCCCAGGCCCGGGCCACGATGTCCATCGCGTTGTTGGGCACGGAAAGGCGATAACTTTCCGCGGCAGGAACGGCAACGGGAGATATCAGCATCGGCGCAGATTTTACACATTCTTCTTCCAGCCATCGCAGCGCGGAAGAATCTTCCAGCCCACCTCTTCTTGCGGCTGCCGCTACCAATGACTGAAAGGCGCGCAGAGGCGATGGCGGCCACTCCGGTTGATTACCATCGCACCGTCCATGGAACATCTGGTCAAGAAATCGAATGGAAAGGCAAAAGTACGAGCTCATGATTTTTCCGATAACGCTTCTTCCTCTCCCACTTCCATCTTGGCCTTACCTTTAGCTTTCTTCTTACCCTTTCCCGATGCTTCGCCTATTTCTGCTCTGGCCTTTTCCGTTTCGAACTCTACTTCACGGTTCTCCCCTATACTGAATTCGGAGGCTGCGGCCTTGGCGAAATCGAGCGCATCATCATGTGTGACGGAAACCGGAACGCGGCGTCCATCACCATACACCTCGGCAAACTCCCGGGGCTTGTCTGGATTAAGAACGAGAGTGCATCCCTGGCGAAGATAGCCGGAAGGCGGATAAGTGAATGCGGTCAAGGCAAGGCCAAGAACATAACGCCTCAAGGTGTGCGTTTTCTTATCGTCGCCTGCGGTCAAAAGCCGCAAAGCAGCCAGATGCAGCGACGCGTCGCGGCGAATTCCTCCATCGGCAATGACGCCTCCGTGAGAACCCGATGCAGGAACGTGTATAAATCCACGTCCGGAGTAGGCATCCTGTGTATTCTTATCAGCCGGTTCATCAAGGAGGCCCTCGGCAATATACTCCGTTGCGGGGACATATTGGGCTGATCTTGTAAGTTTGCGCACATCGAAGGCCCGAATCGTCGATGCAATCAGCCGCGGCAATTTGGCCTGCGTATCGCGGGAATCCCAAACCCCGAACACAATCGAGGTTGGCACAATTTTCGCCAGTGGCTCACTGTCCCAATTCAGGAGCGCTTTGAATGCGTCCTGCAACTCCTGCTGCAACTCGGAACAGCGAACAATGGCATCGCCTGCACGATGTCCGGCTTCTAGTAAATTGACCCTTTTGGCGCCGGCTTTGATCACGATCTGAGGCACAAGACCCGCGTATTTTGGTAAACCAAATATCGGCTCAATCCGGTTCGCTTGCGACCCTACGCTGTCGATGAGACAGATGTTTTTGCCGTCAGCAAACACGTCGATGTTGTAGCCGCCTTTGAACGTTTTATCTTCGCTGGCAGCGAATGTAGCCGGGAACAGGACCCCGTCCGGCCCTTCTACAGGGAGGAGGTACTCACGAAGAACTAAAGCTGCCGGGCCCTCATCCGTAAGCCATTGGTCAAACTTAGTCAACAGATCATTCATAATGCACTCCTTGGAATTCGTGTTGCTGGCATAAATGCCTTGTGTTTTCTCTGATCGGTGCGGAAACTATTTGCAAATCGGTAACATTCTCCATCTCCAATCAAACCGGATACCGCTGCCGGTGCAATGGGGACAGGAAACGGCGTACGCCACGTAAAGTAATCAAAAACTCGAGGCGTCTGAGTCGGCCGCGGTCGGAAGCGTTGGAGGCCGACGAGGCATAGAACTTCCACAACCGGACTTGCGACAGTATGCAGATTCAACGAATCCGTCGAAAACCCAACATCAATTGACCAAGCGCTTGCTCCCCGCTGCCCGTCGAAATAGAAGGGTTCGCGCTTCTTCGGTTTCTTGACTTTCTTTCTTCCAGTACTGGACGGTTCCGGAGCTTGCGTATCGAAAATAACTCCGCTCTGACCGAATGGAGAAACGCAATGTGGGTCGATGGCATTACACATCGCCAGAAATATTCTGCGAGCATTCATAGAGCCAGCCCATGTCTTGATTGATTTGTCTTGCCACCAGTCAAGTCGGAGGAAGATAGGAGAGACGATAGTCAGCGATTCTGCCGCGTCCACAGCGTCATTTCCTTGCTCGTCTTCATCCTCATCGGACGACCATGCATCATCCCCCGAGAGGCGGAAGTCCCGTACCGTCTTCAAAAGCTTCGACAAGGACGCTTCTTCATTCCCGGCCTTGATGGAAAACGTACCGGTCTCAAACCATCCTTCCGCGTATTCCCAGAGTCTGTCAGCCACTTCAAGCAAGCCGCAGCAGGCGAAGAACTGGCCAGGATTGTTTGCGTCTAGGTCGATGCGAATAGTCACTGGTTGCCTCTCCAGATAGCAGATGGATGCGCGCTTGCGACGTAATCGGCTGCGCGAAGCAATGATTCAAGATATGCCAATCCCCAGCGTCCATATTTGCGTTGCAGCCTGGCGAACCGCTGCGGCACTTGGGCGGCGACGAGGGAATTGTTCTTGTCGGTTGCTTCCGGATCGTATGCTTCCTCTGCCGGAAAATGCGGGCGCGCGCGCCCGTGATGTGCCGCAACCAGGTGAAGAACCAGCTCTTGCAGGTCAGGACCTAGCTCACAAAACTCCGAGTCCTTCACGGCATCGAGCAGAGAAGCAAATTCGTGCCGGTAATTCTCGTTCAGACTGTACGGTTCTTTCTTCCTGCCGGATTTTGCGAGCAGAGGATTGCTGACGGGATTGCCGATGATTCTCTGAAAGAGAGATCTCCGCTTTCCGAAATCATGGCAGCGCGCAGCTGCTATCACGGCCATTCGCAGGTCATCCGAGAGCGGAAGTTGCCCAACAATACGAGCGGCATGACTGACGACATCTTCCGTGTGAACATCCCACAGCACCGCCCCAGCGTCTCGCATTGAGCCATCGTTGTCCGCCCTAGCCGGCAGCTCGTACCAGTGCCAGTATCTTCGGCTAGCGACTTCGCCCTCTTCAAGCTCATCGTCGGCTCCAGGATTGCAGTCGATGGTGCGCATGAGCCGCATTCCCTTGATCCCTGCCGGCAACAGGAAGTTATCATCCCAAACGCGAACCCGGCGTGGCGTACCCGTCGCATCCCGCCATTCATCGGCGACATCGTAGCGTATATCCGGGTCTCTATCCAAGTCGCCATCCAGCGAGCCTTCTTTGCTTAATCCACCGCCTGACGGCGGAAGCAAAATCGTGCAGTTATTGATCAGGTCGCTTTTGCTGTCCTTCACTTTGCGTAAAGTCAGCACTTCGACACTGCCGTCATCTGTCAGCAACCAGACCGGCTTATCATCGTCAAGATGCCGTTCCGCAATCCTGGAAAGGGCCCTGTAAACGCGGTCACTCCGGTCCCGAAGCAGTTCATGCGGTTTCAGCGGATAGTCTTCCAACAGGTCTTCGGGCTTATATAGCTCCCGCAACTCGCCGGTAATCAGATCGACCTCGTCCCGCCAAGCCACGTGCGTTTGCGGTGGCTCAGCGCTCAGTCCATGGAGATACGGTTCGACCGGCGGACGGCCAGGCAGTTTACCGCGGATCGTAGTGAGCGCCCAAGAGTCGAGCAAGATGTCGGATATGGGTAAAATCTTGGGCGCCGATGCGAATGCTGCGAGGTATTCTTCAGGAGTAAGTTCGCCGAGCGCCTTTGGGCTACCATTTCGCGGTGGCCGGAGCTTCTGAATCAACTCAAGGGTCTTCTTCCTCCGATCATCGAGAACATTGTCCGCCTTGAATTCTTTGGGATAGAAGATGTGGATCTCTGTATCGTTGCGGTTGCCAAAACGATTCACACGGCCAAAGCGTTGCACCATGCTATCGAATGTAGAGAGATCGCAAACAAGATGATCCGCCGAAATGTTCACGCCCACTTCTCCGGCGGATGTGCAGACGAGGTAGACAGTATCATTGGCCCGTCCTGCTCGTGATAGGAAGCGTCGAAAAATTGGGTCACCCGAAACTAGCGCGTCTCTCTCAAGACCTCGCTGTGTGCCGGTAAGCTGTTGTGACTTGCCCTTCGGCAACTTCTTGCGAACCTTCCCGACATCCTCAACTCTTTGTACGAATACCAATACCGCACACGCAGAGTCCCTGAATTTCAGGGCCTCCTCGGCCATCTCATCCGCCAGTTCCCCTTCGTTGTTGTTCTCGTGTAGGTGGATGGTCTTCTTTGCACTTTGCCGGCGCCATATAACGTGAAGGGACGTTTCCGGTGGATCAGGAATCTCGTGGGGAATATTCTTCTCAACCTCAGTCAATCCGAATAAATCGTCTCCCATACGTGATGTAGCCGATAACGCGATAGTGTGGAATTTGCCGAGTTCCCCGAAGCGCTTCTGCTCTTCACGAATGGCAGTGAGTAGTTCCTGAAATGCGGGTTCGAGATGCGCTTCATCGTGCACAACTAGGGCATCCTGTCCGAGAAAGCCGGCATGTAGAGGTTTTGATTTGAACCCGACGCCGTAGCCAGAGAACAATAGTCGGCTACCGATCATATCGACGGTTCCCACAATCACCGCCGGCCGTGAAGGATCACCACGCCATTCGGCGTTGTCTTCGAATTGACCCCTCAGAGTGCTAATCCCGAGGACCTCATCGGAATCGTTCGTGGTCAGCCTCCTGAGCGCATCACGGATCAGCACGAGTTCCGCGATTGCCGATTCGCCCAACCTCGACCTGAGCTGTTCTGCCTCGTTCGTTGCTTGGTCGACAACCACGCGACGATTGACCACCCATATTAAACGCCGTGGAATTTCGTTTTGCTTTGGATTCACCGATAACTTCTCTGCTAGTGCGAGAAGCCAAATCGTCATGATGGAGGTCTTCCCCGTTCCCGTAGGAAGACTGACGTCAGCAGGAAATCCCTTCGACAGAAACCGCAGAAATAGGGACTCCTGCCAAGGGAAAGGCGCATTACCGGTTAACGCCATGAATCGTTTCGCAAAGAGGTCCGTACGTTCCGTATTAGCCGCGAGTGTGTCCATAAACAGGCTCCTGCACTCTTGCGGTTGCGCCCAGTCTCATGGGAAACAACGAAAACACCCAGACTCGAACACAACGGCGCATCGCATCCAGGGGAATATGCTGAATGCATCGAATTATAAGGCACTTATCAGCACCTGTCTCTGCCTCATTTTGATCTGCCACAACCACCTTTTCTTTACTACCGGAGGGGACAGGCACCTTACCTGGCTTCAGCCGAGCCTGCCGTTCTCCACCCCCTGTTCCTGCGGGGCCTCCCTGCTCCGAAACTCCCGGTCCCGACGTGTGCACAGCCGCGCAGCAATAAGGAAAGACGACCAACTTTCTCTCTTCGTCTGAACGCCCCGGCTTCAGACAACCGTCTAACAGAGACAGTAAGAACCTCTCAAGGTCTTCGGTCGCCGCCGCGACCCCGTCCCTGACCTGCAAAAGCAATTCGGTACAGCCTTCGGCTGATCCTGCCCTTCGACATTCGTTTCCGGGCGAACTCTAGGCTCCGTTCGGCTCCTTCTCTCAACCCCGCGGCTGCAGCTCCGCGCGGCGCAAACCGTGCGCGCCGTGCTCGCTTCGCCGCCCCTGCGGGCTTCGCTTCGCTCCGGGGGTGGACAGCGCCTCACTCCGCTCTTCCTTCGCCAGCCATGAAACGAATGTCTTTTTTGGGCCCACCAGGGCCGAAACGAGGCAAATCCACCCTGCGAAGGAGCCGAACCATGTTTGACATCGTGACCAACTTGATCTCCGAGAGAAAAATTCCTGCCCTCGACGAACTACAGATGGAGGCTCTCCTGCACCATCTGTTCACCGCCACACCCAGAGACACCCGCATTCAGGTGGCCGAAGTTGCCTACCGCTACGATCACGGCCATCCGCGCGCCATGGACGTATTTCTTGCCTCTGCTCTGCCACTGGCGGAGCCAACCGCACGCCGGCGGGCGTCGAGGATCTTTGTTCATCCCTCCGACTTGCAGATCGAACTGATGTACGGCGGCGCAGTCGAGGCCGTTCTCGCCGTCTTTCAAACGAAATGTGCTTTGAAAACGGAGGAGAACGCCTTTCGGCGCTATCTACTACGGTCGATGGTGCTGGGGGCCGTGCGCGCATACTTTCGCCGCGAGGAAAACCTCGGCATCCGCACGGCCGCCGACCTGACGGCTTTGGCAGCCTCGAAATGGCGCTGTCGGAATGATGCTGAGGACGAGATCATCACCTGGGAATTGCTGGACCGGGTGACGACATTTCCCCAACTCCGGCCGCCGGTGCGGGCGACCCTCGAGTGCATTCGTTCGCTTGGTCCCGATCATGCGGTCAAGGAACATGCCTTTACCGCTTCCGGCGATCCGGACGCATGGAAACGGGAACGGGGCAGAAGGCCGATCCTCGACCCGAAAGTGATCGCTCAGGCAATGGGAGTGAGCAAAGCAAAGGTGCACCAGTACCTGCGCGAGGCCCGGATCATTCTCCGCCAGGCATTCAATAACGACGGCAAGCTGTTTCTGACCCATTGAGAACGAACCTTTGCGGGCCACATTTCGGTGTGGCCCGCTCTCGAAGTGAACCATCCTCGCGCCAGCCACCGATTACACCGTGGCCGGCGCTTTCCTTTGTCTTCAAAACCGAATTGGAGGAACCCAAATGAATCATGAATCTGAACGGTATCGCTTCGCTCGCATCGAAGGCTATATCATCACGCTGGCCCGTCTCGAAGAGCAGTTCGAGGATACAGCGGTGAACCTTGAAGTAATGGAGGCCGCAGTCGCCAGCCAGCTTGCGAAAGAGAATCTTTGCGCGCCGTGGCGTACGTCGAAAGCGGAGCGTGCAGGCTGCCGCGAAGGCATGCGGCTTGCCGGCCTTCAGTTTCTTTCCCAGTATCGCGAGGCGCTACGGGATCTCAGGTTGAACGGGCCTGTTTAGGCGTCCTTCCCACGGAGCATGACGCATAGCATCCGCCTCTTTATCCCTGCTGCCCGTCTGCCCGCCCTCTCTCGATGCCCGCGTGAGCGCGGGCGACGACTTCAGCCCGCCCGCCGGGCAGAGTCTCGATTGAAAGCCGACCTCTCTCACTCCGACCGCAGCGCCTGCACGGGCTCGATCGAGGCCGCGCGTCGCATGGGCAGAATGGCGGCGACGAATCCGGCCGCGGCGAGAATCAGCACCAGAAGAGCCAGCAATCCGGCCTTGTGGGCGAAGTGGATCACCGCAACTGAAGCGATCAGGTGCTTCGCGGCAAAAGTCAGGGCAAGTCCGGCGGCGATGCCAACGGCGAGCAGAATCGCCACGCGCCGCAGAATGAGCGTGAAGACTCCGCTGCGCGTGGCCCCCAGGGCCATGCGGATGCCGATGTCGCGCGTGGCCATCTCCACTTCGTGGCTGATCAGCCCGTAGAGGCCCACAACGGCCAGCAGCACGGCCAACGAGGCGAAGATGCCGAAGAGCCAGCTTTCCATGCGCTGCATCACGAGCTGGTCGGCGACGATCTCGTCCATCGTCTCCGGTGCGCGAAAAGGCAGCGTCGGATCGACCCGGCGAAAAACCTGGCGCAGTGCCGGAATTACGGACTGTGGATCGCCGTAAGTGTTGACGACCAGATTGGAGCGCAGCAAGATGGCGCTGAATTTCGCCGGCAACTCAGTATAGAGATAATCCATTTCCGGCATGGGCGGCCGCATCAGGTCCTGGCGGACATTGGTGACCTCGCCCACGATCTGCGTCTTCTCGTCGGCTTTGTCGCTGTCGTCAATGCGCTGGCCGACCGGGTTGAGGCCGGTGGGCATGAACTTCCTCACGAAGGCCTGGTTGACGACGACGGTCGCCGCTTTGTTCGTCGATACGTCGAGAGCGGGAAACAGCATGCGGCCCTGGCGGAGATGAATTCCCAGCGCATCAAAGTAGCCGGGCGAAACGTAGCGGTCCTCAGCCAGCGTGATTTCGTTCGGCGGCGCTGGCGGCTGACCGGTGATGTGAATTTCGGAGTTCCAGCCCCATCCCTGAATTGGAACCAGGTTGATTACGCCCGCCGCACGGACGCCGGGGAGATGCGTCACCTGGTCCAGCATAGGCTGGTAGAAGTCCGCCCAAATATTGCGGTTCTGATAGTGGCCGGGAGAAAGATCGATTTCGAGGGCGAGGATATGGCGGGCGTCGAAACCGAGATGAGTGTTCCGGTAACCGGCGACATCGCGCAGCAACACGCCGGCGACGACCAGCAGAACCAGCGACAGCGCCACCTGGGAAACGATGAAAACCGAGCGCAGCCTGTGATGCGCGCGCGAAGTTCCCGCTGTCCCGCCGCTGCGCAGCGCCTGGTTGGGATCTGTGCCCGAAAGCTGCAACGACGGAAAGATCGAAGCTGCGAGGGTCGTGAAGACAGAGAGCGCCAGAGCAGCCAGCAGTACCGGCACATCCATGTGTACGTCAGCGCCGCGCTGCAGGGCGTGGATCAGGAAAGTACGTAGCGCAGAGAGCAGTACCCAGGAGAGGAAGATGCCGCCGCCCGTTCCCAGCGCCGCGAGCAGCAGGCTTTCCGTGAGCGCCTGGCGCACCAGGCGGGCGCGGTTGGCGCCTACGGCCGCGCGCAGGGCGATCTCCCGTTCGCGCTTGACGCCACGCGCCAGCAAGAGTCCGGCGACGTTCACGCAGACGATGAGCAGAATGGCGAGGACGGCAGCGGAGAGCGTCCACAAGGCTCCGGCCTCGCTGCCCTCCACCGCGTCGGTCAGGCTTATAAGCTGGACCCTCCGCCCTCGGTCAGTATCGGGATAGGCGCGGCCAAGATTGGCCAGAACGGAGTTCAGGTCGGCCTCAGCCTTCTGGCGGGTGACGCCGGCCTTAAGCCGGCCGATCGCACGCAGCCAGTGATCACCGCGGCGGTTGACGAGTAGCGGGTCGGGATGCAGCGGTGTGTAGATGGCGTGCCGCACGCTCAGTGGGTAGCGGAAGCCTGCCGGCATCACACCGATGCAGACGTAAGGGCGACCATTGAGGTCGATTGTCCGGCCGATAACGCTCGTTTGACCACCGAAGTTGTTTTGCCATACGTCGTAACTGAGCACGGCGACGTCATTTTTCCCGGGCTGGTCCTCGCCGGGGCGGTACGTGCGTCCGAGAATGGGCGCGACGCCGAAAACACCGAAGAAATCGTCCGATCCCTGCACCCATTCGAGGGACACCGGGCCCGAACGTGTCTCGAGATTCACGCCTTGATACGACGAGACGCCTGAGACGGCGGCAAACACGTGATTCTGCGCGCGAAAGTCTTTGAAACTCGGCAACGAAAACGGCTGAGTGTAACCTTCGTGGGAGAAGGTCTCTGGGACGTAGATCCTGTCCGCATGGCTGTAAGGCAGCGGTCTTAGGATCACCGCATCGACCACGCTGAAGATCGCAGTGGCCGCCCCGACGCCGAGTGAAAGCGTCAGGACGGCAATGAAGGCGAATCCAGGCGACTTGCGCAATTGACGCATAGCGTAGCGTGAATCCTGCAGCACGTTTTCCAGGAGCGGCAATCCTTCCTCCGCGTGGAACTTCTCCCGGATTGCTTCTGTCCCTCCGAGCCTCAGCCGCGCCTGGCGGCGAGCTTCTTCCGACGGCATTCCGGCGCGGATGTTTTCTTCGGTTTGCATGGAGACATGCTGCTCCATCTCCTCGCGCAGCCGCTTATCGCCGCGGCGGCCGGTCGTGAAATTCTGGACGCGCGCAAACAATCTCTTCACACCCCTCATGCCAAATCTCCTCATTCGGATCGCAATGCCTGCACCGGATCAATCGACGCGGCTCGCCGGGCTGGAATAAGTGCGGCAATAAATGCAGCCAATATCAATGGGAGGACTGTGGCCAACATTACTGTCCCATCGATGATCTTTACTTCGTAAAGGATCGACTCAACAAATCGGATGCACAGCACCGCACAAGGCAGTCCGATCGCCAATCCCAATAGAATCTGGAGAAAGGCTCCCCGAATGATCATGCCGACAACTTGCGTCCGCTCAGCTCCGAGGGCCATGCGAATGCCAATTTCGCCTGTGCGGCGGGAAACGCCGTAGGAGGTGACACCGTACAGTCCAACAGTCGCCAGCAGCAGCGCGAGAGCGCCGAAAATCACCGTGAGGCGAGCAATCATTCGGTCATTGGTGAATTGATCGGCGATCTGCTCTTGGAACTTCTGAAATTTCACGACAGCCAGATTGGGATTGATGGCGGATAAGGTGTGCCTGGTCAGCGACTCCATATTGGTAATGGGATGAGCTGTCTTCAGCACGATATCCTCGGCGTACAGATCGTAATCCTGGTCAATCGGTGTCTTGTCACTGGCGGCCCTTTGCAGGATAGGCAGGAAATACATCGCGTGGCTTTTCCAGCGCACACTGGTGTAAACCGTGTCTTCCACTACGCCCACGATCTCGTAGTCGCCAGATGTGTTGGGCCCGGTGCCGAAACGTTGCCCGATGGGATTCTCGCCAGGCTTAAAGAGCTTCTTGACAAACGACTGGTTCACAACAGCTACCGTCGTGGAGGCAGGCGTGTCCTGTGGGGTAATACCGCGGCCCATTCGTACATGCGTCCCCACAGCGTCGAAATACTCGGCGTTCACCCTCACATCAGAAGCATTGACCTGTAGATCGGGCTGCCCTTGAAGCTGGACGCTCCAGCCATCGTTTCTGTGTTCCATGGGCGTGTACGTGGAAATCCCGACTTTGAGGACACCTGGTATGGCGTGAAATTGCTGTTCGATGCTCCGATAGAGACCGCCGACCTGACTTGGCAGATAGCCGGCTGCCTGAGGATCGATATGGACGATATAGCGGTTGCTCGCTTCGAGCAGGAGGTCGGCGTGCTGTAGGCGGTTCAAGCTCTGAGTGAATAACCCGGCCGCGACGAGAAGGACCAGAGAGATTGCGGTCTGTGCCACGACCAAGCCGCGCTGCAACAATGTAGAACCACCAGTCGCGGCCCGATGACCGGTTCGCAGAGCTTCGCCAGGCTCAGCTTTCGCCGCCATCCAGGCAGGGCCGATTCCGAAGAGAATGGCGGTGACCAAGGAGAGACCGCACGCAAAAGCTAGGACAACTAACGAAGGACCAGCTTGGATTGGCAATTCATCCGCTCCCGGAAAGGCCATCTCCAGCAGCATGCGTGTGCCACCATATGCAATCGCCAAACCGGCAAGACCACCCAACAACGCAATAATGATGCTTTCGGTAAGCAGTTGGCGGATCAGCCTTGAGCGCATTGCCCCGAGCGCGGCGTGTACGGACATCTCGACCTTACGATTCATGCCGCGTACCAGCAGGAGATTGGCCACGTTTGCGCAGGCGATGAGCAACACCAACCCGGAGATCGCCATAAGGAGATCCAGTTGCGAAGCATACTGTTCTTGCATAGCCGTGGTACCATCTCCGCCGGGCGTAAGAACAATGTGCACCTTCGACAGGAGAGCTTTGTTGCGCTCCGTCGAAAAAGTGTGAATGGGTGCGAGCACATGGCGTAGAACGGCGCTCAGTTTTGCCTGGAGTTGCAACCGGTTGGTCCCCGCTTTAACGCGACCGATAATATCAAGCCAATTTGCGTTCGGATCGCGCGCATACGAGGCATTTGCCAAAACCAGTGCGGACTGAATTGGCAGATAGAAATCCGGCGGAGTGCTGGAGAGCTGATCGCCAAAGAAGCCCCTCGGTGCGATGCCAATGACCGTGACGGGCTGCGTGTTCACTGAAAACGTGCTGCCCACGACCGTGGGGTCGGAATCGTAATCGTTTTTCCATGCCTCGTAGCTCAACACCGCCGTAGGGACTGCCCCCTGGACATCATCGGCGTTCGAGAACAGCCGCCCGATTGTCGCTGTCA
>JASHOY010000404.1 GCA_030038435.1 Acidobacteriaceae bacterium | reverse complement strand
TTCGGCTCGCTCTTCGGACGCATTCGTTTTTCCCCAGTTATCAGCAGAAGTTGCCATGAAACTGAGGCAATTATACCACATTAATCCATTTTATGTTATTGACAATAAAGCATGTTATGAGATTTTTCAGGACCGACTAGTTAGGATCGTTGGCCTGATAACTCGTCGTGGCGTTGTAGCCGATGCTATTCGGCGCGTTTTCGGGGCTCCTGGTCGATTCGCCAAAACCGCCGCGAATGATTGTTTTGTTATCCAGTGCGTAGGCGAATCCAATGCGCGGCTGGATGTCCCATTTAGACAATGGATATGCGGAATGCCCGTAACCATTGACGCCGAGAAAGGTGACGCCGCCGAGAATCTGGCTATATCCCGGAACAGTGACCATGGAGTTGAGCGGACTGACGGCGGTGAAATTAAACCCGCCATTGGCGCGGTTATTCCGTTCCGTTTCCGGCATCACGAAATCCCAGCGAGCGCCGAGGTTCAACGTGAGCTTGTGATTGAGTTTCCAGTCATCCTGGACGAACGGCGCCCAGTAATGGGAACTCCAGTAGGTTTCCGTGTTGATGGCGTTGCTACCGGAAGTTGGGTTGCCGAGCAGAAGCGAAGCGATGGAGTTTCCGCTGGCCTGATCCCACGAGCCGCAGCTTCCGCAGTTGGTCTGGGTCCAGGTGCGGTCAATCCAGAAGTCGTTGCCGCCCCCGATCACATCATAGCCGATCTGCCAGAGACGGAGGTCTAGGCCGGTATGGATTGTATGTGCGCCTTTTACCCAGGTGAGACTCGGTAACAGCGCGAGGGAATTCTTGACGCTTTGACCATTGCTGTTGGTACCCATGCTGGCAAATTCACTGATGTCGAGGTAAGGGAATTCAGACGCTGCTGCAGGACCCATGGCCAAGGCCTGCGACTTGCTCCAGCCGAGAAGCGTGGTGGGATCGAAGGCCGGACCGTTATAGCTGTAGTCAGCTCTCACAGAAGCGTTGGCGCGAAGATCGAGAAACAGGTTGGACGTGAAGGTGTGCGTTTCCTCGAGCGTGAAGGTGTGGCTGCGTTCGCCGTGAGGAAGCTGGCCTTCCTGTTCGGGGCCGGTAAAGCCGTCGTAGCTGCGTACTTCGACCCGTTCCCAGTAGCCATAGTGAAGACTGAAGCGGTCTTTTGGAGACAGGTTCCAATCCCACTTTCCGAGTGCGTTGCGATAACGGTCCACATCGGGGCCGGTAACTGTGTAGTTGCTCGCGAAGGGATTGGATCCGTTCGACGTGGCAGTGTTGGGCGCCGGATACAGGGCGATGATTTTCTGCGCCACGGGGTTGATTCGCGAGGCCGGGATGATGTTCGCTGCTGAGGTCGGGTTAATTGAGTCGGTGGGACCGAAGGGTACTCGGACCCATGTTCCCTGGGAGTTTTGCGAGATGTTCAAGGGGTCGAGGATGCTGATGGGAGCGTAGCCAGAACCCGTCCAATAGACGAGATTGCTGAAGTCGCCATTAACCCAGCCGGCACCCGGAACGGATTCGACGATGGTGTTGGGCTCGATCTCGTGCCAGTTTTCGTAGGATGCCGTAAAGAATGACCTATTGCGGCCGTGGTAAAGCTTGGGCAGATAGACCGGACCATCCAACTCGGCGCCGTACTGATCCCATTTCATCGGTGGGGTCTGGTACGCTTTCAAGTTGGTTCCCGGCGTCGCTCTTGCGATGACCCAATCGTTTTGCCAGGTATTGGCGTCGAGCCAGGTGCGCCGCGCGTACTCATAGGCTGTACCGTGCAGTTGGTTGGTGCCCGATTTCAGCTCGACATCCTCGACCGCGCCGGCCATGAGGCCATACTGCGCATCGTAGGGGTTGGTGATCATCTTGAATTCCTGGACCGAATCGACGGGGGGAACGTAGGCGATGTTTGCCTGGCCGGCATTATTGATGGGCGTGGCGTTGTTGGGAACGCCGTCCATCATCATTTCAATGTTTCCCGACTGACCGCCATTGACGGCGGTGTTGGCCTGGGTGTCGTCAAAGGGGCGCTGCCACTGCGGGCTGCCCGTCCAGAGGGCGCCGGGGGCGAGGATGGCCAACATGCCGGGATCGCGGCCGTTCAGCGGGAGCTCGGTGACACGGGTGTTTTCGATAACTTCGCCGGTGTCCGCTTTGCTGACGTCAAGGAGAGTGTCGGCGGTGACGGTGACGGTCTGTGTGGTGCTGCCAATTTTCAGACTGAAATTCACAGTTGAGGTTTGGCCGACCTGCAAATTGATGCCGGCGTGAACGCCGGTTGCAAATCCAGGGGCCTGGGCGGAAACCGTGTATGCGCCTGGAATCAGATAGGGGATGGTATAGTCGCCCGCGGAGGTGGTGGTTGTAGTTGTTTCGACGCCAGTGGCCACGTTGTGGGCGATGATGGTGGCCTTGGTCAGTGCAGCCCCGGTGGAATCGGTTACGTGGCCGGTGAACTCCTGTGCGTGCAATGCATTGCAGGTTAAGAGAAAGATGCTGAAAATAAGGACCCTTGAAAACGCTTTCATTCAAGCCTCTCGTTCTTATCGAACCCATCCATGCAGGCGCCTGCGATCCACGCGCGCGTGGATCGCGTCCGGCGCATTTATGATTCGCTACCCGGACAAAGTCACAACATGGCCCGCAGCGCTGGACGAACCAGACATTGTTCCGGGTGGTCAGATTGGAAATTAGCGCCACGATAGGCGTGAGATGTAAACGTTGTCAAGGGCGGGGATCACAGCCGTCAGCATCTTCTTGCCTGCGGAGAGCGTAAATATAAGAATCTAAAAATATTGGTTCTATTCTCGAAAGTAATGAGAGTGTCCTGAGCCCCCCCTCGGAAGAGTGGCCGGATATGTTAGTGAGGTGCTCCTTTATTGGTTCTGCGGGTTTCCCGGTGCGCCTGGGCCGCCGAAGCCACCGCGACCGCCGCCGGGCATTCTCATCACATTCACGCTGCTGGCGGTGAAAGTGCCGTCGCTCAACGCGCCTTGCACTCGCACCATGTCTCCGATTTTGATGTCGCCCAGCGTGACGGGATCGCGGCGCTCGCGGAAGTCGGTGTTTTCGTTCACTACAAAGGAATGTTCAGCGTTGTCCTCGGAGCCCATGATGGTCACCTTAGTTGCGTCGACCGCGGTCACCCGGCCCATGAGCCAGGTTTTGCCATAATCGGCGGCCATCTGCTGCATGCGCTGCGCCATCCTGGGGTCGAGCCGCATGATGACCACGGCTCCCACGGTCTTTGCCGTGGCGTTCACTTCGCCGCGGGCAGCAATCGCATCGCCCACTTTGATGTCGCTGGCCTTGATCTGTTCCGGCGGATTGCCGCGCTGGCCCATGCCGCCTTCGCCAGCCTCGCCGCCCGATGTGTCGCGTCCACCCATGCCGCCCTGCATCTTCAGCACCCGGGTATTGTCGCTGAAGTCCACGGTATAGGTGTCGCCTTCAAAGGTCTTGATGGTGAACTGGTCTGCCGAGGCCGCGGTTACGGTGCCGGCAATGCCCCGGCCCATGCCGCCGAAGCCGCGTCCGCCGCGCCGGCCATAGCCGCCGCCGTTTGGTCCCGCCTGCGGCGCGGAGTTTTGATCCTGCGCGGAGTTCTGATCCTGAGCTGAGACGGCGGCGCAGAGCGACAGGCTGACAACAAGGGCAAGCAAAATTCTGAATTTCATGGTGGAACTCCCCAGCCGGCGCAGCCGGTCTCAGTTAATAGACGACGAAATCAATCCCTGAGACGACGATGAAAGGGGCAGGCCCTAGTGCTGCTCGGCTAAAAGCTCCTGAAAAGCCGGATTGCCGCGCAGTTTGGCGAAACTGCTATCCTCGGCTACCTTTTTGGGGCTGGTGAAGCCTTCGCTCAAGGCGAGGCGGAGAAACTGGATGGCTCGATCAGTCAAGCCGGCCTGCACACAGCTCTTGGCCATGTAGTAGTTCATGGCGCCACGCTCCTGCAGCGACGCTGTGTTTTGCACAGTTGACGAAGGCGGCTGGTCGAAGATATGCGGATCGAGGGCGAGGGCCTTGCTGTATGCCGCCCAGCCCTGCTGGTACTTGTGGCGGGCGAGCTGATTGGTGCCCAGATTTTTGAAAATGATCGCGGAAGTGGAGTCGAGCCGGATGGCCTTGCGATACATGCGCTCCGCCGGTTTGTATCGTTTCTGCGAATCAAATACCGTCCCTAAATTATTGATGACCTGTGCATTGCGATGGTCGAGGTGCAGCGATTCCTTGTAGCACCGGATGGCGTCTCTGGAGTCAAACATCAGTTCGTAGGCGATTCCCATCTTGTTCCAAACCGCGGCCGAGGGACGCGCCTCCTCTTTATAGGCACCGATGGCCTCCTGGTAGCGCTGATGGGCGAGGTAAGCGTCACCAAGCTCTTCGGGAGTAGGAGAAATCTGGGGAGCGGCTGAGGGCAGCTGGTCGGGCACGGGCGCATTTTCGGCGACGCGAACCCGGTCCTGAGCCGGGATCAGAAGAGGCGCACAGACCAAGATTGCAGTCACAATTACCGCCAGCTGCCGCCGGCATTGAATTCCCTGGCACATAGTTGCCTCCCTTCTGGTAACGGGAGCGGCTCGTCGGGCGAATCCGGGGAAGTGCTGTCTCCGGGCTTAAAGACGAGGCACAGCATTTCTCGACGGCGAGTGCCCGGTTATCGTCCGATCAAATTAAACGCACAATTGGGGCAAGTCGTCAACTCATAGGAATTGGAATGTGCATATATTTCGGGATTCAATCGCGATATTTAGCGCTTCTAACCAGAGTTGAATCCTGCGCAAGCTGGGTTGGACGATGGCCGGAAATGCCCTGGGGGAACCGAGGAGTGAATACCGGGTCGGGCCACGGTGCGGAGTACACTGGAGTCCAACGCGGAGGGATCTCCCCCAATGACGACCGTGACCACCGTGGTGCCGCAAAGCGCGCCGCAGGAAATCCTCGAACGTTACAACCGGGTGAGGCGCCGGACGCTGGCCCTCTGCGACCCATTGAGCGCCGAGGACATGATGGTGCAATCGTGTCCCGAGGCTTCGCCTGTGAAATGGCATCTGGCGCACACCTCGTGGTTTTTTGAGTCCTTTGTTCTTCGCCCGTTTCTGCCTGAGTACCGCGCGTTCAACGCCGAATTCTCGTGGCTCTTCAACAGCTACTACCAGAGCTATTCGGCGTTTCCGGCCAAGCGGCTGCGCTCCTCATTTTCGCGACCGGGGCTGGACGAGGTTTTGCATTACCGCGGGTGGGTGGACGCAGGTATGGAGCGGCTGATCGCAGCTGATCCGCGGCCGGAGGCGCTGCGCTTGATTGAGCTTGGCGCCAACCATGAGGAGCAACACCAGGAATTGCTCCTGACCGATATTCTTCACGCGTTTTTCACCAATCCGCTTCGGCCGGATTATCGTGCCTGGAGCGAGAGCGATGATCTGGCGGGGATGAAATCCGGTGAAAGCGATCAGGCCGCGACTCGGGGCGCCGAAGCCGGCCGCCTGGAGTTTGACAGATATGAGGGCGGCCTGCGCGAGGTGGGCCGCCAAGCTGACGGGTTCTGCTTCGACAATGAACTGCCGCGGCATCGTGCCTGGATCGAGCATTTTTTCCTTGGTCGCCGCCTGGTCACCTGCGGAGAGTTCGCCGATTTCATCGCCGATGGAGGCTACAGGCGGCCGGAGCTCTGGCTCTCTGCCGGGTGGGACGCAGTGAATGCGAATGCATGGGTTGCTCCACTCTATTGGACGAGGCAGGAAGGCGACGATCGCGACTGGAGGATCTTTACGCTTCGCGGCGAATTCCCGCTGCAAGCGCTGGCTGCGGTTCCTGTCAGCCACGTCAGTTTCTACGAGGCGGACGCCTTTGCCCGTTGGGCGTCCAAACGCTTGCCAACCGAATTTGAGTGGGAATCAGTGGCTGAGGGGCGACAGATCTCCGGCAACATGCTCAGCTCAGGCCGGCTGCTTCCTGCTCCACCGCCTGCCGGCTCGCCGTCGCTTTACTCCGGCGATGGTCCTGCGCAGCTATTCGGAGATTGCTGGGAGTGGACGGCAAGCGCCTACCTGCCCTATCCCGGCTTTCAGCCGTTGCCCGGCTCGCTAGGCGAGTACAACGGGAAGTTCATGAGCGGCCAGATGGTGCTGCGCGGGGGATCGTGCGTGACGCCGGATGGGCACATTCGCGCGACTTACCGCAATTTCTTTTCGCCGGAAACGCGCTGGCAGTTTTCAGGGATACGGCTGGCTCGGTAAATTGTGTAGAAATGGAAGAGCGCAATTTCCGTGTCCTCGATGCGGAGAGCTCTTCGCGCACTGGCCGGGATCGTGGCACCTGAACTGGTGGCTGCTGGCCTGTAGGTGTCAAAATTGCGGCTTAAGGAAATTGGCGCTGCCGGACCGGAATTAACCAAGAATAAAAACACCCTGCTCGAAGCGCCGGCATCCAAGTTTGTGAATGACCAGCGCAGCGTCTCTTTCCCTAGCCCCCGAAGTTGAAACTCCTGTTAGTTCCGCTGTTCGCCGCGGAATCTTGTCGCGCCCCAAAAGGCTGCCGCCCTGGCTGTTTTATGACGAAGCCGGGTCGCGGCTGTTCGAGCGCATCACCGAGTTGCCCGAGTATTACCTGACCCGCACCGAGCGCGCCATTCTCACTACGCACGCCGCGAGCATGATCGCCCAGGCCGGGGATGGCGCTCGTTTGCGGATTTCCGAGCTAGGCGCCGGATCGGCGGCCAAGACATGTCTGCTGCTGAATGCTGCGATCGAGCGCCAGGGCGCGGTGCGCTATGAGCCCATCGACGTATCAGCCAGCGCCCTGCGCGCGGCGGCGCGCCGCATCGAATGCGAGGTTGCCGGCGTCACCGTGGCGCCGCGCGTCATGGATTACACCAACGGGTTGGGATTTGAGCCCCGGCGCGAGGGCGAACGCCGCCTGGTCATTTACATCGGCTCAAGCATCGGCAACTTCGAGCCGGAGGAAGCGGTGCGGCTGCTGCGTCGCGTTCGAGCGGCAATGGATCCAGGCGATGCTATTCTGCTGGGCGCCGATCTGGTGAAAGATCGCGATGTCCTGCTCGATGCCTACGACGACGCCGCCGGGGTCACCGCAGCCTTCAATCGCAACCTTCTTGTCCGGGTCAATCGCGAGTTGAGCGCAGACTTCAACCCGCTTGCCTTTGCGCACCGGGCGCTTTGGAATAGCGCCCAATCGCGCATAGAGATGCATCTGGAAAGCCGCCGTGCGCAGAATGTACATCTGGCCGCACTGGACCTGACCGTGCACTTCTGCGCGGGCGAGTCGATCCACACCGAAAACAGCTACAAATACGCCGCCGGCCAGTTGCAGTCTGTGCTCGAACGGGCTGGATTCGAGCCCGACGCAACCTGGAACGACGAGCAGCACTGGTTCGCGGTTACGTTGGGCAGGGCCTGACAGCAGCGCCGCGCTCAAGGTTGAGCGCGGCGCAACCGTGCTGGTGAAAGCTATTTGGGCGAGGGTATGCGCACCAGCAGGATGTCGTGGCTGGCCAGCTCGATCGGCTCGTCGTTGGTGAGAGTCACTGCCTGGCCGGTCCACAAATCTTTGCCTTGCTGCGCCCCATGCAGCCCCAGCCGGGCCAGGTCCAGATGGAAGGGATGGGTGGAGTAGCGGTCGCTGCCGGCGTTGAGAACGGCAATGGCCATCGCCCCATTCTCCAGATGGCGCGTCCAAACCTCCACTTCACCGTCGGCGTAAGCACGCGTGGCCTCGTGGCCCAGCCGGTCCTGGTCGATGGCGATGACATCGCGGTTGGTGAGAATCTTGAGGACTTCAGGGTCCATATGGTTGAGGTCGTTGCCGGCCAGCAGCGGCGCGGCGAGCATGGCCCACATGGAGAAGTGCGACCGGTCTTCAGCCAGAGACAGATACCTGATCTTGCCGCTGCGTGGATTCCTGATGCCGTTACCCACCTCGAGCATGTCGGGGTCGTTCCAGTGACCCGGCCCCGCATATTTGGCCAGTCCCGCCTGCTCCTCGAGAATGTCGTAGATACGGCCCCAGGTAGGATTGATGTCGCCGGTAGTGCGCCAGAGGTTGCCGCCTACTGACGGCGCCCACTCCCACACCGCGTCCCAGCCGTACTGGCAAAGCGAGAAGACAATCGGGCGGCCGGTAGCTTTGAGTGCTTTGTCCATTTTGGCGTAGGCGGCAATCATGATCTTCATCTGCGCGGCCGGGTCGTTGGGCGCCTGCTGTTCCATGATCTCGTGGAAGCTGCAGAGGTCGTATTTCAGATAGTCGATGCCCCACGAGGCGTAAAGCTGGGCATCCTGCTGCTCGTGGCCATAGGATGCCTCGTAACCGCCGCAGGTCTTAGGGCCAGGCCCGGAATAGATTCCCAGCTTGAGGCCCTTTGAATGGACGTAGTCGGCCAGGCCTTTCATGTCAGGGAATTTGGAGTTGGTGCTGAGAACACCGTCTGCGTTGCGCGTGCCCTCCCAGGTGTCGTCGATGTTCACGTATATGTAGCCGGCAGCTTTCATTCCTGTCGACACCAGCGCATCGGCTGCCTGCTTTACGTCCTGCTCGGTGACGTTGCCGTGAAAGTAGTTCCAGCTATTCCAGCCCATGGGCGGCGTCTGCGCCACCATTTGCTCGCCGGCTTGCGCCTGCGCCCGGGGTTGTGAGGTTAGGGCAAAAACGGCGGCAGCAAACACCGCAACAGCAAGAGGATGAAGAGCACGCATAGGCAATTTCCTTTTCCGAAAACGATTTCAGGGGAATTCTATTCCGGCCCGTGGCTTTGGGCAATGACTGGATGAGGAATCAGGAAGAGGTGGACCTCTGGCGGGTGGTTGCAACCCGCTGCGCTGACGCCGGCGACGAGTGAGGGCGAATTGTGGCGGCACTGCGAGGAAAGGGTATTGACAAGCTTCGGGCCTTCAGCTACTTTGCAATGTAAAGTGAATGGGCGATGGACGAGCTGAATCGAGCGCTGGAACAACTCGGAAGTATCCGCCGGCAGGTTGCCCGGAGCACGGAATTTCGCGGCTACGGGCCAGCCACGCTGAGCGCTACGGGCATGTTGGCGATAGCAGCGGCGGGGGTACAGGCGCGCTGGCTGCCCGGGGCTGCGCCTGATATTTCAGTCTATCTCGGTATCTGGATCACCACGGCGGTTTTGGCGGCGAGCTTGATCGGGGTGCACACTTACGTGCGCGCGCGGCGAGTTCACTCCGGCATGGCTGACGAAATGCTGTGGATCGCCGTGGAGCAGTTTCTGCCGGCGGCGGCGGCCGGCGCGCTCATCACATACGTGCTGGTGCATTATGCGCCTGCGTCGCTGTGGATGCTGCCTGGACTGTGGCAGGTGACTTTCAGCCTGGGTGTATTCTCTTCGTGCCGTTTTTTGCCGCGGACCATGGCTGCGGCCGGCGTCTGGTATCTGCTGACCGGGCTTTTTTGCCTGTCGCTGGCGGATGCGCGGGCGTTTTCGCCGTGGGCGATGGGCATCCCCTATGGAGCGGGACAACTGCTGGTGGCCGGGATTCTGCTCTTGAACATGCGGGAGGCTGATAATGAGCGCTGATGCCCGGCCCAGCGAAGGCCGCTTTGCCTATGAGGGGCTGGATCGCGTGATCCACGAGCGCGCACGGCTCAGCGTGCTCACTTCACTGATTACGAATTCGCGGGGTGTCGCCTTTAACGACCTTAAGGAACTGTGCGCAC
>JASHOY010000403.1 GCA_030038435.1 Acidobacteriaceae bacterium | reverse complement strand
TAGAGACGCTTGTGCTCGAGAAAAAGCACGGGATCGTCGCAGCGGATGGCGGTGCGCAGCAGTCCGTTGGCGTCAAGGGCATTGGAGGGAAAAACAACTCGCAAACCGGGGATGTGGGTGAAGATGCTCTCGCCGGACTGCGAATGATAGATGGAACCTCCGCTGATGTAGCCGCCAATGGGCACGCGGATGACAACCGGCGAGGCCCATGCCCCGTTGGAGCGCCAGCGCATGACCGAAAGCTCATTGCGGATCTGGTGCATCGCCGGCCAGATGTAATCGAAAAATTGAATTTCGACGACCGGCTTCATGCCGCGAACCGCGTAACCAACGGCGCGGCCGACGATGTTGGCTTCGGCGAGCGGAGAGTTGAAGACGCGCTCGGAGCCAAATTCGGTTTGCAGACCGGCGGTAAGTTTGAAAACTCCGCCCTTGCCTTTTACTTCAGCAAGCGCCTCTTCACGGCTGGCGTCAGCCACGTCTTCGCCGTAGACAATGACGCGCGGATCGCGCCGCATTTCGTCGTGAAGACAGGCGTTGATGAGATCGACCATGGTCTTCGCACCCGCTGCCTTACCCCCGTTGGCGGCCGGTTTTGCAGGCTCAGTGGCCAGGGAGGGCGCGGTGGGATCGAGGTCTTCGGAGTAGACGTGGAGGGGAATGTCGGAAACCTTCGGCAGCGGCGCTTCCAGTGCCCGCGCCGCCGCTTCGGCAGCTTCGCGATCCAGCGACCGCTCGATTTCGGCGATCTGCGTCTCGGTAAGGATTCCATCGCGGATTAGGCGCTTGCGCATGCGTAAGATAGGATCGCGCATGGCATCCGCTTCGCGTTCGGCGGCGGAGCGGTAGAGCCGATCATCGTCGGAGAGCGAATGCGAATAGGGGCGCGTGCAATGGCCATGCACGAAGGCTGGCCCCAGACCGGCGCGGCAATGTTCGGCGGCAGCTTGCATGGCACGAAAGCAGACTACGGGATCGGTTCCGTCGATTTCAGCAAAGTGGAAGTTGGGAAAGTTGGCGACGATGCGCGAGATGTTGCCGCCAGGGGTATTTACTTCCACAGGAACACTGATCGCATAGCCATTGTCTTCCACCAGGAAGATTACAGGCAGCTTGTTGTTGGAGGCGGTGTTCATTGCCTCCCAGAACTCGCCCTGCGAGGTGGCGCCCTCGCCCAGGCAGGCGAGAGAGACTTCATCACCCTGGAAAGTGACGTCGTGGAAGGCGCGATAATCGCCACTATTTCGGGCGGCAGCCTCAGGATGCCGGCTGTAGTAGCGTCCGGCTTCGGCGCACCCCACGGCATGCAGGACCTGGGTGGCCGTAGAGGAGGAGGTGCTGACGATGTGAAGGGCGCGGCTGCTCCAGTGAGTGGGCATCTGGCGGCCTCCGCTGGCCGGGTCAGTGGCCGTGCCGACGGCCTGCAGCATCATCTCTTCCGGTGTAATGCCCAGGGCCAGGCAAAGGCCGCGATCGCGATAATAGGGAAAGAACCAGTCGTAGCCCGGGCGTAACGCCAGCGCTGTACCTACCTGCAGGGCCTCGTGCCCGGCGCCGGAGATCTGGAAATAGATTTTCTGCTGGCGTTTGAGAAGGATTTCGCGGTCGTCGAGGCGGCGCGAGAGAACCATCAAGCGGAAGATCTCGACCAACTGTTGAGCATCCATGCCGTCATAACCAGATTCGGCAGTGGACGCGCCAAGACCAGAAACCGCCAGTTCCATCCCTTTCATTCTCCCTCAAATTTAACCGGTCAGGCGGGAAAGCCCCGCTTATTGTAACGCCCCAGCTAGGAGATGTGCAGTCTGATCAAATTGTCGCATTCCGGAGAAGTAAATTTCCGGCAATGGCGTTGGCGGGCAGTTTCAATCCTCAAAGAGGGAAGATCCAGGAAAAATGAGAAGCTGAGCGAGCCCTGTCCTGGCGCAAACGCTGCCGCTTAGCGGGCTGTGCAACGGTTCCGGCGGAGTTTTGCGTCAGGCTCGCCCTAATTCGAGGGCAATGCAGGAAGCGGGGTGCTTATATTCCGCTTTACGCTTTTGGCCAGCTTTTCGATCTTCGCCAGCATACGCAACTGCTGGTGGGTCAACGATGTGGCGTGAGTCTCATCGACCTCGGCGTTAAGCCGGGTGGTGAGCTTAAGCAGCTTGTTGGTATCTGAAATCAGGTCTGCCTCCCGCTCCATCCTCAAAGCCTGGATGCGCTGCCGCTCAAGTACCGGGTCGGTCTCCCGCGGGCCGCTGTTGGGATCGGCCATCGAGCCCACAACCTGGGGACTGGGTAGTTGCGATCCTTGAGAAATGGTCGTGATCTGCGCTCTTACCAGTGCAACCCCCGTGAGGCTCAACGCGACTGCCAACCCAAAGCCGCGGCCCGGCAATAATCCCGTCAACCATCGGGAAATCCGCATCCCTGCCGGCTTCGGATTGAATGCAACTGGCCCGCTCATCGGAAACCATCCTCAATCTTGATCTCCGGCCTGGACCTCCGGCGCTGCCGGCTACTGCATTCCAGGCATACTCATGGGCGGCGGGAAGCTCTCCTCGAAGATAGTTCCCTGCACCGGATTGGTCATCTTTTCTTTAACAGATTTGGCGAGCTTTTCAATCCTCTCCAGCATGTGCAACTGATCGGCCGTGAGTTCAGTTCCATGATTCTTGGCGATCTCCGCGTTGAGTTCTCCGGTGAGCTCGAGTAGTTTGTTCGTGTCGGTGACCATTTCTCTCTGCCGTTCCACGTTGAGCTCGCGGATCCTGCGGCCCTGAAAAGCTCCCCTTGGAGTCACGTTGGATGTATCGCCGGCTTGCGAATTCTGAGGGCCTCCCGGGCCATATCTGGATTGCGCGCAAGTTGTTGCTGCGGCGCAAAATGCGACAAAGAAAGCGAGCCCAACCCTCAAAAGCCGGCGCGATGTCCGGCCGCCGTTGCTGCCCATTCCCGGCTTTGAATCCTGCCCCGTCTGAATCTCCATAGCGACGATCCTTTATGTAAGAAACCCGTACGCGTCGCAGTGCTAGCGCTGCCCTTCGCGCATCTTCTTTGCCAATTCCTCGATCTGACCCGCGTCGCGGACCACAGAAACGGAAAGTTCGTCCTTGGTCGTCTTGTCGACTTCGGTTTTGAGATCCGTGGCCAACTTGAGCAGGTCGGCGCATTGCGCCGCTACGCCAGTGAGGGGTGGCCCCGGCGCAACCTTATTCTGCTTTTCGGCGCCCTCGGGCGATGTCGTCCCGTTCGCGGCTACCTCTGTCGTGGCGGGCGGAGCGGCATTCGATTCGGGGGAAGTCAGAGCATTGTCGCCGACCTGCGCCCCCTCGGCGGCAGCCGACTGGGCTCTCTTGTACGCAGGGGAAGCAGGCGCTGATGCGCTGGCAGCAACAGCGGCGCCGGCAGCGGCGGCAGCGGCTCCAGGTGGCTCCTGAGCCAGCGCGGGCGCAACTGAGACACTGATTGTAATGGCGAAAGCAACGAGCCATATGGCTCGATTTTGCAAGAAACCAGCGAGACAAAACCGATGGTTAAGCATGCCTGACTCCCAACCGGACCGGTGATTTGCTGCAGGTCGACGGGTGACGGCCGTTGCTGAACACAGTGTATTCCAAACCAGAAGTTTTAACATCATATGCTTTCACGATTGGAGCTCATTTCCTTTTCAAGTGCTCCCTGACCGCCTGATCTTGCACCGTTGTCGGTGCCCCATCCCGGCTCCGCTAAGGTGGGGTGCCACAGCGCTGAGGGGCCGAATTCAGGCGGTCACGGACCCAGGCGCCCGTGCGGCCTGCCGGGATTGTCCATCTCTCCCAAATCAATGAAGGAATAAATCAGCGCTTAGAACATGCTATGAATCTGGCAGGAGAACAAATCAGCGGGCCCAATTAGCACTGATGCGGATTTCGCCTTCGACGCCCATGAACGGGCTGCGAAGGAGTGCATCGAGCGTGAAAAAGCTTTCGGGAAATCAGAAAATGCCGGGTTTTTCAGAGAATTTTCCGGCCTGAACCAATTACGGCACGCCTTATCCACAAAAAGCGGCGATTCTGCCGTTGACCTTCGTACCGGCTCCATAGAGTCTGGTATCGGACATCTCCTCGATAACCTGCGATGGCGGATATGGAGGAATTACCCGGCTGCGGAAGAGGGTGTCCGCATGGAGACAAGATGCTGAAATTAAAAAAGATCCACATCCTGGGATTTAAAAGCTTCTGCGACCGAACGGAACTGATGGTGCCGGGGACGGGGATTGCCGTGGTGGTGGGCCCGAATGGCTGCGGCAAGTCTAATATTCTGGACGCGGTTAGCTGGGTTCTGGGCGAACAGAGCGCCAAGACCCTGCGCGGCGCACATATGTCGGACGTGATCTTTGCCGGCACTCGCGACCGAAAGCCCCTGGGCATGGCCGAAGTAACCCTGACGCTCGTCGATCCCGCGGCCTACGAAGGGCCGGTGCCTGTTGAGCCGGACGTGGTCATTGATCACGAGTCTCCTGCGGATTGGGATGAGCAGGAAGAGCGGCAAAGGCGCGCCGCCGAGGCAGAAGAGATTATCGCCGCCGAGCAGCCGGGACAGGTGATCGAGGATGAGCCGGGACAAGAGGCGCCCGCGCAAGAGACCCCGGGTGAAGGCGCCTCGGCAACGACGGAGGGTGCGCAGGCAGCCGCCGAGGGTCCACAGGCCGTCGTACTCAAAATTCGCCGGCGCAAATTCGCGCGGACCCCGCAAAAGGGCGAAATTGTCATTACGCGGCGCCTTTTCCGCACCGGGGAAAGTGAATACCTGCTCAACGGCAAGCTTTGCCGGCTCCGCGACATTCAGGACATCTTCATGGGCACGGGCCTTGGCCCGGAGAGCTACGCCATCATCGGGCAGGAGCGGATTGGGCAGTTACTCAGCTCCAAGCCGCACGACCGCCGGTCCATCATCGAAGAGGCCGCCGGCATCACCCGATTCAAGACCAAGAAGCGCCTGGCGGAACTGCGCCTGGAAAGCGCCAAACAGAACCTGGCGCGCGTGGACGACATTTTCGAAGAAGTCACGCGGCAGATGAACAGCCTCAAGCGGCAGGCGGCCAAGGCCGAGCGTTTTGCCGCGGTGCGGGAAGAACTGCGCGGCAGAATGCGCGTGGTGCTGGCCACGCGCATCGCCATGATGGATGCCGAACAACAGCGGCTGGAACAGGAGATTGCGGCTCTGTCAGAGAAGATTTCCGGCGCCGCGGAGGAGATTGGAGGGCTGGAGAGCAGCCAGCACTCGCTGACCGAACGCGGATACGAGCTGGAACAGCAGGGGCACGAAGCCCAGCAACGCGCCAACCAGGCAGCCGTTGAGTTGGAGCGAGCCACGGCGCGGGAACGGAGCAACTCCGAGCGCATCGTGGAACTGGAAGCGCGAATTGCGGCGGCGGGAGCCGAGCTGGAACAGACGCGCGCCCAATTGAGCGGCATTGCCGAGGAACGCGAGCAGCAGCACAAATTTCTGGAAACGGCTGCGGGTGAGGCGCGGGCATTCCGGCAGAAGGTGGAGGCCCGTCAGCAGGAAGCGCGCACCGCCGCGGAAGAAGTCTTCACCGCGGAGCGCGAACTGGAGACCCGGCGCCGCCATGCCATGCATCTGCTCACGCTCGCCGGCAACGCGCGAAATCATACTGCACAGGCTGAAGAGAGTCTTGCCGCGCTGGAGCGCGAAGCCGAGCGGCTGGCCGCGGAGACGGGTCAGGCGCGCAACGAACACGAGAATCTGACCGTAGAGACCGGACAATCACGCCAACGGCTCGACGCGGCACAGCAAACATTCCAACAACTTGAAGAGCAGATCGCATCGCTGCGGGAAGGCTTGCAGGCACGGCGCGCGGAAGAAACGGCGCGGCGCGATCGGGCTAACCAGTTGCGCGGAGACCAGGCGGCCGCGGCAGGACGACGCGATTCCCTGCAGGCTCTGATCCGGAATCACGGCTATTCGACGGACACCGTGCGCCGGCTGCTCAAGCCCGGAGCACTGGCAGAAAGCGTTGCGCCCGTGGGCACGCTGGCGGATTTTCTGGAAGTGAGCGGCGCGCACGAAGGCGTGGTCGACGAATTCCTGCGCGAAGAGCTGAATTATGTTGTCGTGGAAAACTGGGGCGCCGCCGAGGAAGGCGTTCGCCTGCTGAAATCGGGCGTGGATGGACGGGCTACGTTTCTGATTCACTCCGATGCCCAGGGAGAACTGTTCGACACCGGCGCCGAGACAGTGAAGGAGTCGGGCGTGATTCCGCTCAAAGATGCGATCCGGGTGCTGAATGGCTTTGGGAAATCGCTGGAGAAGATTCTGCCCAAGTTGAGAGACGGTTACCTGGTGGAAGATTCTACGACCGGCCGGCGGCTGGCGGCGCAATATGGGCATGCCTATTTCCTGACCCCGGAGGGCGAGTGCTTTCATAACGCCACGGTAACGGGAGGCAAGCCGGCCAGCGAAGGACCGCTGGCGCTGAAGCGTGACCTCCGCGACACAGAGAACCGCCTGGCCAAAGTGCAAGCGGGATTGGAGCAGGCAGAGGCGGAAGCCGCCGAATTGGCGAGGACCATCGCCGAGCTGACCGCGCAACTTGAGGTGCGCAGCGCGGAGCGGCGCCAAGCCGAAACGGAAACTGCCAACCTGGGCGCGGCGCTCAAACAGATGGAGGCCGAGACGCAACGTCTGGAGAGGCGGTTACAGGAGTGGACCGCACAGGCGGCGCGCAACGGCGAAGCGTGCCAAGCCAAGCGCCTGTCGATCGAAAAGGAACGCGGCGAAGCAGAGCGGATGGAGACCGAGCACAAAGAAGCCGAGGCCGGCCTCGAGCTGATGCATGCGCAATTGGATGAGCTCCGGCGTACGCGCGAATCCATGCAGCAGGAAGCGGCCCAGGTTACGGCGGAGCTGGCCGGACTGGAAGAGCGGCGGCGCGGCGCAGAGGCGGCCTTCCAACGCATCGATCGCCTGCATGCCGACCTGGAGCGGCGGGTGCTCGCCGTCGAGCAGCAACGGGCATCGGCCGCCGGCGAGCGGGAACAGCGAACAGCAGAGAGCGCGGCACTGGCCGAGCGGCAGAAGGAGCTTGCCGCGGCACGCGAAGAGGCGACAGCGCAGGTGCAGACCATTGCCGCCGATGCCCTTCAGGTGCGGCAACAGCTTGCAGCGATGGAGACAAACCTGAAATCGCAGCGCGCGGCGCTGGACCAGATGCGCGACCATCGAGCGGCGCGATCGAGCGAGGCAGCCAAGCTCAGTTCCGACCTGGAACATCTGGAAGGAAGCTGCCTCGGCGAAGTGAATGTGGAAGCCCAGGTGTTGCGCGAAGACGCTGAAACACCGCGACTGGAAGCGGAAGCTCTGTCCGCCGAAGAGGAGACGTGCCGCGGACTGAAGCAGCGCATCGAGCAGATGGGCCCGGTAAACATGATGGCGCTCGACGAATACAAGGAAACCGCCGAGCGGCACGCTTTCCTGAGCGAGCAGCGAAAGGACCTGATCGAATCCATCGATAATACCCAGGAGACTATTCGCGAGATCGACCGCATTTCGCGGGCCAAGTTCGATGAGGCGTTTGCGCGTATCAACGAGAATTTTGCGCAGGTCTTTGCGCGTCTCTTCAACGGCGGGCAGGCATTCCTGCGGCTCACCGATGAAGAGAATCAGGATGAGAGCGGACTGGACATCGTGGCCCAGCCGCCGGGCAAAAAGCTGCAGAACGTGCTGCTGCTTTCCGGCGGCGAAAAGGCCTTAACCGCGCTGGCATTGCTGGTGGGCATCTTCCAGTTCCAGCCCAGCCCCTTCTGCCTGCTCGACGAAGTCGATGCCCCGCTGGATGAAACCAACGTGGCGCGCTTCGCTGACTTCATGCGCTCGCTCACCCGCGAGACCCAGTTCATCGTGATCACCCACTCCAAACGGATGATGCAGGCGGCGGATCTGATCTACGGCGTGACCATGCAGGAGCCCGGCGTCTCTAAAGTGGTGAGCGTGAAGCTGGGCGGACTGGAGCGGCAGAGGGCGACCGCCTGAGGTGATGACGTTTCCGCCCGTTGCTGCAGTTTGCAGGGGAATTCGCTCTACTATAAGAATTCAATTCCCGGACTCCCAAAAACCGGCACCGGGAGGGCAATCAGCCGTGGCAGAGGCGATCATCAATTATCACCAGCGGTATACGGTGAGTTCGTCGAGGTAGACGTTGCTCCATGTGGTGCCGCTGCTGCTGCCATCGATCTGGAAATTGGTAAGCACGGATGGAGCCCAGCCAAGCTCATAGCCGGAGAAAGCAGTCACGTTTATGCCTTCCTCGTGGCCGTCCAGCCAAACGTCGTGGTAAGTAACCCAGCCTGAATCATTGCGCGTGTAATAAATCTGCACATGGTGCCACTGGTTCACGCCCCACTGGTGCACATTGCAGGCTGCAGACGCGTGCCCCCATGTATCCCAGGGCTTGGTGGGCGAGCCGCCGTTCACCGCGTAATCCCAGGTGTTGTTCCAACTGTCGCATTGAAAACCCATGATCACAGTAAGGCCGTTGGAGAGCGTCTGGTTAAGGTCGAATTCAAGATTGGAAAATCCATTGGTGTCGTTGGCGATGTAAACCCAGCCGTCATAAAAGAAGTTCTGCTCGGTTGTGGTCCCGGCAAATTGCGCCGAGAAGCGCTCGCCGCCGAAGTCGTTGAATTCGTCGGCGAATAGCCTGGCCCCGCCAGTGAGCGAAGGTGATCCCGTCACATAGGTGGTGCCACTGGACCAGCCTGTCGTACCACCGTCGTGGATGGCGACCCAGTTGCCCAGCGTCTGAATGCTGCTTATGCTGACCGCATTGGATGGAACCACGGAAGCACCGCTGCTCGCCGCGGTCGCGCCGCTGGTCACGTCGATAGAAACATCGGTCACGCATACACCGCCTTGGTCGTTCCAGACCTTCACGTGAAGGGTGTGCCATCCGCCGGGTGCGCCAACCGGGCCGTCGATGTACGTGGCGGGCCAGCTCGATGTACTGGAACTGCTGTCAAGCGAGTAGCCAACCGCACTCACCGGTAAAGACGAGCAGGAATTGGCAGTCATATTGAGAGTAAACGGAGAGGAAACCTGCTGGCCGTTGACAGGGCTGATAATGGAGGTCTGCGCGAAAGCTGGCGCTGCTGCTAGCGCCAGCATCAAAAAAGCAGGAGTGACAATCTTTACAGATCTCATGAAGTGAACCGTCCGGTATGTTGAAAGCTACTGCGAAGCTATTGAATTCAGTTCGAAACCCGCCGCTGATTCTGCCCGGCACTCTATTTCTGCCGCGACACACGCACTCCTCGGGCTGCCGGCGCCAGCGTTCTTCTCAAGCCGCCTTGAATCGAGTCCCGAGGTTCTCCGCAAGCGAAGATTCACAGACCTTGCCTAAGGCAAAACCAGAGTTGCTGCGTCCTGTTTAGAGCCGGCCCAGGTCGCCGCTCCCCGATGGCCGCGTCGACCAGAATGAATTGATTTCGGGACACATTGACTCTGGTTTTCCGGTAATGCCTGCGGCAAAACAGTGTCGCGACATCGCTATCGTGCGGGCAGTGTCGGCGCAAGAAAATGCTGAATTGTCGGGCTATTACCGGCTGATCATGGAAGCAGCTCAGCAGACCTTTTTATCTCTAAATGCATCCGCGGATAGCAACGCCACCCACGCATGGTGTTTCTCTTTACATCTTCAATCAGGAGTCTAACCCAGACCGGACTCGCCGTTCCCGGAAATTCCAGCTCCCGGTATGCAAGCTCTGATCACCAGGAAATCTATCAGTCAGCTCTTTACAAATTATCTTTACATGCTCGAAGCAAGTCAGGCAACCTTTTTGAGCAGCTTTTTTAGGCCACGCATTTCATGAGGCACACAGGCTCTTCGGGAGCAACGAAACGCTGCCTTTGATGACTTGCCATGCGCAGACCAAAGCCCGGACACGGGCCCTTGCGAAGGGATCTGTCAGCCAGTGGGCCCTTGCTCTCAAGTTCGCGCGGTGCGGCGCGCGGAACCGGCCCCAAGAGGAGTGAAGCTGTGCGCAAAGTCGTGGCTAGCGCTTTCTTCGCCAACTGACGACAGTACGGGATGCCTGGAAGAGGCAGGCGCGCGGCGGCGGAACGCCCGAGGCGGCAGCGAGCGCATGGACATAAATACTTCCCCGATGGTGAGGCGGCCGTTGCCGCATAAATCGAGACAGCCGATTTGATGTTGCGCACAAAGCGCCTGCACCTCCGGCGTGAGCACGGGACAAATGAGCACTGCGGTGACCTGACCCGGTATCGAACTTGCCCGCTTTTGCAGATTTTCGAGTATGGCGTCAATGAATTCAGGCTCTTCTCCGGCACACACCTGGCACGCGAGGGTGTGAACGCGGCCGAACACTTCTACATGAGCGAGGATATCGAAATCGCAGCCCGGGGTGTTACCCTCGGCAAAATGCGAATTGCGCCGGATGTTTGTGATGGTAACTGCGGAAACCTTATTCAACATCGTTTGCAGCGCAGCCATGGCGCGGTCGATTGCGGGTTTGCTCAACCGGATCATTTTCAGTTCCCTTCAACTGCATGAACGCCGCAGCGGCTGACAGGCGTGCGTCAGCGAGTTGAATACACAACGCCTGTGATTACTTCCCGTAAGAGTTTGCAAGGCAACTAAGGGGCATTGCCCCGGAATCACGCCCGCATTCAAATCAGTTCGAAGTGAGCGTCGGAAACATTTAGTGCTGTATCCTGCGCCTTCTCCCTCAAATGATGCGGGACCGGTTCCAGCTTGAAGGAATTGCCGCCCGACGGAATCATGGCAAAGGGAATGGGCGCGCGACAAGGTTTTTCGGAATGATTCTTGGATTTGAGCCAGAGGCATAAGCGGGGATCGTGAATCTCCGGCTGCGTCTGCCAGAAATTGGGCGGCAAACCGCATTCGATGCGCAGATGGTCAAGCTGCAGTTCTATACGTTTAATGTGCCTGGGGAAGTAGCGGCGAACGTTGTGGATTCCAACCCGAAGTCCGGAGACTTCACCGCCGACACGTAGAGCCTTGACCATCATGGCGCACCTCACAGGAGTTGACTGCCCACTTCGAATTTTTGGTTGTTGACGGCCCAGAAGGGGAAGCCGTGCCGGGAAGCTGATGGTCTATCGAACGGGAGGGCAACCAGCCGGCATGAACTTAGTGCTACAACTTGTTACTATCGTTACTCGCATTGAATCACCTTGTCAACCTGATTTCCACATGAATCGCAAGATTTCAACAAAATTTACAGAAAACACTCCACAACAATTTCGTTAGGGAAACGATAGTGTGACTTCTGCGAAGGCATAGGAAATAAAGTGGAGAAGGGTACGGTTACCAAAGATTCTCAATTGAAAACGTGTGCCTAAAAAGAAAATCGCCTCCGAAGGAACGCTTCGCCTCGGAGGCGCTTGTCAAGACAAGTACACAAGATAATGACGGGGACCAGTAGCCGGCACTGGAGGTCGGTAGCGCGCGGCTACTGGTGATCCCTGCACATAAACGAAGCAAGCTGCGGCTTCCCCTTTCCACTGCTGCCTCGTGTCGCCCGGCTCAAGGAGAGTCTTATTTACTGCGGCCCTCCGAACCATGTTGACAACTGGAGTTTCTCCGATACCTGGAAAGCAATCAGTGACGGCCGTCACACCATTCTGCACCTTTGCGGACAAACTGCCATGAGCTCGGGAGACCCCATTTTCCTGGGTGCACAACGAGAATTGACGCCCGGTTTTAACCATGCCTGGAGGCAACCGGGACGCGTACGCCGCTTGAATTGACAAAGCCGCCGGGAGGGCAGGAAAATCGGAGATTCAGCCTGCTCGAAGGAAGCTCTCTTGGTGACCACCCTCTTGACAACGAATCTGGGCGCGATACCTCTGATCCGGCGCGGCAAAGTGCGCGATTTGTATGCCGTGGACGGCGCCCTGCTGCTGGTAGCGACGGATCGCATTTCAGCGTTCGATCACGTGCTGGCGACGGGTATTCCCGGCAAAGGCAAGATCCTGACCCAGATCTCCCTGTTCTGGTTTCACCTCCTCAAGGATCTGATTCCGAATCACCTGATCACCGCGAAGGTAGACGAGTATCCGGCGGTCTTGCGTCCTTATGCCGACCAGCTTGCCGGCCGCTCGATGCTGGTGAAAGAGGCACAGATGTTCCCAATCGAGTGCGTGGCTCGCGGGTACCTTTCAGGATCGGGATGGAAGGAGTATCGAAGCGGAGGAGCGGTTTGCGCGGTGCAGTTGCCGCAGGGACTGCTCGAGGGTTCGCAGCTCCCCGAACCGATCTATACCCCGGCAACAAAAAGTCAGGATGGGGCGCACGACGTGAACATCGCCTATGCCGCGACCGAGGAGCTGGTGGGCACCGAAGACGCCGCAGAGCTTCGCCGGCTGACGCTGGCCATCTATCGCCGCGCGGCCCAACATGCGGAGTCGCAAGGACTGCTGCTTGCCGACACAAAATTTGAGTTTGGAAGAACCTCGGATGGGATTATTCTTGCCGATGAGGTCTTGACGCCCGACTCTTCGCGTTTCTGGGATGCGAAGACCTGGCATCCCGGCGGCGCACAGCCATCCTTCGATAAACAATTCGTCCGCGACTATCTCGAATCGATCCATTGGAACAAACAGGCGCCGGCGCCGGAGTTGCCGGTTGAAGTAGTGGAGCGCACTGGAGCCAAATATCTTGAAGCGTTCCAGCGCCTAACCGGACAGGAACCGGAACTTTAGCGGAAGGCGGAGCGGCAGATGACCCCGGTCGATATGGCGATCGTAATCGTCCTGGCAATCTCTGCGATGGTCGGGCTGGCGCAGGGATTCGTGCGCTCCTTGAGCGCGTTGGCGGGACTGGTTTTCGGCCTAAGCCTGGCCTGTTGGAACTATCATCGGCCGGCCGCCGCGCTGCAGCCCCTGGTTCGCTCGCAGAGACTGGCCGACGCCATCGGATTCGTGGCCATTGCCCTTACCATCATGCTCATCATCGGATTCCTGGGCGCCTTGATCGCCAGGGCGCTGCGCTTTGTAGGGCTGGGGTGGCTCGATATGTTATGCGGTGCGGCTTTGGGAGTTCTGGAAGGCGCCGGCCTCATTACCATCTGCATCATAGTGAGCATCGCGTTTTTTCCCAAGTCGCAATGGATGGCCGGATCGAAATTGCCGCAGTACTTTTTCGGGTTATGCGATCAGACGATGAACATGAGCCCGAATGATCTTTCAAAACGGGTGCGCGACGGTATGGCGGACATTGAAAAACATACTCCATCCTGGATGCAGCCTTGAGGCTGCCGCGACTTTTGGCTGCGGCGATAGTTTGAGTTTATTAGACAAGCGACAAGAGGTGGACGTGAGACGAGAACTGGATAACCTGGTGACACAGATGCATTCAAGCGGCGTGCGTTATGACGACGCCGTGCGCGAATTTAAAAGACAGTATCTGCGCGAAGTACTTGTGGCGCACCGGGGGAACCAGTGCAAGGCGGCGGAAGAACTGGGAATGCACCGCAACACGCTGAGCCGCGCCATGGCAGATCTGGGCCTCGACCTGGCCGAGGTTCGCTCCGGGCTCAAGCGTCCGCCGCGCAGTGAACGTCCTGTATTCAGCGCCACACGCCAGGGCTACCGCCAAGGCTGAGGTGCGTCTGAATTCATGCAGATCACACCGCGCACTGACAAATCCCAGGTATTTATAGAGCCCGGCTTCATATGGGACCAGCAGGACGCATACCTCTTCGACATCGACGGAACCCTCATGCGCAGCCGTGACCGCGTTCACTTTGACGCCTTCACCCAAAGTGTGCAGCGCATTACTGGATTCGAAATCACGCTGGCGGGTGTGCTGCTGGCGGGGTCCACCGACACGGCCATCGTCCGCGAAGCCTGCCGCCAGGCGGGCATCTCCGATGAAGTTGTGGAAACGCACCTGCAGGCCATTCTCGAAGGCATGTGCCAGTGCGTGCTGGAGCGGCGACATGAACTCAAGCTGGTGCGCTTGCCCGGCGTCGAGGAGGTGCTGCGCCACCTGGCCTGCAAAAACGCCCTGCTGGGCGTGGCCACCGGCAACCTGGAAATGATTGGCTGGATCAAGATCGAAGAAGCGGGGCTCCGCGAGTGGTTTCGCTTCGGAGGATTCAGCGACCACTTTCCCATACGCTCGGAACTGATCGCGCAGGCGGCGCGCAAGGCCCGGGAGATGACCGGCAACAGCGCCAGCATTTGCGTAGTGGGAGACACGCCGCGCGACATCGAGGCCGCCCGCGCCAATTTTCTATCCGTTATCGCCGTAGCCACTGGCCGATACAGCTTCGACGAACTGCTCAAATATCAGCCGGAGGTCTGCACCACTTCGCTGGCCGACTTGATGGCATTCAGGACGGCATCGTGAGACCGGCAAGGTTCTACAACGGCAATAGAAGGCAGCCGGCGGGGCGACATGCCTGCCGCTGGACTGCAGCGATGCTGCTGGGCGTATTGCCGGCAATAATGGATGCGCAGACAGCGGGGATGCCGGCCGGCCGGCCCCCGGCGGCTCAAACGGTGCTGCCCGGCGCAAACGCAAAAACACCCGCTTCCACGGCTGAAGAAAAATCGGAGAAGCATGTCTCCGGGAGCGCACGCCGGCGGGCAGCCAAAGCCTACATGGAAGCGAGCAAGCTTTTCCTGGCTGGGAAGTTTGAGGAGGCGCGGCTCGGTTTTGAGCGAGCGGCGGAGCTCGACCCCACCAATGTCGACTTCGCTCAGGCGGCCGCCGTCGCGCGCAATCATGAGGTGACCGCATTACTGCAGACTGCAGCCAAAGACAGAATCCTGGGCAATGAGGCAGGCGCGCGAGCCGCGCTGCTGCGAGCCTACGATCTCAACCCGCATAATTTTGAGGTTTTGGAGCATCTGGACCAGTTGGGAGCCGGCGTGGCCCGCGCCCAGGATCGCCCCTTCTATAGCGACGTGGAACAGATGCTGGGCGGCCCAGTTGAATTGGAGTATGCGACCGGCCTGCATAATTTCGACATTCGGGATAGCGAGCGGCAGGTAATTCAGCAAGTATTCCGGGCATACGGCCTGGAGGCGATGATTGACCAGAGCGTAGGCGTCGAGAATGTGCGTTTTGACCTCGGTGACGCCACCTTCAATGAAGCGATGCGCGCACTGGGAATGGCCACAAACACATTCTATGTCCCTCTGGATGCGCACCGCGTTCTGGTGGCCCGCGACACGTTTGAAAACCGCCAGCGCTTCACTCGCCTGTCGCTGGAGACAGTCTATCTTCCGGGACTCACCGCCGACGAGATGACTGAGGTGGCGAATCTGGCGCGCGATGCCTTCGGCGCGCAGCAAGAGGCGCCCGATCCTTCGTGCGGAAGACTCACCATTCGTGCACCGCAGTTGGACCTGGACGCCTTCAACTCGACCATGCGCCAGCTTCTGGATGGCAGCAGCCAGGTGATGCTGGATATGCGCATCCTCCAGGTTGCGCACACTTATGGAAGCAACACGGGAGTATCTCCGCCGCAGACCATTACGGCCTTTAACGTCTATGCCGAAGAACAATCGCTCCTGAGCGCCAACCAGTCGCTGGTGCAGCAGATCATTTCTTCGGGTCTGGCCGCGCCCGGAGACACGCTGGCGATCCTGGGCATCCTGCTTGCGTCCGGCGAGGTTTCCAGCCCGCTGCTTTCCCAGGGATTTGCGCTCTTTGGCGGGGGGCTTACCGAATCTGGTCTCTCGCCGGGCGCCACCACTGCCAACTTCGCCCTGACTTCCACTGAAACGCGTGAGCTCGACGACGTAACCCTGCGCCTCGGAGACGGGCAGGATGGAACCATGAAGATCGGCTCGCGCTATCCCATCGAAACCTCGTCGTATTCAAGCCTGTCGCCGAGTGTGCCTTCGATCCCCGGCTTGAATGGCGCTGGTAGCTCGAGCAGTCTCACTTCCCTGCTCTCACAGTTGACCGAGACCGTTCCGCCGGTTCCGCAAGTTCAGTATCAGGACATTGGCCTGACCCTGAAGGTCCATCCCCGCATCATGCGCAACGGAAGTGTCGCGCTGAGTATGGACTTTAAGCTCGACTCACTGGCCGGGTCGTCGATTAACGGATTGCCAGTTCTGAACAGCCGCACTTACACCGGCGTAGTGATGCTGAAAGAAGGAAGCGCCGCGGTGATTGCCGGAGAGGTTGATAAATCGGAGAGCCAGGCGCTGACGGGAACACCGGGCCTGAGCGATCTGCCGGGAATGAACAACGTCACCGGCAAGGATCTCCAGCAGAACTTCGCCACCCTGCTGATCATCATCACCCCGCACGTGGTGCGCGGAACTCAGGCTGCCGGCCATTCAGCGATGTTCCGCGTGGTGGGCACGCATCCTGTGCCATAGCTCTTTGGCGCACGCAGTTTCCCACTCAGCCATCTGCGCATCCGGGCCCTCCGCCGCGCTGGCCGGGACCCGGATGGATCTTGAAAGGCCGGCTATTTTGCAGGCGCATCCGGAGCAGAAGCGGTTGAGGCGCTCTCCAGTGGAACCCCGTCCAGCTTGGCCTGGTATTCGACAATCTTCTTCAGCGTGTCATAGGGGATGGTGGGCGGAATTTCACGGCCGTTCACCACCAGCATCGGGGTCTCAAAGATGTTCAGGTCCTGCGCCAGCTTGACCGAGTCCGCGATGTCGCTGGCGGTCGTGGGCAAAGCCACGCAAGCCGCAACTTGCTTCGGATCGAGACCCGCCTTGATGACGGAGCTGTTAAGCGTGAGCGTCGCGCCGTCGGGCGTGAGCAGCCCCTGCTGGCCTTCAAAGACCGCCGAGGCGAACTTGAAGAATGCCTCGCTGCCGCCCAGCTTGTTCACGCAGTAGCCATATTCGGCGGCGTTCTTGGCCTCGGGGTGGATCGATTCCAGCGGGTAGAACTGAAAGACGATGTGCGCCTGGGGAAAGTCGTGGGCGAGCTCGTCCATGTTGGCCTGCGCCTCTCTGCAGTGCGGACACTCGAAGTCGGCAAACTCGACCATTTCCAGGTTTTTGGAGGCGGAGCCGCGGTAAGGACCATTGGCGCGCTGCTCCACCTGGGTGCGGTAATCGGTATACGGATGGGCGCCAAAGTCGATCACCTGGTCGCCGGCGATGATGTGCTTGCCGTCGGGCATGGTGAAAAAGGACAGCGCGGAAGGCTTCATCTTGCCCGTCTTGTCTCCCACGAAGACCACGACTTTGCTGACTCCTTCGACCGGCGTCTTAAGAATGGCCTGTACCTGCCAGATGCGGTTGGGATCATAACCCCAACTAGTGTGAAGGAAGGCGTCTACGGTTTCCTTGGTGGGCGAACTGGCTGTGAAGTTCTTAGGATCAGGCTTGGGAAAAACGGGAGCAGCAGAAGGCGCCGGCGCCGATGGTATCGCCTGAGTAGTTGCGGGGGCGGCAGGGGCGGCAGGGGCGGCCTGTGGCGTGGGCGCCGCAGGTGCGGGAGGGACCTGCTTTTGAGCCCAGGCCTGCGATGCCGGCAGCAAAAATGCGGCGAGTGCCGCGATCATGGCGGATTTTCCGGGTGCTGAACGAAAACCGGCAAAGCGTGTACCGGCGGGGTGGGCAAACAGACGAGTCAAGCTTCTTCTCCTTATTTCGCGGGAAGGCTCCCGAATCTAGCTTATACCTGAACCTTGACGGCAATGGGAAACCGGCGGCCCATGCCGAAGGACTTTGAAGTAACCTTCAGCACCGGCGCGGCCTGCTGCCGTTTATATTCTGACTTTTCTACCAGACGCACTACCCTTTGGACGAGTTCGAGCGGGAAACCGTAAGTTTCCGCGATGTGGTCCGTACTCTCGTAACGCTCCACGTACGCTTCGAGAATGGGATCGAGGACTTCATAGGGCGGGAGCGAATCGGTGTCGCGCTGGCCGGGGCGAAGTTCGGCCGATGGCGGCTTGTCGAGAATCGCCTGCGGAATCAGTTCCCTTTCCCGGTCGAGCCAGCGGCAAACCGCGTAAACGCGGGTCTTGACGAGGTCGCCGATAACCGCAAGGGCGCCCACCATGTCGCCGTATAGCGTGCAATACCCCACCGCCATTTCCGACTTGTTGCCGGTGGTCAGGACCAAGGCGCCGTATTTGTTGGAGAGCGCCATCATCAGCACCCCGCGGGTGCGGGACTGGATATTCTCTTCGGTGATATCGGATTCGAGGCCCGTGAAAATCGGCGCGAGAGCCTGGTTGAATTCGGCGAATATGCCACTGATACCGATAATCTCGAAGCGGATGCCGAGATTCGCCGCAAGCCGGCGGCTGTCTTCGATCGAGCCGGGCGAAGAGTAGGGGCTGGGCATGCCCACGGCGGTCACGTTTTCAGCCCCCAGCGCATCTTTGGCAACCACCGCCACCAGCGCGGAGTCGATGCCTCCGCTCAAAGCCACAAGCGCCCTGCTGAAGCCGCATTTGCGCACGTAATCGCGGGTGCCGAGGACCAGCGCCTGATACGCTGCGGAGGTTTCATCCTCGTCCGGAACGGCGACCGGCGCTGCCGTGAACGGATCCACGATCACCAGATCTTCGCGAAACGATCCAGCCTGCGCCATGAGCTCGCCGCGAGCGTTGATGGCCATCGAGGATCCGTCGAAGATGAGGCTGTCGTTGCCCCCAACCTGGTTGCACATCAGCACCGGGATGCCGTCGCGACGGGCGATGGCGGCGAGCATTTCCCGGCGGATGGCGCGCTTGGAGTGCCAGAACGGAGACGAGGAAATGTTGATGTGGAGGGCCGGGTGCTCGCGCATCAGCTCTTCCATCGGATCGCTTTTGTAAAGACGTCGCGGCCAGAAATTCTTGTCGTTCCAGGCGTCTTCGCAGATGGTGATGGCCAGGCGGACGCCATCGAGCTCCACCACCTGCTGTTGCTGAGCCGCGGCAAAGTAGCGCTGCTCATCGAAAACATCGTAAAAGGGCAGCAGGCGCTTGTGCTGCTCGAGCAGAATCCTTCCCGCATCGATCAGGATGGCGGCATTCACGGCGGGCTTGCCGGAGCCGTCGCCGGCAGCCAGCGCGGTGCCGACAATCATGGCTGTGGAGAGGTCGCGCGAAGCCGCAACCAGTTCGTCAACCGCGCTTTTGCAACGGTCAAGAAAGCGCGGTTTTTCCAGCAGGTCTGCCGGCGGATAGCCGCAGACACAGAGTTCGGAAAAAACCGTGAGGCGCGCACCCTGCGCGGCGGCCCGATGACCGGCCTCGATAATTCTTTCCAGGTTCCCAGAGAAATCCCCAACGGTGGGGTTGATCTGGGCAAGGGCGATTTTCACCTTACCAGTTTAATTGGTTACGGCGCAAAGCTGCCTTTTGCGTCGTTGCTGCGCAATTGAGCCGGCGAGTAGCAGAGAGGTTGACCGGGCTGCTCGATATGCCTAATCTTGGCCGGAGGCACTATTTCAACCCGCATTTGAGGAGGCGGCAGCCATGCGATTGCGCAGGCCCTCGGCGCGCTTGAGTGTCATTTCATACCGTTGCGTGGCTGCGGAAAAACGGCTGACCAGTTCACTGGTTTTCATCATGAACATGGGATTCTTGGCGCGGATCGCCTCTAGAATATGCGCAAATTTGGCGAGAATGAAGAGCCCTTCGCCGTTGCAATCGAGGAACAGTTCTGCGGAGACCGCGCCGTGCAGGGCCAGAGCCGCCGCCATCTCCCAGTAGCTTATAACCTGGCGCAGGTGCGCGTTGTGCGGATGGGCGGGATTGTCTGCGACCGCAGAGTAATCCTCCATGGTTCTGGGCCAGAATTCGCCGATGAGCCAGGCGCGCGCCTGGCGCATCACGTCTTCTCGGCGCAGGTCATACAGCTTGAGGATGATTTCAGCATCGGCAGGCGTTGCGAGCGTCTGTTCCATCTGTATTTTCTCCGTTCCCAATACTATATGGATCAGGACCGGAGCGGGAGCAATTTCCAGGTCGAGCAGGTAAGGCTTGAGGTCGCCGGCCACCTCAAGCAATGCCCATCGCCCTTCAGGCCCTGTTGCCGGGATGCGTGATCGGATACCAAAACCCCAGGACAGGCAATTGCATCCAGGTGGCCGGGGTTTTCCGGCTTCGATTGGTGTCTCGCGACCTAAGCGGCCGCTGAAAAACGGCTGATTATCCTCGAAAATGGCGAAAAACGATTCCCTGGGCCTAAAGGCCAGATCGATTTTCGACCGGTTACGCCACGACTGAAGTCATGCCCATTCAGGACAGCGATTTTTCAGTGGCCCGCTATACCGGCTGCAGTTCCTTCTTTTCTTTTTCGACAACCGGGCCATGCGTTTCAACCGTGGGAGGCGGAGGCGCATCGCCGATGCGCTTGGAATAGGTGCAGACCACAGTGGCCTCGTCACCGGCAGCGGTTTTCTTGCTCCGCTTCCTGGTCGAGCTTTCTTCCTCGGCAGACTTCTTCTTGTTGGGACACTCAAGGTAAATTCCGGAGCGAAGCACTTTTTCGACCAGGTATGGGCTGCCGCATTGCGGGCATTTCTTGGGCACCGGCTTGTTGTTGGAAGTAAAGTCGCACTTGGGATAGTTGGTGCATCCCCAGAAGACGTTGCCGCGCCGCGCCTTGCGCTCCGCCAGGTCGCCCTCGCCGCATTTGGGGCACTTCATGCCCTCGATGAGGTTCTGCTTGATGTATTTGCACTTGGGATAGCCGGAACAGGAAACAAACTCGCCGTAGGCGCCCTGGCGCAGCACCAGCGGCTTGCCGCATACCGGGCAGTCTTCACCGGTAGGCTCGGGCGGCTTTTGCTGCTGCTTCTGGCTGAGCTTGCGGAAGGTGCGGCAGGGCGGGTCCGCATTGTAGTCGGGACAGGACATAAACGGACCAAATGCGCCGCGGCGCAGCACCATGACTTTACCGCAATTCTCGCAATACTCCTCGGTCTCGCCCGCTTCCTGCGCTTCGGGCGTGTTCAGATCGGGCTTCGCGGAAATGTTCTCCTTGGTAAACGTGCAGCTCGCTGGGTCCTTTTTGTTGAATGCCGAGCATGCGTAAAAGGTGCCGAATTTGCCCCACTTCAATACCAGCGGCGAGCCGCAGACGTCGCACTTCTCATGGGTCATCTCTTCCATGCGCTTGACGTTGCGCATTTTTTTGCCGGCGTCTTTAAGCTCGTCTTCAAAGTAGTCATAGAAGCCGTTGAGCAGATCGGTCCACTTCTCTTTGCCTTCTTCTATATCGTCCAGCTCTTCTTCGAGCCTGGCCGTGTATTTGGTATCGAAGATATACGGGAAGCTTTCCACCAGAAGATCGCAGACCACAACACCGATTTCCGTGGGATAGAAACGCCCCCGCGAGCCGCCATGTTTCACCACGTATTCGCGGTCCTGAATGGTGTTGATGATCGAGGCGTACGTCGAAGGCCGGCCTATCCCCTGCTCTTCGAGTTCGCGCACCAGCGAGGCTTCGTTGTAACGCGGCGGCGGCTCGGTGAAATGCTGTTCCGGTTCCAGCTTTTCCAGCTCCAGGCGATTCACGCCATCCAAATTTGGCAGCTTGTTGGCAAGAGACTCGTCATCCTCGTCCTTGCGTTCCTTTGAGGCTTCGTAGACGCGCTGATAGCCGTCAAAAACCACCGTGGTGCCGCTGACCCGGAAATCGTAGGTACGCTTGTCGAGCCTGCTCTGCGCGGCGATGTTGACCTGGGTAATGGCAAGCTGCGCGGGCACCATCTGCGAAGCGACAAAGCGCTGCCAGATCAGCTTGTAGAGCTTGAGCTGCTCGTCGCTCAGGTAGCCGGCCAGCGACTCGGGCGTGCGCGCGGCATCGGTGGGACGAATAGCCTCGTGCGCGTCCTGCATGTCTTTTTTGCCCTTGTAGTTGTTGGGCGTCTCGGGAAGATATTGCGCACCGAGATTTTTCGCGATCCAATCGCGCGCGCTCACCTTGGCCTCGGGCGCCACACGCGGCGAATCGGTACGCATATATGTGATGAGGCCGATCGAGCCTTCCGATCCGATTTCGACGCCTTCGTACAGGCGCTGGGCAATGCCCATGGTGCGCCGCACGTTGAAGCCAAGCTTGCGCGATGCGTCCTGCTGCAACTGGCTGGTGGTAAACGGCGGAGGCGGATTCTGTTTGCGCTGCTTTTTGTCGATGGACGCAACCGTCCAATCGGCGTGCTCCAGCGCCGCCAGCGCCGCCTTGGTCTCTTTTTCACCGGGGAATGCGGGCGCGCTGACAGTTTCTACAGAGACGCGCTCGCCGTTAATTCCGACCAGGCGCGCCTTAAAGCTCGATCCGCCTTGGCGCTCGGGATGAAGGAAAGCATCGAGGGTCCAGTATTCAACCGGATTGAAGGCGCGGATCAGGCGCTCGCGCTCGACAATGAGCCGCAAGGCGACGGTTTGCACGCGGCCCGCAGAGAGCCCGCGACGCACCTTATCCCAGAGCAGCGGCGAAATCTGGTAGCCGACCAGACGGTCGAGAACGCGGCGAGTCTGCTGCGCGTTGACCAGGTTCTGGTCGATGTCCCGGGCGTGCTGAAACGCCTCCTGCACTGCCTTCTTGGTGATCTCGTTGAAGGTGACGCGGCGAATCTTTTTGCGTTCCGCGGCATTTTTGCCCAGTTGCATCGCCAGATGATAGGCGATGGCCTCGCCCTCGCGGTCAGGATCGGGCGCCAGGTAAATCTCATCAGCCTTTGCCCCCGCCTTGCGGAGCTGATCGACCACCTTTTCTTTGCCCGGAGACACAATCAGTGTGGGCTCGAAGGTGCGTTTCTTGAGTTCGACGCCGATGTCGTTTTTGGGCAGGTCCATGATGTGCCCGACCGAAGCCCGCACCTCGTAACCCCTGCCCAGATATTTTTCGATCGTCTTCGCCTTTGCGGGCGACTCGACGATCACCAGAGATTTACTCGTAGCCATTCCTATATTCCTGTATCACATCCACCCTCAGTTGTGTTCGATTCCTTGTCAGGCTGGTTGGACTCACCAGCGGGAATTCCGTCTCGTTTTTGCCCATCTACGCAAGACTGGATGTGCTCCTGCTGACCTGCCTCGGGGAAAAATCAGCCGTAAGAGTTGCACCCTACCACGGGAGACGGCATCTTTTCCACCATTTCCTTGCATTTTTCTGATGCGTCATCCCATTCTCTGGAGTTAGCGGAGCCTTCACCCCTGTGGAAATTCCTGGCAAATCGGCCTCAGCAACCCATGAACTCCTGCTGCAGCCGCCATTTGCTGGATTCTTAGACGAATAAGGAGATGAAATCTCTCGATCAGGCTCAACTTCCACCCGGTCTGCACCAATGGATTCACCGCCCGCACTTCCCCACCCGCGTCTGCCGTCTACAGGCTGCGCACATAGTTTTTTCCCGGCAATTGCCGTATCCGGCCTGCCATCTCCAATTCAAAGAGTGCCGTAAACACCTCCGAGGAAGTCAGTTGCGCCTCGAGAATCTCGAGAATCTCGTCGATCTGGAGGCTCTCATCGGAGCGCAAAACCTCGAGAACCATCGCTTCCTCGGGCCGCAGTACCGGGTCAGGCAATAAAGATGCCGTGACCGGAGATTTGGATTCAGATGGGACGAACGCTTCCAATTCCAGACGCACCTGTGAGGGCAGCTCTTCCCAAACGTCTTCCCATGTAGCTACCAGCTTAGCCCCCTGCTTTATCAGTGTATTAGGGGTCCAGGAGCCTTTGCTGGTGACGTTGCCGGGGACGGCGAAAAGGTCGCGGTTCTGGTCAGCGGCGCAGCGGGCCGTAACCCGGGTGCCCGAATTCTCGCTGGCCTCCACAACCAGCACCGCAACGCTGATTCCGCTGATGATGCGGTTGCGGCGGGGAAAGTTCTGCGGCGCCGGAAAGGTGCCCATCGGCAATTCGCAAATTATCGCCCCGCCCAAAGCGAGGATTTCTTCGGCCAGCTTCTTGTTCTCTTTGGGGTAGACAACGTCGATGCCCGTGCCCCAAACCGCCAGCGTCGGCATGCGCGCGGCGAGCGCTCCCTTGTGCGCAAAAGAATCAATGCCGCGTGCCATTCCGCTCACCACCATCAGTCTGCGTGCGGCAAGATCGCGTGCCAGCATTTCGGCCATGCCGGAGCCGTACAGTGAAGGATGCCGCGTGCCCACGATGGCTATCGAGGGACGCTTGAGCAGGCGCGCCTCGCCGCGCACCCACAGTACCGGTGGCGGGTCATAGATTTCCTTGAGACGCTCGGGATAATCGGCGCAAACGAAAGTAACCAGCCTCGCGCCTAGCGCAACCGCGCTGGCCCACTCAGATTCGGCGGCTTTGCGCGCTTTGCCGTCGAAGATAAACTGTGCCGACGAAGATGGGAATCTGAGGCCTTCCAGGTCGGTGAGGGAAAGCGAAAGCATCTGGCTGGGCGCATCGAGTTCCCGCATGGCATCAAGAATGCGCTTGGGACCGAGGCCCGGCGTGAGCGCCATCGCCAGCCATGCCAGACGGTCTTCCTCGGGCAGCGCGGCGGATGCGAGTGCCGCTGGCCCGGCCTCCGAAGCACTATTGCGAATCTCTTGTTCCGCCGCGGACAAATTAGAGCCCTTCTACCGGAATGCGAGCGCCCTCTATGCGCAGGCGCAATGACCAATGCAAATCAAGGGTATTTGCGCTCAAGTTAACTGCAGGCGGATTGCGCTGTCAAGCTGCAGCCGGTACCTCAGTCATTTCCCGGGCGTAAAATCGCGTGGTCGGATTCGTGGCTTGCCTGCACGCGTGGAAAGGAAGCCCATGCTGTTGCTGGATTCAAGTGATCGAGCTGCCTCTAGTGTTATAGAGATCAACCGCAAGCGGCACGTTGATGCGGCACTCCTTCTGTTCGTCTTATTGGGGACTATTTCCATGCCGTGCCGCGCCCACTCGCAGCGCATCCTGTGCGACAACGGCTTTAGTGACTTCTCATCAGAATTTCGGACCGGGGTAACTGTAGCCGTCGGAGCCTCGAAGAGCGGCGGCTTCGCCAGTCACGCCTGCGATGCCACGCTTCGCTGGAAAACCAATGCGCTGCCTGTAGTGCGAGATGCATCGCAGGTGGATATTGACGTCTTAGGGGCGGACCTCGGCCTGGGCGCGCCGATGGTTGCATTCCAAATAAAGAAATCGGATCTTCAGATACTGATGACTTATAAAATCTATTCCCTCGACAAACCGCCACGTCTGCTGAGGACGATTACCGGCGGAGACTATTACGATGCCCAGGACTACGATCTGGAAGGTCGAATCGCTATTTGGACCAACGACGCCGGCGCTATGAACGGCTTCGAAAACCTGCCCCTCTCCAGCTTCGACTTTCCGCCCTCCGTGGTGCTTCGCTTCGAGAAAAAGCGCCTCGTCGATGTCAGTTCGGAATATCAATCTTATTACGATCATCAGATCGCCGAAGTTGAGGCTCAGCTCAGTGCTCGCGCGCTCAGCGAATTCAGGAAAAGCGACGGCCAGCTTTCATCGCTCTCCGACGCAACCATGGAGAACCTGCACACGCTGCTGCGAACCAAGATCGGCGTGCTGGAAGTTGTATGGGCATATCTTTATAGCGGCCGCAGCCAGCAAGCCTGGACCGCGCTTGCCAGTATGTGGCCCCCTGGAGATATGGAGCGGATCCGCGCAGCGATTGAAAACGCTCGCGCCCGCGGGATTCTTCGCCAGGTCGATTATGTCGAGAAGCCCAGCCCCCATGCGCGCAGGAGACACCACGCAGTGGTCTACGACATGGCCTATCAAACACGAAGCGTAGTGAATGTATCTATGATGAACGGTCAAATGCCCAATGTGAACAGCTCCGGCGACCTAGTCCAAAATCCAAATCCGTCGATGGTCCCACCCCAGCCGATTTATCTCGCCTTTCCGCCCCCGCAGAACACGTCGCAGGTGCTTCCGGTATCGCAGATTTATCTTGATCTGTTGGTTGACGCGGCCGGCAAGGTTCGATCGGCGAAATTAATCAACAAAGCCGACCAGGGTCCCATCGGAGAAGCGCTGATCCGCGCCTCGGCAAACTGGAATTTCATTCCTGGGACCTACGACGGTCGCGCCGTACCCTGTCGCATACGACTCGGTATCTCGCCTTTACAGTGATCCTCTTCAGCTCAGATATTTTTCTTATCCGTTATTCCATTGCCGGCGCACCCATTTTTACGGATGATTTTGCCCGGCTACGGGGGGACCAGCGTTCAGGCCTGCGCTTTCTCGCCCTCGGCGCGCGCGGCGAGAAAGCGCTCCATGAACTGGGTATCGAAATCACCGGCACGGAAGTCGGGGCTTTGGAAAATGGCCTTGTGCAGATCGATCGACGTCTCGATGCCGCGCACCACAAACTGATCCAGTGCGCGCTCCATGCGGGCAATGGCCTCTTCGCGATTATGTCCATGCACAATCAGCTTGGCGATCAGCGAATCGTAGTACGGCGGCACAACGCCCTCGGCGTACTGCGATGAATCTACCCGCACGCCGTTGCCGCCGGGAACGCTGAAGGCCGTGATCTTGCCCGCCGATGGCGTGAATTTCTGCGGATGTTCGGCGTTGATGCGGCATTCGATGGCATGGCCGCGAATCTCCAGTTTTGCGGGCAGAATCCCATCGAGACGCTCACCCGAGGCGATGCGCAACTGCGCCTTCACCATGTCGATGCCGGTGATGGCCTCGGTAACCGGATGCTCGACCTGGATGCGCGTATTCATCTCGATGAAGTAGATCTGCCCATCCTCATCCAGCAGGAACTCGACCGTTCCCGCGTTCTGGTAGCCGATGTTGGCCAGGCAGTGGCAGAGCGTGCGGCCCAGTTCCTCACGCATTTTCGGGGTGACCTGCAGCGACGGCGCCTCTTCGATGAGTTTCTGATGGCGGCGCTGGATAGAACACTCGCGCTCGAAGAGCGACGCCACGTTGCCGTGCTCGTCGGCGATCATCTGGAACTCGATGTGGCGCGGGCGCTCGATGAATTTCTCCATGTACAGTTCGCCGTTGCCGAAGGCATTGGCGGCCTCGGCATGCGCCTGGTGAAAAAGATTGGGCAGATCCTCGGCATTGCGCACGATTCTCATGCCCCGCCCGCCGCCTCCGGCCTTGGCCTTGAGGATCACCGGGTAGCCAACCTTGCGCGCCGCGTCCTGCGCCTCTTCCGCGGTCGCCAGCACGCCTTCCGATCCAGGCAGAATGGGCACTTTGGCCTTCTTCATCGCCTGGCGGGCTTTTTCTTTTTCGCCCATCAGCCGGGTGACCTCGGGTGGAGGGCCGATGAACTTGATATTCGAGGCGCGGCAGACTTCGGCGAAGTTGGCATTTTCGCTGAGCAGTCCGTAACCGGGATGAATGGCATCGACATCGGCAATCTCCGCGGCGGAAATGACGGCGGGGACGTTGAGATAGCTGTCCGAGGGCCGCGGCGGACCGATGCAGATGGCCTCGTCGGCAAAGCGGACGTGCAGTGAGTTGCGATCGGCTTCGCTATAAACAGCGACGGTGCGGATGCCGAGTTCGCGACAGGCGCTGATAACCCGCAGCGCAATCTCGCCGCGGTTGGCGATGAGTACTTTACGAAACATAATTAGCGAGTCAGCAAATTAGCGAGCTCAGGTTAGCAAATCATCCCGTTTCAGCAGGGAGCGATGTTATCACGAACGTCCGGAGTGCCTGCGATCCCGGCAACCCGGCGATTCAGCCGTCTGGCGAGCATGCCAGCTCGCTGACTTGCCCGTCCGATCACGCCCCTACCCCAGCCTTATGGAAAACAGCGGCTGCCCGAATTCAATAGGCTGCCCATTGGTGACCAGACATTTGACAACTTCACCGGCGGCGTCGGACTCGATTTCATTCATCAGCTTCATGGCTTCAACAATGCAGATGACCTGGCCCTTCTCGACCTGGTCGCCGGGAGAGACAAACGCCGCCGCGCCCGGCGAAGGCGAACCGTAAAATGTGCCCACGATGGGCGACTTGACGATGTGCAGGCCGTCGTCAGGGTCGGGCGCGGGGGCAACTGGTGCCGCAGCAGCAGCAGGTCGCGGTGCCGCGACCGGCGCCGCAGCCGCCTGCGAGGGCGCTTGCGCAAGCAGCCGCGCCAGATCGTTCCATCCTGCCGGGGCGGCTTCCTGCTGATTGAATTTGAGTCGGATTTTCAGGTCGCCACGGTCCAGGTCAAACTCGGCCACCTGATAGCTCTTCAAAAACTCGATAAGTTGTCTCAGATCGTCAAGGTCTTGTTGTTTCATTCTTTCCTTGGCTCTCCCGCGCTTGGGCGGATTGCGCTCCATCATAATTCGATCAGGGCTTTGGGCGCCGGGGTAAGCACCTGGCCCCCGGTTCGCGTTACTGCCACCATGTCTTCAATGCGAATTCCGAACCGGCCCTCCAAATAAACCCCCGGCTCGATGGTAATCACCATGCCCGGCTGCAGCCTGGTTTTCTGTCCAGAGCCCACACGCGGCGGCTCATGAATCTCAAGTCCCACTCCGTGGCCTGTGGAGTGGGTAAACGCCTCGGCGAGACCATGACCGCGCAGAACGCTCCGCGCAGCTTCATCAATATCACCGCAGCTCACCCCGGCGCCTACCGCGGCCACCGCCGCTTCCTGGGCTTCCAAGACCGCGTCGTAGGCTCTTCTTTCTTCGGCCTTGGGCTTACCCAGGTAGACGGTGCGCGTCATATCCGAGCAATAACCTTTGAGAATAACACCGAAGTCCAGGGTCAGAAAGCCGCGGCGCGGCAGCGGGTTAGATGTGGCCCGGCCGTGGGGAAGAGCCGAGCGCGCCCCAGATGCGGCGATGGTTTCAAAGGACATGCCCTCGGCGCCCAGCAGGCGTGCCTGGTGCTCGAGCTCCGCAGCGATTTCGATTTCCGGCACCCCGGGCCGCACCATGCGCAGCACATGATCGAACAGTGTGCAGCCGAGCAGAGCCGCCTCGGCCATGACCGCCAGCTCCTCGTTGTCCTTCACCGCACGCAGAGGCTCAATCAGTGAATCCGGGAGCGAGCTGAGAAAGCTGCGGCGAAGTCGCCCCGGCAGACTGGCACGCCAGCGCGCAAGGTCGGCGACCGAGGTTTGCATCGGATTGAAGCCAGCCTCATCCACACCCGGCTGTGCAGCCAGCCACTGCACTGCAGAGACCGCCGGTGAGTTGGAGACGATCTCCACGCGTGCAGCAGAAACCTCTTCAGCCGCCTGCGTCTTGTAACGGCCATCGGTAAAGATGCGCACCGCGCGGCGGGTCACCGCAAGCGCGGCGCTGGAGCCGGTGAATCCGCTGAGATAACGGACGTCGGGAAGATGCGTGACCACCAGAGCTGGAATCCCAGCTCGATTCATCCGGCGGCGTAAAAGGCCTATGCGACGGAAATGGTCCACCCGGTCAGTTGTATCACGCGAGACTCAAGAGGCTAAGGTACACAGGGGTCAGGGACCGGGCAAGAGCACGAATGTTATTCACTGCTCAAAAATATCCGGTCCCGGGCCAGGCCAATAACCGAAGCGTCATCTTCCCGTAGGGAAAGCTCGAAAATAGCCCAGGGTGGAACCCTGGGATGGCGCCCAACAGTATCTTCGCGTTCCGTAGGACCGCGGCGAATCCTTTGTGCGCCTCATATCCATGTTCATGCGATAGCCCTGGGGTCAGGGATGGGATGACATCAATTACCGCATCCCAAGTCAGAGGCGCGCTGCTTCCAATGCATGGCCTTTAGCCGCCTTTTTCCGCCACGTTGTAAAGCACTTCACAATCGCAACATGCGCCCCGAGCAGATAAGACCGCAAGGATATCTTCAATCACTCCGGAATCTAATCCGAGATCGCAGAGAATTTCGCGGGAGTTTACGAACGAATGATGACAGCTGGCGGATGCTTGGGATGTGTCCACCGAACCAAGGCGATCGTCGAGCAGCTCAAAAAACTGCGTTCTTCAACGATTCTGAGCACGTCGGGAGCGATTCTATTGGTGAAATCTGCGTCCCGAAAACCGGACTCATCCATCCTGCACATCCGGTCTCGATCGCAATGCCTGGCGTACGAGACTGGGTCAGTCCCTTAGTCCCTGCGTCCCTTAGTCCCTTGCCTTACAGCGCCGCCTTGACCGGCTTCTTCTCTTCCGGATTGATCTCCGCGCCGGACGCGCGCAGATCCGATTGCCGGTCCATCCACTCGTCCAGCCGGGAGCGCTTGAAGCGCCAGCGGTTGCCCAGCTTGAACGCGGGCACAAATCCATCCGAGGCGTATTTATAGAGAGTGTCGGGAGAGATGCCCAGGTAGTCCGAGGCCTGTCGGATGTCCATGACCTCGCGCACTTCAGGAACCAGCAAATTCGAGCGGACGGCAGCGTTGCGCATGAGCGCCTCCGAAAAAAGGAAATGAGCCCCAGCCCCGGCGCGGGTGCCGGTAATTTTGTATTTAACTCGGTTTTGGCGGCATGTTCAAGGAATTTCCGGCATTTTTCAGGAAATCGCTGCGGGTGAGGCGCTCATTCGCGCCCGTCAATCGTGGCCAGAACAGGCAGAACAGCGCATCTTGCGCCTCCGGGACGCAGCACCCCAACGGCTGGTGTCATTGCGGCAAATGGTGCATGCTGTTGCTTTTGCCCTTCCGGGCCGGAATGAGCAAACCAGTACAAGCCGTCCGGTTTGTCGCCCGGCAGGTACACTGGAATCACTGTGAAGACCCCTGATCGCCCGATCCACCCCAGCCGCAAGGAATTTTGGGCCCTGGCTAAAAGCCATACGCTGGTGCCGGTCTGCCGGACCCTGGTCGCCGACCTGGAGACACCCGTCTCGGCCTTCCTGCGTACGGCCTGGTCCGATCCCGAGTGCTGCCTGCTGGAATCTGTCGAGGGCGGCGAACAGGTGGGGCGCTATACCTTCATCGGGCTCTCGCCTTACAAACGCATCGAAGCCCGCGGACGCCAGATTACGATCACCGAAGGTAAAGAGGCCACGCGCCTGGAAGCCGACGTCTTTCACGTCCTTCGCGATGCCCTCAGCGGTCACAAGCCCGCACGGCTGCCGGGACTGCCTCCGTTCACCGCCGGTGCGGTGGGCTACTTCGCCTACGACGCGGTGCGGCAGATCGAGCGCCTGCCCGCGCAGGCCAAAGACGAACTCGGCATCCCCGATGTGTGCCTCCTGTTTTTTGACGAAGTGCTGGCCTTCGATCACGTGCGCAAGCAGATCTGGCTGGTGGTGACGGCGGATCTCACCCTCGACAAGCCGGACGAGGCCTACGCGAGCGCCGTGAAGCGGCTTGATCGGCTGGAAAAGCGGTTGGCGCAACCGCTGCCCAGGCTGCCCGCGCTCAAGAACCACAGGAAATTGAAAGTAGCGCATCGCACCCGGAAACGCAATTTTCTCACCGCAGTGGAGCGGACCAAAGAGTACATTGCGGCCGGCGACATCTTTCAGGCCGTGCTCTCGCAGCGCTTCGAAGTAGAGCCAGGTGTGGACGCGTTCCAGGTTTATCGCGCCCTGCGCACCGTCAATCCCAGCCCCTACATGTTTTTCCTGCGCATGGCCCCGGGACAGCCGCTGGGATCGCCTTCCCGGCCACGGAAGCCCGTCCCAAAAGTAAAGGCGCCGCTGCCGATTGAGCTTGCTGGCTCGTCACCCGAACTGCTGGTGCGCGTGACAAAACGCAAAGTGGAATACCGGCCCATTGCCGGCACGCGCCGCCGCGGAGCCACGGAGGACGAGGACCAGGCCCTTGCCGAAGAAATGATGCGCGACGAAAAAGAACGCGCCGAGCACGTGATGCTCGTGGACCTGGGCCGCAACGACGTAGGCCGGGTGAGCGAGTTTGGCAGCGTCAAAGTCGACCGCCTGATGTTTGTCGAGCGCTACTCCCACGTCATGCATATCGTGAGCTCCATTGAAGGCAAACTGCGCCCCGAGTTGACCGCCGTGGACGCGCTGCGCGCCTGCTTCCCTGCCGGCACGCTTTCCGGCGCTCCCAAGGTCCGCGCCATGGAAATCATCGAGGAGCTGGAACCGGCGCGGCGCGGAACCTACGGCGGCGCGGTTTTCTACGCGGATTTTTCCGGCAATCTCGACTCCTGCATCGCTATTCGCTCCATGCTTGCCGTCGGCGGTAGGGGATATATTCAGGCAGGCGCGGGAATCGTAGCCGATTCTGTACCCGAATCCGAGCACCAGGAATCGATCAACAAAGCGCAGGCGGTGATCCGGGCCATCGAGCAGGCGCGCGAGATGTGAAAGAGAATAGCCACCGCCCGGCTGGCTCAATTCGCAAAACAAGCTCATGAAGGCGGTTCCAGCTCGACCGGCCCGGCAGCGTCATTCAACGCATCCCCCGCCAGGGAGGACGAGGCATTCCCTGGAGCATTTTCGATTTAAGCCTTAACACAACTCAAGATGCTTCACCCTCTGTGCGTCTTTTGCACAAAGGGTGAGAAAGCATGAACACTCGCGTCGCCAGTAACCAGCTCAACCGAAGACGCTCTAACTCCGCAAGCTGCGGAGACCCGGATCTGCATCTGAGATAAGACAAGCTACGCGCGGTCAGCTTTGGCCGGTGGACGCGGCTTGCCTCATGCCTCACCGAGCGGCCCTTGAGTGTCCCAAACCCGAACCGTCAGCCCCGGCGGAGGTTACGCCGCCGCAGAAGATCCTCGGCCGGCCCACGGCAAAGGAGATCTTCACTGAAGTTGCAACCAACGCCCGCCGCGAATTGAGGCGCACCACCCTGGCACTGGGCATTTCCGGCGTGGGCGGCGGGGCCTTCATGGGGCTTTCCGCCCTGGGCATGGCGTTCGCGGCGGTCATGCTCGGCCACTCGCCCGCCGATCACCTCATCGCATCGGCGTTCTACCCGGTCGGCTTTATTGTGGTCATCATCGGGCGTTCGCAGCTCTTCACTGAAAACACGCTGTACCCGGTGGCCCTGGTCCTGGCGGAACGAAGACACCTGCGCAACACCTTGCGGCTGTGGTCGGTTGTGCTGCCCGCCAACGTGGCCGGCGCGCTGGGTTTTGCGGCCATCGCTGTATTCACGCCCGCACTCGATCCCCGCCTGGTGACCGCAATGAGCCAATTTGGGGCAAGCGCCCTCCATCATTCTTTCGCCGCCATCTTTTGGTCCGGAGTCATCGCCGGCTGGATCATCGCTCTCACCGCATGGCTGGTCTCGGGCTCGCATTCCATCACCGGCTCGGTCATGATCATCTGGATGCTTACGTTTTTCGTGGCGCTGGGCAATTTTGCGCACTGCATTGCCACGTCTTGCGAGATCCTGATCACCGTTTTGACCGGGAATGCTGCCTGCAGCGCCTACGGAAGCTGGCTCTTCTTTGCCGCGTCCGGAAATATTGTCGGCGGAGTGGTTCTGGTGACGGTCCTTGAGTACGGCCAGGCGATCTTCGCCGAGGACACAGCAAAAGCCGAAGAAAAAACCCATTGAACTGTCGCTGCCTGCCCAGGGTCGAAACCGAGTCTCCAGCCGCATCCATACTCGCGCATCTTAATCGCCGCCAAAGATCCGCCGGAAGAAATGGCCGATCGACCGGAAGAACCCGCGCTTCGGTTTCTTCTTTTGCGCTACGGCTGCGGCTGGCGCCGGAGCCACAGGATGCGCCGGCGTGGAAGCGGCAGACGCGGGCTGGGGCGCATGCTCGGCGCTGTTGTAGACCAGGGGAAGATGCATCTGCGCTGCCGGCC
>JASHOY010000402.1 GCA_030038435.1 Acidobacteriaceae bacterium | reverse complement strand
GCCTGAAGAAAATGATCCATCTTCGCGTTTGCCCGGGAGTGATTCTCCCTCATGGCTGACGTCCTTCGTTCCCCGTCGCGGCCTTTCCAACGCTCACTTGCAGACCATCGTCGGCAATTTTCTGCCTCGGCGCGAATGGCAATCTGACCCCATCGCAGAGACCGTTGAAGTCGATCCCGCAGATGGCAGCCGTATTCTCTGCCATTGCCACTGGCAGCCCGAGCGGCAACGTGCCGAGCGCCTTACCGTCCTGCTGGTGCACGGACTTGAAGGGTCCTCGAATTCCCGATACATCCGCGGCATCGCCGCGCGCGCCTGGACCGCCGGCTTCAACGTGATTCGCATGAACATGCGCAACTGCGGAGGCACTGACCATCTTACGCCGACGCTTTACCATTCCGGCCGCTCGTCGGACGTCGGCGCCGTTGTATGCCATTTCACGCGTCGATTTGCCCTCGAGCGTATAGCGCTTATCGGGTATTCCATGGGCGGAAACCTGGTTCTTAAACTGGCTGGCGAATGGGGTGCCCGCCCGCCGATCGCCGGCGTGGTGGCTGTCTGTCCCGCCATCGATCTTGCATTGAGCGCCGATGCCCTTCATGAGCGCTCTAACCGCCTTTACGAGCGTCACTTTCTCCGCGGCCTGATGCGGCGGTTTCGAAATAAAGCGAGGCTCTTCCCCGCCATTTACAACGCGAGCGGCATAGGGCCGATCCGCTCCATCCGGGAATTCGACCAGAAGATCGTCGCTCCCCACTGCGGTTTTCGCGACGCCGATGATTACTACTATCGCGCGGCCGCTGCGCGCGTCATCGACGGCGTGGCCGTTCCGGCGCTTATTCTTTTGGCCGCGGACGATCCATTCATTCGGCTCTCAACTGAAACTCGCAATCGCCTGCTCGGCAACCCCAGCATTCGACTCGTGGAAACCGCACATGGCGGCCACTGTGCCTTTCTTTCTGGCGGTTCAGGGGATGAAATCCATTGGGCCGAAGCTACGGCTGCCGGCTATCTCAAGGGAGTGATAGCCGGCGCGCAGAGGAGCTCTTCGACGGGAGAACCGCTACAATAGAAACCGCGGGCGAGTAGCTCAACTGGATAGAGCACCGGCCTTCTAAGCCGGGGGTTTCGGGTTCAAGCCCCGACTCGCCTACCATCAAATCCACACTCCCCCAGTTTGCATAAGGCAATTCTCGATTCGCCGGACATGACCACGGGTTGTCAAGTCACCGGCCCCGGATTGAACAGCACAAACTGGTTGTGCAATCCCCAGTGGTCCGCCCAGGTGCGCTTGCGGCCGCTGGCCACATCCAGAATCAGCCGGAAGATCTCCCAGCCAACATCCTCCGCAGTCGCCTCGCCTGCAGCGATCCGTCCCGCGTCCACATCGATCAGGTCTGGCCAGCGTGCGGCCAGCCCGCTGTTCGACGCCACCTTGATCACCGGCGCAACGGCAAGTCCGTATGGCGTTCCGCGCCCGGTGCTGAAAACATGCATGTTCATACCTGCGGCCAATTGCAGCGTTCCGCAGATGAAGTCGCTGGCCGGCGTGGCTGCGAAGACCAGGCCTTTCTGCGTGACGCGCTCGCCTGGCGCGGCCACGCCCATCAGCGCCGTGCTGCCCGATTTGGCGACGGATCCCATCGCCTTCTCGACGATGTTGGCCAGTCCGCCGCGCTTATTGCCCGGCGTAGGATTCGCCGCGCGATCGGCTCCGCCCACGCGCAAATACTCGTCGTACCAGGCCATCTCGCGAAGGAATGCGCGCGCAATCTCCGGCGTCGCCGCCCGCGCCGTGACCAGGTGCGCTGCATCGCGCACCTCGGTCACTTCAGAGAACATCACCGTGGCGCCCGAGCGCACCAGCAGATCCGCCGCAAAGCCCATTGCCGGATTTGCAGTGACGCCGGAAAAGGCATCGGATCCGCCGCATTGCAATCCGACAACGAGATCGGAAGCCGGGCAGGGAACGCGGCAACGCTGGTTAAGGCGCCTCAGCTTCTGCTCGGCGAGCTGCATGATGTGTGCGACCATTTCGGCGAAGCCCTGCTGCGCATCCTGCAGCACGGCGACGGAAGTGTCGTCTGCCAGCACCTTCAGCGCGCCTTCTCCGATGATGCGCTGCGGCTGCAGCTTTTCGCATCCCAGGCTTACCAGCAGCAGCTCGCCGCCGAAGTTGGGATTGAGGCTAAGGTTGCGCAGAGTGCGGATGGGGACTTCGGCGGCGGGCGAGTCGATGGCCACGCCGCAACCATAGTGGTGCGCAATGGCGACAACATCATCGACGTTGGGATAGTTTGGCAGGAGTTCGGCTTTGATGCGCTCGACGGCATACTGCACCGTGGGCACGGTGCATTGCACGGTGGTGCCGATGCCGAGAATGTTCTTGGTGCCTACCGATCCATCGGGATTGGGGAAGCCGTCGAAAGTGAAGCCATGGAGCGGCGGCAGAGGTTGAGGCGTCGCAGTTGCCAGCGGGCAATCTTCGAGCGCCGGGGGCCGCGGCGGATCGATCAGTCCCTCATGCACCCAACTGCCTTGTGGAATCGCCTGCCTGGCAAATCCGATCACGGCGCCGTAGCGGACAATGGGAGCGCCCGGCGCAACGTCGGCGAGCGCGACTTTGTGCGCTTCGGGTATATCCTCTCGAAGCCCGATGCCGCAGGACAGCCGCGCACCCGCGCGCAAGCCGCCCTGGTTCGCGACCACGGCGACATTATCGTCGGGGTGAATGCGGATGAATCGAGGTGGTGTAGCGGACGGGGCGGCGGTTTTCATATTCTGATCCTGCTAATAGCTAACGCGCGATTATCGTTCAAGGCAAGGCCGCCTGGGATCGAACTTCCATCCGGGAATGAGAAACTGCATGGCTGCCGCATCATTGCGTGCGCCAAGGTGCATGGACTCATAAAGCGAGTGGGCGTTTTCAATTGCGTTCAAGTCCAGGTCGACACCCAATCCCGGGCTTTGCGGCAGAGTCAGCATTCCGTCCTTGATTTGCAGGGGATTTTTCGTCAGATGTTGCCCGTCCTGCCAGATCCAGTGCGTATCGATGGCGGTGATGGTGCCTGGCGCGGCAGCGGCCACGTGGGTGACCATGGCCAGGGAGATGTCGAAGTGATTGTTTGAATGCGAGCCCCAGGTGAGGCCAATGTCGCGGCAGGTCTGGGCCACGCGGACAGAGCCCTGCATGGTCCAGAAGTGCGGATCGGCGAGAGGGATATCGACGGCATTGAGTTGGATGGCGTGGCGCAGTTGTCGCCAGTCGGTGGCGACCATATTGGTTGCGGTGGGCAGGTTGGTGGCGCGGCGAAACTCGGCCATGATCTCGCGTCCGGAAAAACCCTGTTCGGCGCCGCAGGGGTCTTCGGCATAGGCCAGCAAATTGCGGCGGTCTTTGCAAAGCGCGATTGCTTCTTCGAGCGACCATGCGCCGTTGGGGTCGAGGGTGATGCGGGCATGCGGGAACCGCGCGGCAAGAGCCGCGATGGCCTCCATTTCATCCGCGCCGGCTAGCACTCCGCCTTTCAGCTTGAAGTCGTTAAAGCCGTAGCGGGCATGTGCGGCTTCAGCAAGACGAACCATTGCCTGGGGAGTCAAAGCTTCCTGGTCGCGCAGGCGGAGCCAGTCGTCTGCGGAATCCGCGGCGCGGCGATAGCTCATTCCGGTTTTGCGGCTGTCGCCGACAAAGAACAAATAGCCGAGCACGGGCACGATAGTTCGCTGCATGCCCTCACCCAGCAGCGCCGCTACCGGCATTTCCAGGAATTGACCGAGCAGATCGAGGAGTGCCGACTCGATGGCCGTGAGCGCATGGATGGTCATGCGCAAGTCGAAAGTTTGCAGACCTCGCCCGTCCGAATCGCGGCCCGAGAAATGGCGACTCACCTCGCTGAGAATTTCGTTGCGCGCCGCGACAGGCTTGTTCTCGACCAGTGGACGAGCGTCTTCAAGCACCTGGCGGATTTTTTCGCCGCCCGGCACTTCGCCCACGCCGATGCGACCTCGCTGGTCAGTGAGGATGACAAGGTTGCGGGTGAAGTAAGGGCCATGCGCGCCGCTGAGGTTGAGCAGCATGCTGTCCTGACCGGCCACCGGCACTACGCGCATTGCGGCTACGCGCGGCGACCGGCCGGCGGGCTCGAATGGCTGGTTCATCGGCTGATGACTCCGTGGATTTCCTTTCCCGCGGCGGCGCGGCGCATTCGTTCGCGGCTGTTGCTGAGGTGATTTCGCGCCGCGGCTCGTGCCGCTTCGCTGTCGCCGCGCAGAATGGCGCTGTAGATATCCTCATGCTCGTTGTTGATGCGTCTGAGGTAATCCATCCGCTGCGGCTCGCGCTCGTCCACCTTATAGCGAGAGCGGGGAATGGCCGCAGGGCCGAGCGCAGTAAATATTTCCAGAAAGTATGGATTTCGAGCGGCGCGGGCGATCTCAAGATGGAATTGGAAATCTGCGTCCACGGCGCTGCGCCCGGCGCGAATTTCTTTGAGAAACGCATCCATTGCGGCGGCCATGGCGTGCAGGTTACGCTCGGAGCGGCGTGCGGCGGCCAACGCCGCTGTTTCGGTCTCGATACCGATGCGCACTTCGAGAACGGAGAGCACGTCGGCTGCAGTGTTGGCGCTGCGCGGTTTCAGGCG
>JASHOY010000401.1 GCA_030038435.1 Acidobacteriaceae bacterium | reverse complement strand
GCGCGCCGCGCGCTTCAGCTTCTTGCGTTCCAGCTTGTCTGTAATTTTCGTGGTATCAGCCACTGAAAAACCCTCTTTCGTTTTGGTGCTCAAGTTTTCCGGAAATCCGGCAGCAACTCTTATGCTATCAGGGAAACTGCAATGGCAAAAACCTGCCGAGTGCGATACGCAGGCAGGTCCATCGTCTGGCGCCGATGCTACAGTCTGCCTTCTTCTTCGAGCTTCCTCACTTCGGCGTAGAGCATACCGCCCACGATCCTGTGCGTCGCGGTCGACGGATGACCATGGTGATAGTAGAAGTGTGTTGCCGGGGATGCGCATGGCGTGGTGTTCTGGTGGAAGATGGCCCGCCCTGCGCATTCGTGCACCGTGTCTGTGATGCCGTACTTTGCCGCGTGGTCCATCACCTCGTCATAAAACGGTCCCCAGTGGCTCAGGTTCACTCGAGCCCCGGGCAGTTTCGTATTCAACTCAGCAGGAATCTTGACAATTGCCGGATTCAGCCGCGTGGCCACTTCACGGAAATCCGGAATTGCCACCGGCAACAGCGCCACCATGAAATGCCGTCCGCCCAGCGAATAGATGGTCTTGATTTCGCCTTCAAGATTGGCCACCGTCTCCTCGGTCGGCAGATTCTTGTCGTTCAGTCCGCCGGCGAAGAAGAACAGCGTCGTACCGGGATTAAATCTGATCTTGCCGGCGCGCACCCGCGCTGCAAAGTCGTCCACCTGGTTGCGCATGCCATAGCCCAGCAGCGCCTTGCCGATTCTGTGCCCTGCGCCACCGCCGGTTTGTGCGCCGCTGATGGCAAAGTCCAGGCTCTTGCCCTGCGCCGAAGCATCGTTGGCCGGCATGAGTTGAAAGCCCAGACGTCGCGCCAGGTAGGCCACTGACGTGGGCCCGTTGCCGTCGCGATACCCTTCCCCAATATCCGAATAGCTGTCGCCAAAAACGTACAGCCGATTGACGCTTCGCATTGCCGCCGGAGGCGCCGCAAACGCCGCGGTCACGCCCGGCAAAACCGCGCAAGCCAAAAAACCGGCGCCGAGCAGACCTGCTATCCCTCTACGCTTCAATCCTCCACTCCCAATTTGCGAATTGACGCAACTGCCCACACACCGTCTATACGGAGGCGCTTAAATGCGGGCGATGCGGCCTATTCAATTCTTTCCAGGTTCGCGAACTTCTCCATCAGCTTCTTCAAACCGTGCCGCGTAAACAGCACCGTCAGTTTCGCGTCTTCGCCTTTGCCTTCGCGCATCACGACCTTGCCTTCGCCATACTTGCTGTGCCGCACCCGCTGGCCTTCCTGCAATCCTGAAGCACCCTCCGGCACATCCACCTGCATCGCCTGCCGCGCCAGCGCACCCGGCCTGCTGATCCCGGCTTTTCCGCCAAAGAAGCGGGCAATGTTGTCAATCGAATCCTCCTTGCCGGGGACGCGGCCTGAGGCTCCGCCACTGCTTCGCGCGGCGCTGCTGTTTCCACCGCTAAAATGCGATGACTCCTGGCTCTCATCCTCGTAGTTGAAATGCCGATCGCCAAACTCGCGCTCCTGTCCCCGCCGTCGCCCGCCGAATCCACCGTAAGCCGGCGTCGACCACGCGGGACTGCGCCCACCCAGGTTCTCGATCAGCCCGTCCGGCACTTCTTCAAGAAAACGCGATGGAATGCTCATTTCCGGCGCATCGTTCCCATATCGCCGCCGATAGTGCGCGCGTGTGAGGATGAGCGTATCCATCGCGCGTGTCATGCCCACGTAGCAGAGCCGCCGTTCTTCCTCCAGTTCATCCGGGCTGTTCAGGGTGCGCGAATGCGGAAACAACCCCTCCTCGAGTCCCGACAGAAATACCAGGGGAAACTCCAGTCCTTTGGCCGCGTGCAGCGTCATCAGCGTCACCCGCGCATTGGGGTCGAATTGGTCCGTGTCTGAAGCCAGCGCCGCATGATCCAGAAACTCCGCCAGCGTTTCCCCGCGCTCTTCGGCGTCATGCGCGGCGTTGGCCAGTTCCTTCATGTTCTCGATGCGGCTGAAGGCCTCCGGCGATCCCTCGGTCTCCAGAGCCTTGATGTATCCCGTGCGATCGATAAGGAAGCGGATCAACTCGGGCAGCGTGGCTGCATCGCCGGGGGCACGAAAGGCGCTGCCCGCCTCTTTTGCCGCGGCGATTTTCTTTTGCGCAAGCTCCTCGGGATCCGATTCAATATTCGGGTTCGGTGGCGGGATTTTTCCATCTGCCAAGCGTTCGGCTGCTTCGCTTGTCTTCTTCGGCATTTTCAGGAATGGGCGCTTCAGTTCGGCTGCAAAAGGCGAGAAGTGGCTGGCATCGAGCAGGGGAATCTGGTTCTCGTTGCCACCAAAACTAGGCGCTCCCTGCGTAGTCTCGACACTTTCCCGCATTGTCTCACTGCCCGGCGCATCAGCTCCGAATGCAAAATCCGTGTCCGCTTCGTCCGCTTCGTCTTCCGCCACATCCGCGGCGAGCTTCCCGGCAAAGTCGGGATCCATCATCGCCTGCGCATCCAAGATCAATTGCCGAAAGCTCTCCAGCGCCTGGGTGGCGCGCGCCGGCACCAGCCGATTCGTGATCGCCGCGCCAATCCCGTCCCACGTCGATACCCCGGTCTCCAGCGCCAGCCTTTCCAGTGTCTCCAGCGTCGTCTTTCCAATGCCGCGCGCCGGCGTGTTGATCACCCGCTGCAGCGCCATCGAGTCGTGCGGATTCCGCACTAGCCGCAGATATGCCAGCAAATCCTTGATCTCCGCGCGTTCATAAAAGCTGAAGCCGCCCACCATGGTGTAGGAAATGTTGTAGCGCCGCAGCGCCTCTTCCACCAGCCGCGACTGAGAATTGGTCCGGTACAAAACCGCGCAATGCTGTTCCACTCCGCGATCCTGCCCCTCGGGTGAAGCTGGCGTGTCGAGAAACTTCCGAATCTTGTCGGCGATGAACAGCGCTTCGTTCTCCCCGTCCGGCGCCTCGTAGTAGCCGACCAGCGATCCGCCCTGCCGGTCCGTCCACAGCCGCTTTCCCTTGCGCTTGATGTTGTTCTGCACCACCGCGCCCGCCGCCTCCAGAATCACCTGCGTAGAACGGTAATTCTGTTCCAGCCGGACAATCTTGGCATTGGGAAAATCCTGCTCGAATTCAAGGATGTTGCGGATGTCGGCCCCGCGCCATGAGTAAATGCTCTGATCCTCATCGCCAACGGCGCATACGTTTTTATGCTCGCCGGCCAGCAGCTTCATCAACTCATACTGCGGCCGATTGGTGTCCTGGTACTCATCCACCAGCAAATACCGGTAGAGGCGCTGGTAGCGCTCCCGCACAGCAGCCGAAACCTTCAGCAGCCGCGCCGCCTCCAGCAGCAGATCGTCGAAATCCAGCGCATTGTTCTTGAAAAGCTCTGCCTGGTAGCTCTTGTAGATGTGCGCTACGCGCTCGCTGTTCGGGTCTTTCGAGCCCAGGTAGTATTCCTGCGGATCGACCATGTGATTCTTGGCCCACGAAATCCGCCCCAGCACGGTGCGCGGCGTCAATTGCTTGGTATCCAGCCCCATCCGCCGCATCACCTGCTTCACAATCCCCTGCTGGTCGTTCTCGTCAAAAATCGCAAAACTGCGCGTCAATCCCTGGCCGCCCACCTTCAGCTCCTCAATGTCGCGGCGCAGAATGCGCACGCACAGCGAGTGAAAGGTTGAAATCAGCGGCTTCGCCAAGGATGCGTGACTCAGCAGACGCTCCACGCGCTCGGCCATCTCCGCGGCCGCCTTGTTGGTGAACGTGACCGCCAGGATGG
>JASHOY010000400.1 GCA_030038435.1 Acidobacteriaceae bacterium | reverse complement strand
CGGCGCGCGTTGCCCCAATCAACCTGTCCATCAGGTCATCGGCTTTTACGCCAAAGCCCTTGCGGCCGCTCACTTCGATATAACTCCGCCCGAGGTCTTCGTCGGAAACGTCATAACCAAGCTCCACGGCGCAGCGCGGGGTCAGCGCCACCATCTCATAGCTGAAATGGGTGTAGTGATCGGCCTCCGCCGTGTGTCCCATTCCGCGCAACGCCTGGATAACATTGGCCTGAGGATCCGCCTGGCGCGAGTCAATCACGTTATAAATCGCCTGCGCTGCGCCAAAGTGCGGATGCGGCTCAATTCCCTGCTCTGCTGAAATCCAGCACTCGCGATCGGAGTAATCAAAGAATGGTCTATAACCAAAATCACGCCCCAGCAGTCCGAACTTCCATAGGTGATAAGCAATATCTTTACCCACATAAGTCACTGTGCCGTTCGAGCGAACAATCACTTTTGCATCTTCGTCCGTTTCGCCTTCGGCAGCCGCCGCGCCGGGCCGCGCCATCACCCAGCAACCCTTGTTCTTACCTTCAGTTTCGAAATAAAGCACGCCCGACTTTTTCAGTTGCTCGAATGCCGCTTCCCAAAACTTCAGGTGCAGAATCTCGCTCTCGCGGGGCAAGAAGTCATATTCGATGCCCAGCCGCAGCATAGTCTCCAGATGCCTGCGCAGCACCGCCGTCGAAATCAGCTCCGCGATCTCGGCCGTTTCGTTGCCGCCATGCTCAATCGCGTGCAGCGTGTCCAGCCGCAGCTTCTTCCGCGCAGCCTGTTCTTCCGCGGTCCCCTCGCCATACCACTGTGAAGTACGCGCATAGAGATCCCAGCAATAAAAATCGATCCGCTCGCCCTTGCGCGCCAAATCTTCAAGCAGCGCCCGCACATCCGCTGCCGATTTTCCTTCCAGGCTCAGGAATCCCACCACCACGTCGGCCACCTGCACGCCGGTGTTGTCGATGTAATTCTGCACATCCACCTTCCCGCCCGCCGCCCTCAGCAGCCGTACAAAGGTGTCGCCGAGAATGGCATTGCGCAAATGCCCGATGTGCGCCGCCTTGTTGGGATTGATACTGGTATGCTCCACCAATGCATGCAGCCCGGCTTGCGATCCGCCAACGCCGGCCGTGTCGCTCGCAATGATCCTTACCGCCACCGCGCGATCCAGTCGCGCATTGATGTACCCTGCCCCGGCGGTCTCGAATCCCGCGAATCCCTCCACAGTGTCCAGCGCCGCCACAATCTCCTGCGCGATGATCTTGGGAGCCTTGCGCAGCTTCCGCGCCAGTTCAAACGCGATGGGCGTAGCCATCTCGCCGAACTTCAGCTCCGGCGGAATCTCAAGCGGAATATTCTCGATTTCGACTGCGTATTTTTCCCGGAGCACGGTGCGAATGCGCCCCGCGAGCCTCTTCTGCAATGCAAGATACACTTCGATCGGCCTCTAAAATCTCTCATTTTCAAGCGTGATTCTAACAGAGCATTTCATCAAGTCACGGACCGCTAACTCGCTGACCGGCTGACCTGCTGACTCGCTTCGCTCGTGGATTCGCACAACCGCTTCGCCCACCCACGCACCGCGTCCGTCGTGATCCGCCCGCCCTGCGCGTCGGCAGCCGCCAGTTGCACCGCAAGGCTCCCCACCGTCGATCCTTCCGTCTGACCGATTTCCACCGGCAGCTCTGTACGTTGCTCCGTCAGCTTCACCAGCAGCTTGTTGCGCGTGGCCCCGCCGATCATGTGGATGCCCTTGAGCCGCCGCCCCGACATCTTCTCGAGATTCGCCAGCGCCGAGGCGTAGCGAATGGCCAGGCTCTCGAAGATCGTCCGAGCAAACACCGGCTCATTCCCCGGCACATCGGGAATCGGCTCATACCCCTCTCGCACCAGCTCGCTGTTGATGCGCTCCGGCATGCCCGTGTCCAGCAGCAGCGATTCGGCATCCATGTCCAGCACGCCGGTAGTCACGCAGCATGCCGTCGCCTCCTCCACCAGCTTCTCGATTCCCCACGGTCTTCCCTGCTCAGCCCACGCGTCCATGCACTGCTTCAGCACCCACATGCTGTTGATCAGCGAATGAAAGAGCAGGCCGCCGGTCGCCGCGCCCAGGTTTGTATAGCCTGCCTCGAATGCGTGATGCGTGGTCACTGGCTGCGGAATGATCGTCCCCACCAGCGACCATGTGCCCGAGCTGATGTAAGCCGCCGAACTCAGATCGCTGGAAATCCCGGCAATCGCCGATGCCGTGTCATGGCAGGCGGGCACAATCAGTTGCGTGTTTTTGTAGGCATCCAGCCCCGCCAGCGGGCCGGTAAGCTTGCCCACCGTGTCGCCTGCATGCACAATCGCCGGCGCCGCTTCTATAGGCAATTCAAGCTGCCGGAAGACCTCCGCCGACCAGTCGCCCGTTCTTAAATCCACCAGCCCGGTATGCGAGGCGTGCGTGTACTCCGAGGTGCGCGAGCCACCCAGCCAGTAAAGAATGTAATCGGGAAATGTGATCCACGGTGCGCGCGCGTCAATCCCCGCCGCCGGATCGGCCAGCAACTGGTACACGGTGTTCAGCCGCAGCGGATACGCGCCCGTAATCTGGAAGAGCTCAAACGGCGGAATGATCTTGTCCGCGGCTTCCTTGGACGCCACCGTGCGTTCGTCACGATAGCAGAAGGGATCGCGCAGCGGCTTGCCATCGGGCGCCAGCCGCACATAATCCACGCCCCAGCTATCCACGGCCACCGACGCAATGCCCTCCAATGCCGCTGCCGCTGCCTTGCGCAGACCCTCTTCCAGCCCGGCCAGGATCGACTGCAGCGGCCAATGCAGCGATTGGCCGCGATGCACGGGCCCGTTGGGAATGCGATGAACAACTTCAATCGATGCTTTGCCGCTCTTCCAGCGCAACAGCGACACGCGGCAACTCTCAGCGCCTAAATCAATGGCAACACGGGCAGGCTCTTGCATGATGGCGGAAAAATCTCCGGACTATCGACTCTAAAACATATTCTAGTTTGGAGTGGGCGGCTCTGCGCGGTCAATGATCAGCGCCTCCACTGGGCCTCGCGCGTGCTCGATCCTGAGTCCCAGTTGTTCGCGAATGGCGGTAAAAAACGGCGGATCTGGAGCATTCGCAGGGGCTGCCGGTATTTCTCCGCCGAACTGCGATTCATCCGGCGCCCACTGCAGATCGAAGTCATATCGGCCCTGCAGACCTGTCCTGTTGAGCACCGGCCGGTCAAGAATCGCTCTTTGCAGAATCGAAGCGAACTCATCCATGGTGGCGTTGCGCGCGGGCAACAAAATGTGCTCCGGATACACCACGGAGATCAGCTTCGCTGGATCGCCCGGAGCCGAGGTGCTGGCCTTCAGCCTGGCGCCGCCTTTGTCGGTCGACAATTCATAAACTGACATTTCTTTCTGCTGGCGATGAAACCTGAGCTGAAATCTCCTCGCCAGCAGCGTTCTCAGCATGGCCATCTGCTGGTCGCGGCTGGGGCGGCTCTGCCCCGGCGTGAGGGCGAGGATGTCGAAGTGATCGTTGCCGGCCCATGCGGGTCCGCCCAGAATGGCTTTGGGATTCAGGTCATAGGCCGCGGCAATGAGCAGCTTCAGCGTGTAGTCCTTCGCCACAAAGCGGTTGGCGCTTTGCATGGTCAAATACCGCGACTGCTTGGCGTGAAGTTCGGTCGGCTTGATGGTCGCAACTTCGAAGGCAGGCGAATCAGGCTTCGGGGCGATTGGCTGCGCCTGCGCTGCGACCGCCAGAACGCTGAGAGCAATGCAAGCAAGGCGTCGAGGGAACATGCTTCCTCCCCATCCAGGTTTTTTTAGAATCCGTGGAAAAGCAACTTTTTCTGGCGCACTTCATCCAGCCAAAAAATCTGTCCGCGGCTGAAGCCCACCCTTTTTGCAAGCCTTGCGGCGCGGCTGAAGCCGTGACTTGGTTACAAAGCCACTTTCATTGAGTTTTTCAACAAGCCAGTAGAGCCGTGCCCTTTCAAAGCGCCGCTCTTCCACGAGTTTTTCAACCGATTCTTAGTGCGGCTGGGTGCCCACGGTCTCGATTCTGAAACCGGGGTTGGATGCCGCAAATTCCGGATAAGAAAACTCCTTCAACGCAAAAACGCATCCGCCAGTCCGCCATCCACCGGAATCAGATGTCCCGTGGTGCAGCGGGAGCGCGGGCTGGCCAGGAACAAAATCGCCTCTGCGCAATCGGCCGGCTCGATGGTCTTGCGCGTCAGCGCGTGCTCCGCGTAGTAAGCCGCCAGGCGGCTGCGCAGTTCCTCGTCGCTGAACGACTCCTGAAACGGAATCTTGTACTTGATCAGGGTGGCGCGAATCACATCGCGCCGGAACAGTGCCGATCCCTTCACCACCGTCGCCGGGCTGATGCCGTTCACGCGCACATTGGGCGCATGGGCCACGGCCAGCTCGCGGATCAGGTGCGACAGCGCCGCCTTGCTCACGTCATAGGCTTCGCTGCCCTGCCGCGCCATCACTCCATTCGCCGAACTGGTGAACACAATCGTCCCATGCAACGCCTGGTCGCGGAAGATTCCCGCGATCTCGTCGGCCAGCACGAAATTCGCAGTTACGTTTACGTTCAGCGTTGCCGCCCATCCCTCGTCGGGAATCGTCGATTCCGAAAGCAGGGGATAAATCGCCGCAGTATTCACCAGGATGTCGATACCGCCGAAGGCCGCCACCGTGGCCTTCATCGCCTCACGGATGTCCCCACGCTTGCGAACGTCCACGCGCGTCGCTTCCACGAGTTCCGGCAGCGTCAGGGACTTCAGATCGGCCGCCACCTGTGCCGCGCCCGCGCCATCCAGGTCGGCCACCATCACGTGCGCGCCGCGTACCGCGGCCATGCGCGCCACTTCGCGCCCTATGCCGCTCGCCCCGCCGATCACCAGCGCCACGCGCCGGCTCAATTCCTTCTCCGCAGGCTGCCGTTTCAGCTTGGCGTCTTCCAGCAGCCAATACTCAATGCGAAATGCCTCGGCAGCGGGCAGCGCGACGTAGTTTGTGAAGACCTTGAAGCACGCCGGATCCATCCCCGGCCCGCACTGCGGCACACGCCCTGAAACGGCTCCCGAGCCCAGCAAGCTCGCGCCTTCCATCACGTGAATCGCATTGGTATAAAACTCACCGGTGATTCGCGCTTCGGTCTTGTTTTTCCCATAGCTGAACATGCCCAGGCCGGGGATCAGCACCACCGCAGGGCTGGCATCGCGCAGCGCCGGAGACTGCGGCGTGGCAAAGGTCCGGTAGTAGGCGCGGTACTGGTTGCGATACTCTGCCAGCGCATAATCGATGTTGCGCTTCAGCTCCGGCAGTCCCTCGTTGGGCGCCCAGTGCACAAACAATGGCCGGATCTTGGTGCGGATGAAGTGATCCGGACAACTCGTGCCCAGAAAAGCCAGCTCCCGCGCATGCGCCGAGTTGACAAACTGCAGCACGTCCGGCGCGTCGCTGAAACTGGAAATCCATCTCCGCTGCGCGCTGATGCGTCCGCGCAGAAACGGCGCAATCGCTGCCGCCATGTCCCTGCGGTCCGGGCGCGCCGGCACCGCCTGGCCGCCAAACCGCGCTGTCCCCTTGGCGGCCGCGTGACGCTGAATGAATTGCCCAAAATGGTCGATCGCGGTGATGGTGTTCAGATAGCACTCGCGCTGGGTCGGGCCCCAGGTAAACAATCCGTGACCGCCCAGCAGAATGCCATCGCAGCCTGGATGCTCCTCAACCGCACGCTTCATCATCATGGCCAGCTCAAAGCCCGGCCGCTGCCACGGCAGCCACACCAGCGAGTGCCCGAACTCGCGATTGAACTCTTCCATCTTCTCTTTGCCGTTGGCCGCCGCGGCCACGGCAATCGCCCAATCCGGGTGCAGATGATCCACATGAGCGAAGGGCAAGAACCCATGCAGGGGAGTATCGATCGATGCCGCCACCGGGTTTCCCCGGAATGAGCACATCGGATACATCTCCGCCATCTGGTCCTCGGTGTCCACGCCGCCGTAAATCCGCTCCAGCGCCAGCAGCTTGTTGAGATACAGCGTGGCAAATCCGGTTCGCTTGATGCTTCCCAGGTCGCCCCCGGAGCCTTTCACCCACAGGACTTCGACCGGCGCGCCGGTTAGCGGATCTACATCGGAAATCTTCGAACTGGTATTGCCCCCGGCAAAGTTGGTAAGGCGCAGATCCGATCCGAGAAGATTCGAACGGTAGCGCAGCAACTCGGCCTCGTCCAGGGCCGCAGCTACGCCTGGGTCCCAGCGATCTTCAACCAATTCAAGTCCTGCAGCGGCGGGAGAAGCTAAATTCATAGTCACCACGGTGTGAGAGGAAGTAGAGAAAACCTCTATGAAAATGATACGCCGTTCGCCGCGGCAGTTTACGCGTCTCCGGCCACGCGTACCACATTCCTCAACTGCACGAGCCACTTCTATCAGCAGCGGACCGATCCCGATCCTGCCTTCCGGGATGATCCGCGCCCGCCCTCCCCAAGCGACACCGCGGAAGCGAATCTGCTATCCCGCTTTCTCCTCCGCACCCAGCGTTTCCGCCGTCACCACTTTGTGCCGCACATAGTTATACGGGGGCACGGCATAGCCCCGCAGCAGCGAAATTCCCAGTTGAATCAGCCGCGGGCCGTAACTTTCCACCTCGTGCGAAATTGACCCGATCACCGCGCTGGACTCTTTGCGCATCTCGTCAAGCACTTCGGGAATGCAGTCCTGCCCCACGATGGCGAAGTCCTGCTCCCGCCCGGCCGCGCGCACCGCGTCCAGCACGCCCAGCGCACTGGAGTCGGTCGCCGCCGCCACCAGTACCCGCTGTTTTTTGGCCTCGACGCGCAAAAACTCTGCAATCGCCCGCTGGCTCGGCGCCCGCATACCGCGTCCTTCAATCTGTAAATACCGGTCTCCTGGAATCTCCGGCAGGCGCTGCCGGATGGCATCGAAGGCCCCGGCGATACGGCTCTGTACATAGCTTCCGGCTTCGGAAAATCCCACCCCCAGCACCCGGTCGGCGGTGCCCTTCCATTTGCGCAGCGCGTGTTGCGCCAGCACCGCGCCGGCCTCGAATCCCACCTCGAAATTATCCACCCCGAAATAGGTCGCATTGGGGTGCGGCACGTCAATCGCCACCAGGGGAATATCCGCCTGCTTGAAGATGTGCGCCACACGCGGCGCCACCGCTTCTTCCACCTGAAACTCCAGCACCAGGTCCACGCGCTTGGCCACAAACTCCTCGGCGTTCTGCACCGCCACGTCCGGATCGTAACGATTGTCGAGAACCAGAATCTCCACCCCTGAAGCCGCCGCCGCCGCCGTGATGCTCTGCGTCACCGCAATGGCGAATGGCATCTCCGCGCTCGACGCCGCAAAGCCGAAACGTAGACGCCGCGGCCGCGACACCAGCCGGTATTGCCCGTTCTGCGCCTGGGCCACGTATCCGCGATGCACCAGCGTCTTCAATATCCGGTACACGCTGGTCTTCGAAATATGCGTCTTCTGGTACACGTCTTCCAGGCTGGCCGGAGAATTATTCTGCTCCAGCAGCTCAAGCACATCCAGCGCTTTCGACAAGATCGGAATCAGGTAAAGCCTTTTAATCTTCGCCTTGGGCACGCGTTCGCCTCCCCCGTCATAAACAGGGCTAATGAAAGTTAGCCAACATCATAAATCAGTCCCATGGAGTGCAGGCTGCGGTGTTCGCCCTTTTTCAACTCCATTCACCGTGTTGCCGATAATCTCCAGCTTCTGCCTTGTTGACGCACCGCGCCTCCAGTGCAAGAATGTTGCCTGATATCCTGCCGCTTGTAAACGGCGGGAAGCGTGCTTCCCCGTCAGATCGATTCCTTTGCGCGCGTCCCGTCGAGTGTTCTCCGCACCGCGTGCCTTTATCGCGCAAGGTCCTTATCCGCCATTTCAGGCCAAAAGGAGGTTACCATCATGGCCCACCAAGGCCCGCCGCCCATCGGCCCACCGCCCATCGGTTCACCGCCCAGTTTCGGCGCGAGCCCATCGACATGCCCGGAATGCGGAGGAGTCAGGGTGCCGATTCGAGGCATTCAGCACCGGCCAAACTGCTCCAAGATTGCACGCGGGACCTCCGCAAACGCGGATCCCTACGATGCTCATTTCCGCGAGTCGGCTCCGCTTTATGTAAACGTGCCGAAGAAATTCTGCTACGAGTGGTGGGCAAATCATTTCTACCAGGAATGCACGCCCCAGGATAAGAAGAAGTTCTATAAGACCGCCTACAAGGATACCGGCACGATAAAGCCGAACTTTGATTCCCTCAGCCCTTCGAAGGACCAGGTGGCCTGGCTGGAGCTGCTTGAAGCCATGCTCAAAGCCGGGTTTGTTGAATACCCCGACACCTACAAGGGCGTCGATGACACGTTGATTCCCTCAATCAAGGAGTATCCGCACCTGAAGCTGGGATTCCGCGGCGAACTGCGCCAGCCCAGCCAGGTGAAGTTGCACAATGGCTGCACCCCCAAGGCCAAGGTCATCTCGCTGCGGAGAGACATGAACATGTCGGCTTCATGGCACCCGTTCAGCATCCCCGACCTGCGCAACAAAGTGTATTACCGCAAGGGCAACGGCGACAATTGCCTCTACACCACCGTCAGCATTGCTTACGATTTCGACACGGCGAGCAAGTTTCCTCTGCTCTCCGACCTGCGCAGCGATGCGCCTGACGCATTCGGCACGGCTACCGTAGAGGCCACCGGTATCGAGTCCAGCGTGGCAAAGCTTCGGGCCGCTTTGGGCGATACCATTACCAGACAGCATTTCAACCCAGGCTGGCGAGCTACCGACGCAAAGCCCGGCTACAATCCCGGCAATCAGCCGGTTAATGCACCGGCGCCCAAGGCCGTAAAATCAGTGATTCGTTTACTGCCGCTGGTACGAATGAATGTCTATCTTTTTCGCGTGCGCGGTAATGTATGGAACACCCAGAAATATCAGACCGACCAACATAATGCATCGTTCCCCGAGCGCGCGATGGACACGATTCCCTGGGGGGACTTCCTGGCCCGGGTCCGCATTGACCGCATCCATTATGGAGACGATTCCAACGACGGGCATCTCGGCATTGTTGCCGGCTACGACTTGCTGCATTCCTACGGAGAGCTTTGCCGGCTCCTCGGCGGCGGCATTGCCGGCCAGAACGCCTATGTCCAGATGCTGGAGTTCCTGAAGAAGATTCGCAACCAGGGCAAGTTAAACGCGGATGGAACAGGCGGCATCGATTTCAGGACCGCTGGCAGCAAACCGGTGGGCGAGCTCAAAATCCTGAAAGTGATTCGGATGGAACCGCGGACCGACTGGGGCGTGGTCATTACCTAGCCGTGCGTGCGGCGGCGAACCGGCGCGACATGGGAATTGCATCGCCCCTGCGCTCAATCCGGCCGTGTTTTGCAGAAGGAGAAAAATCTCCTCTGCCTTATACGACTAGCGCCGCCGTCTTCGCACAGGCGAGTTGCTGGCCGCCGAGCTCACAAATTTGCTTCGCCGATACCCACCTGAGGCGCGATCTTGCTGCGCCCCAAGGTGGGTTGTTCGCTCTGTCAGCAGGGTAATCATCCGTTTCTGCTCACGCTGTCAAGACAAAACCCATCAGATATTGGGCGTCGTATTGGCTTTGTCGTCCATTGCCGTTGGTCATGGTAGCGGCCACATACAAGTCTGCCGCAAACCCGGCTGTAGGGCACGATCCCAGCAGGTCGCCCACGGTCGGCGCCGGCGAAACCGGCGAGTCACCCGGAGCAGCAGTTACCGGTCCGCTAGGCAGAGCCGCCGGCAGTGGCGGCGATCCCAGCCCGGTTACGCCCCGCACCAGCGCCAGCGAAAATGTTGCATAATTCGCCGGCTGGCTCGCCGTAAACGCCAGCGACACCGTGGTGGCTGTGTTCTTGCCATAGTGCAGCACTCCGCAACTGTCGGCGCCTGTTGTAGTCGGCGATGTATTCAGCACCGGCGCATCGAGCACGGCGACGCATGGCTGATTGTTCACCTCGATCAGCAGCGTCTGGCTCACCAGGTTTGGGGTGAGCTTGTTACCCGCCGCATCCAGGAATTGCAGCTCAATGGTATGCAACCCATTGGTGAGCGCAACGCTGTTCAGCTCATATCCCAGCGCCGGTGGCTGATAGTTAAACAAATCCGCTACCGGGTGAACGGGATAGCAACCAGTCGAAGAGCCGATCGTCGCCGATGGCACTGTGATCAGCTGGTTGGTGGTGCCGTTCCACTGATAAACGGTCCAGCTCCCGGTTTGAATCGCGCCATCCACAAGCACCTGGTAATAACGAGCATTGGCACCGTCTGCCGTCTGATAATTGACCATGATGGGCAGCGTTCCGCCGAACGGCGCATCAGTCACCTGATACGGCGAGCCCGAGGGAGTGGTGGCCAGTCCCGTCGATGTGTTGATGTAATTGGCAGGGATCTGCCCGATGCCCATCAGCAGCGGCGCGGTGCTCGTGATACCGCCAAACATGACTTCTTCAATTACGCTGTCGCAGCAGACCAGAAGCTGTCCGGAGTACGGTACGGTCACGCTCGAGGGCCGGAAGGGCACTCCGCTCACCACCGTGTTCACCTTCCCGCTGGTCACGCTCACCGTAACAATGGAGTTGGAAGGATCGCGCTGCGGAACATAGAGAGAATCCTGCGCCGCATCCGCCCAGGTGAGGAAGAAGGGATTGGTCAATCCCGAGGCAATGGCGATGACCGTGCCGCTGCTGATCTGCACTTCGTTGATGTGTCCCGCCTGATCGCTGACATAGGCATACTGCAGATCCGAACTCAGCACCACGCCGATCGGGTAACTGAGCGCGGAAGTGATCACCGTCAAGGCGCCGCTGGTCAGATTGACCTTCAGCAGCCGTCCTGGCGAAGCGTATTCCACCACGTATGCGGCGTTATGCAACTCGTCGAGAAACATCTGCTGAGGCGCATTCATTCCCGTGGCTACTACAGTAGCGGCGCTGCGATTGGCGCTGCTCAGCGCCACTTTCACCAAGTCACCGCTCCGTTCCGTTACATAGGCGTGAGTTCCATCCACGCTCAGCTTCACGTCTTCGGGGTTGGTGTAGCCAGTTCCCAACACCTTGTAAGTTGTGGATGCGGGGGGAACGGTGAGAGACGAAAGTTTCCCGCTGTATTCGACGAATATTAATTGGCTGAGAGCTGCGTTGAACGCGCTCCCGATGGCTCCGCCGAGTCCGGCCTGGAGCTGGGTCTGCGTGGGCGCCGGGATGGGCGCCGGAATTGGAATCGGTATCGGAATCGGTACCGGATGGGGGGTCGGAATTACTGGCATTCGAGTTCTCCTTTCACCCTGTTTTTTGCCGGGCCCGGGTTCTTTTAGCGCGGAAAGCTGCAACCACCGGCTCGGCGTAATGAGCCTGCGGCCCTGAATGTCGGTGCATGCCTTTGAGGGTTCGGGGTTATCTTCTCAGGGAACATCCCCGATGATTTACCGTGGGCCCAAGCAGACCTGGAAGTTGTTGGATCAGCAGCCTGGGGTGAAAGCCCGGCTTTGACAGGGCACGACTCTAGTCGTGCCGTAAAACGTCTGGAACAGATGGGGATTTAGCCCCCGAGGGACGTTTTTTCCGAAATTCTGACTTTCACCACAGACAGTTTGGGAACCGTGCCAATATCAGGCTCCCTAAATCCGCGCTTGTCAAGTGAATTTTCGGCCCGGCTGGGGTCCGGATTTAAGGAAGGAAAGAGCCGTCGCCAAACCTGTTGGGCAGATGGCCCACTAATGGATTCCAGACCATCGGGACTGAGCCCCATGAAGCTGTGCCCCATCTTTGCGAACGACGAGGGGCAGCATGGATGAGTGGGCCACCTGCCGGGTACAGGGGAGGGCTAGGCAGGCTGTCCGCCGCCTCCGCTGGCCGCCCGGGCTGGCTTCCCATGCCGCCGGTCTGTTCTTTGCTTGGCCTTAGGCATTTTCTGCGCAATGTCAAGAGCAAGCGCCTTCAAATGCGGATCGCTGAATCCTTCAGAAATCTGGAAGACGAATTCTGTGTCTTCGGGATCGTCGACTAGGCCCAGCCCTTGGACGGCGGAGAACCTGACGGCAACGTCGTTGTCGCTTCCTGCCAACCTGCGGATTATTGCTTTCAAAGATTTGTACCGTGCTTTTGTAAATGGTTTTCTGGATTTCGACTCAGCGAGCATTGACGCGATCACGTAAACGGCATACATGCGCCGCACCGGGGACCGGCCGCGGACCTGCTCAAGCAAAAATGGCAGGCACTGCCGGTGAGATGCGATCCACCTTCCGTATTCCGAGTCCCCGTTGTAGCGCATATACACCAGCGCCCTCCAAGCTCGTGAATTGTTAGTGCCGACCGCGATCTTCTGTACGAGCGGCGTCAACTCTTCGTCATAGGCCAGATAGTTGTCGTCCTCGTAGAGGTCGGGGTCGGCTTTCTCGGACTCCTGGTCCTCCCGTTGCCTCAGTTGAATGAGCAACCTCTGAACCCCTGGTCGGTCTATACCGTCCTTTACTGCCTGCAGACGCTCGAATGCATCCCGGCGGACCTGCCACCGGCCAGACTTAAGATCCCTTAAAACCTGGCGCGCGACAGGCACAGACCGGGCCTGACAATTCATGCTCATCGCCAAGCCTATTGCGCTGAAACACACGCTCCAAAATGGTTTCATGTTCGCCGCCGTTGTACTGTTCTCACCATGTCGGGGGGCAGTTTAGGTACCTCGGTCCAACGGTCGCTAGGGTCCTCCAGTCCAAATGACAATGCGCAGTCGACCCGCCCTGCACAATTAGAGGTTCCACACAGGCCCCAGCTGTTTTCCATACGTAGGATACGTCGGCCAGGTCGTTGAGTTTGTGGCAATGTCCACAGCATCTCCGTATTGGTGCCTACTAGGTGGGATATACCTACCCCCATTCGCTGTGGCCACTTGGTATTCCTTTGCGGGTTCCTGTATGCGCTGTTTACGGTGAATGGTGCGAGGGCTTCCAAACTATCCATGTTGCTCATAAAATAGCTGCGCAAAATTGCCCAAGAATAGTTCCCCGAGTTCACCTGGCCAAACGAGAAGTACTGATCGACCAGCGTCTGCGTGAATTCCGAGCAGCCGGGATAATAGGGTGTGCCATATGCGACGTATTCCTGGACAATGGTATCTCGTTGGTCCCCGCACGTTGCGGGGATCGTCGTCTCCGCTGTGTCGTAAGTTGACCCCAGCGGAATTGGAGCATAATCGATCGTATCGGGGCTGAAGGCGGTAAATGGGAACTGCCAGGGGTCGACGATATCGTAATACTCCCAATTTATCAGCCCGTAAAAATCGTCGTCGCTTTGGTCGATCCACTTTGCAGCGACAACAGCCGTATGAACGCCCGTTGCGGTGTAGGTGTTACCTGCGGCGCCCTGATAATAAATATACGCGTTCGCCCAGGTGGTGCTCGGGTTAGGCGATTCCGCAGTATATTCTAACCCGTTACTTTGCAGTTCAACTTTCGCCAGATAATAGTACGTGGCGTTTCCGTAAAGGTCGGTTTCGGAGTAAGCGGTCACTTCGTAGGTCGTGGGATTGTAGTCGATCGTGGTCTAGCCGTATGCACCGGACTCTCCCTCGTCGTCGAACTCCTGGGCGGAGGCGGGCCCGCCTATGAGACAGATCGTGGTGAAGATGCAGAGAACCAGCCTAGCCTACATTGTTTCCTCCCGAGCCGCTCGCTTGAGGAGTCGGCGTGGTCAGTGGCCTAGTTTCGGGCGTGAATTGGATGTTTCTCTGAAATCGAGATTTGACGAGCGCATCAATTCGACCAAACTCGGCATCGCCGACCATATTATGAAAGCGGTCGCGCGCCTGCAACACAATCTGGGCTCGCTTCTCGAGAAGGAATTTTGCTTCGGGAGGGAGGGGTGGCCTCACCCCGGAAGGCAGCGTGGCGTGGTAGGCTTGGAACGATTTTACAGACTCGGCAATCTGCTCTTCTGTTTGCTCAGCATCTGTACGATACTGGAGCGCCACTGAGTCCGGACAGAGCATTTCCTGGGGATTTAAGCCTAGTTTCGTTGCGATGTGATGTCTGTACGGCGATCCGTCTCCTCCCTCCCTATCGAGTTGATCTGCCTTGTCCTTAAAGGCGGCGACCTGATGCAGGAGGATCGAATACAGGACAGTTTCCGGAAGGGCTGCCTGGTGTTTGGCGACGGCGACCGGTAAAGTTATCTCTTGAGGGAAGGAAACTGCGAGGTTTGCACAGATGGTCAAGATCGAGAAGATGATTACATGTGGTCGCATAGCGGTCTCCTATGGCACACTGTGCCAGCTACGTTTTTAGCAAGTGATCTGCTCGGGGATTTCCAAGCCAGTGTCTAGCCCCGGGGAAACAACGCCTCAATCGTCGCGGTATCTGCGCGCTGTCGCTATCCTTCGGGTGCGACCTTAAGGCGCGCTCATAATTCTTCAAAGCATTGTCGGCGCTGGAAGTTGAGCAGCATGTGACGGCCGGCAAAGGTGCGTGTGACGTGTCCGGCCGGCGCCGCACTCATGGAATTCAGAACATCGGGAGTGAGGTCGAGGAAGGTGTGCCCCGTGCATCGCGGCTTTATCGCGATGAGCGCGTCTTCGCGCCAGGTTGCGGACGCGTGCCGCGGCGCGAACAACTCAATCTGGGCGCCCCAGATCCCGCTTTTTCGATCCGGGAAAACGATACGACGCGGGAGCATTCCTATGATGGTGGGTGCTCATCCCTCGCGTTCCTGGCGAGGGATGAAACCGGCCCACAGCTCCAATATAGTCTGCGATCGCTAACTCGCTAAGTCGCCAACTCACTACGCATAGCTGCTCAGCGCCGACGAACGGCTTCCCCGTTCCGCTGCAATCTGCTCGACGTAGCCATTCTCGCGCAGCGCTTTCACCGGGTCAGCCGGCAGTCCGTGCGCCTCGCGCCAGGCCTGCGTCAGCGGCCGCACATCGCGCCAGAAGGCGCCGCGGAACAATTCCTCCGCCGCCACCAGGTCGCACGTCTGCTGCAGCGCCGCCAGTTGCTCGCCGTCGACCAGCGCCGCCTTCAAATAAATCTCCTGCGCCGTCACCACCGTCTGCACCATGGCTTCGATCTTGCCCTTCAGGTTGTGGCTCTGGTCGATCATGTAGGCCACGTCCAGCATCAGTCCCTCCGCCGCTGCCGCGTGAATCTCATGGAAGATGCGGAAGATCTGGTAAGGATCGATCGAACCCAGCGTCAGATCGTCGTCCGCATAGCGCCGGTCGTTGAAGTGGAAACCGCCCAGCACTCCCATGTGGAGCAGCCACGCCACAATCTGCTCGATGTTCTGCCCGCTGTAGTGGTGTCCCGTGTCCACCAGTACCCGCGCCTGCGGCCCCGCGGTGCGGGATAACTGCGCTGACATGCCCCAGTCCGCAATGTCGGTGTGATAGAACGCCGGCTCGAAGGGTTTGTATTCCACCAGCAGCCGCTGCTGCGGCCCGAGATGATCGTGGCACAGACGCAGCGCGTCTTCCAGCCACCCGATGCGCTTGCGTATGCTCTGCGTTCCTGGATAATTTGACCCGTCTGCCAGCCACAGTGATACGTCGCGAGTGCCCAGCGCCTTGCCGATCTCAATCGAGTCCAGCATGTGCGCCACCGCCTGCTCGCGAATCTCGGCCGACGGATTGCACAACGACCCATACTTGTACTCCTGGTCCTGGAATAGATTGGGGTTGATCGATCCGGCGCGCACTCCAAACTTCCGCTCCAGGCGCTTCACTTCGGCCACATCGTTCAGTCCGTTGGGCAGGTCCCACAGCACGTGCAGAGCCAGGGTCGGGGTAACTCCCGTGAGCCGGTTGACCTCGGCCGCATCGGCAAATTTTTCTTCGATGGTCGATGCCGCGGCGGCCTGCACAAACTTGCCGAAGCGCGTGCCGGTGTTGGCGAATCCCCACGAGGGAATCTCGATTTGAAAAGCATCCAGCGCCTTGGACGCCAGGTCAAATGTCGCAGAATCGTTAAGTTCCATAAAGGCTCACCTCTCGCCGGCTTATATTTTGGTAGACCGGTTATTCAATTCAAATTTGCTTGCATTCCATCATCGCGAACCAGGATCACGTCCAGAAAGCGGGGCCCATGGACGCCCTTGATGCGTGTCATCTCAATATCTGCCGTTGCGCTGGGGCCGGAGATCCAGGTGACAAGAGCCGGCGCCTGTTGGCAACGCGCAAAATACTCGGGAAGCGTCTCCACCACCTGGCTGGCCCGCAAAATGCACAGGTGCCAGTCCGGCAAGAGACTCAGCACGCGGCGGCCTTCCGCCGTCCCGTGATGCAGCACGATCGTCCCACTATCCGCCACACCACAAAATGCCGCCGTCATTACACCGTCGGCCTGCTCAATATCATCCACCGCCAGTTCGCGGTCGAGCTTCCACTCAAATCCCGCCGCCAGCCACTCCGCCGGTACGCCTGCGGGAGCCACGAATGTACGCCGCCCACTCGCCGTCAGCCGCGCGGCAATGGTGGCGGCAAGTTGCCCTGGCGCGCACTCGGTAACCTCGGCGTCGTACTCGCGGAGCCGCTCCACCATCAACTCCAGGCGCTCACTGGCACTCATCGCCCCGCGCCGCACATAGTTCCGCGGCAGCGCATCGCAGGCCTCAGCCAACGCCGCACCTGATCTCCCGGCCCCCGTTGTTGCCCGCCGTATCCGCTCCAGAATTTTTTGCCGCGAAGAGGCGTTCCCGTTCATTTCGCCTCCTTCGCGCGTGCCGCCCACCATTCGTGAAACGTCTCCTTGGGTAATCCGCGCAGATCGCGCGTCTGGCTCCATTTCGCGCCCACGCTGGGCAGCGCATGAATCCAACCATCCTTGCCGGTAAGCATCCGCGCGCCCATGCGTCCCAGTTTTTGTGCCGCGTGAAAGCTCCAGGCCCTTGAAAACAGCAGATTCGCCACGCGCAGCCCCAGGTACATAGGATCGAAGAACCGCCGCGCTTGCTTTCGCTCCTGATCGGTCACCTGCGCCCGCAAATCGATCAATATCTCCGGAATATTGATCTTCACCGGGCACACTTCATAGCACGCCGCGCATAAGGATGACGCATAGGGCAGCGACTGCGCATGCTGCAACTGCTGCAACTGCGGCGTGAGAATCGCGCCGATCGGTCCCGGATACACCGACCCGTACGCGTGACCGCCCGTCTGCCGGTAGACCGGGCAGGTATTCATGCACGCGGCGCAGCGAATACAGCGCAGCGTCTGGCGTTCGCGATCTTTGCCCAGGATCGACGACCGCCCGTTGTCGAGCAGCACCACGTGAAAGCGCTGCGGTCCGTCTCCCGGCGTCACTCCTGTCCATAGCGAGGTGTAGGGGCTCATCCGCTCGCCGGTCGCCGACCTGGCCAGCATCTGCAGCATCACTTCCAGGTCCTGGAAGCGCGGCAGCACCTTCTCAATCCCCGCCAGCGTAATCATGGTGCGCGGCAGCGTCAGGCACATGCGCCCGTTGCCTTCCGACTCCACGATGGCCACGGCGCCCGTCTCCGCGATCAGGAAATTCGCCCCGCTGATGGCCGTCGGCACGGTCAAAAATTTCTGCCGCAGATAATTCCTGGCCGCCGCGGTCAGCGCTTTGGGCTCGTCGGAGAGATTCTCGATCCCCATTCGCCGGGCGAAAATCTCCCGTACCTGGCTGCGGTTCACGTGCAGCGCCGGAACCACGATGTGCGAAGGCTCGTCCTCGCCCAACTGCAGAATGATCTCCGCCAGGTCCGTCTCGTATGCCTTGATACCCGCTGCTTCGAGAAAGGGGTTCAGTTGAATCTCGGCCGAAGTCATGGTTTTGATCTTGATGACTTCATCCGCCTTCTCTTCCCTCAGCAAATCGAGAATGATCTGCCGCGCCTCGGCCGCATCGGCAGCCCAGTGCACCTGCCCGCCCGCCGCCGTGCACCGCTCCTCGAACTGCTCAAGATACGCGCCCAGATTTTCGAGCACATGATCCTTGATCGCCGCTCCCGCCGCGCGCAGCGCCTGCCAGTCGGTCTTTTCCATCACCAGCTTGGCGCGCTTGGCCTGGATCACGTCGATGGCGTGCGCCACGTTCTTCCGGAGCTGCGGATTTCTGAGCACCGGAAGTGCCGCCTGCGGAAACGGCAGCGCCAGCGCCGGATCCAGAACCGGTCCGCCGGCGCGATGGGTGGGATGAAACGGATGCTCTGCCAAGCCGGTTCCGCTCACTCCGCCACCTCCGCCGGCTCTTGCGCCGTGCTGGCCAGAATCTGGGCCAGGTGAATGGTCTTCATCCCGGCATATTGCCGGTGCATGGCTCCGCCCAGATGCATCAGGCAGCTATTGTCGACGCCGGTGCAATATTCCGCCCGCGTTGCCAGCACGTCTTCCAGCTTCGCCGTCAGCATCGCGGACGACACTTCCCCGTTTTTCACCGAAAACGTCCCGCCAAAGCCGCAACATCTGTCCAGGTTCTCAAGGGGCGCAAGTTCCAATCCGCGAACCTTCTCCAGCAGCCGCAGCGGCCGGTCGCCCAGGTGCAGCGAACGCAGGCCGTGGCAGCTCGCGTGATAGGTCACACGGTGCGGAAAATATGCTCCCACGTCCTCGACGCCCAGCCGGTCCACCACGAACTCGGTCAGCTCGTAGACCCTCGGCAGCAGAGCTTCGAATTCCTTCCGCTCCATCTCCGTTCCCAGCTCCTCGAACAATCCAGGATACTGGTCTCTCATCATGGCCACGCACGATGACGACGGCGCCACTACGGCCTCTGCGTCCCGATAGATGCGCACCAACCGCTTCGCCTGGCTGAACGCCTCCCGACGAAATCCCGTATTGGCGTGCATCTGCCCGCAGCAGGTCTGCTCTGCGTTGAACTCCAGTTCCACTCCAAGCCGCTCCAGCAGTCGAACCACCGCGCGTCCCGTCTCCGGAAAAAGCGTGTCGTTGTAACAAGTAATAAAGATTGAAGCGCGCATATCTTTTCCAGCTTATCCGGCAGCGCCCGAAAAAGCGTATGATATGCGAACGGAAAACAATTGTCTATTGCAATCAAAACTCGGCCAATTTGGCCCCTCTTTTACTGCCAAAGACATTTTCCAAGCCCCGCCGTCTAAAGCAGTTGAATGCGACCTGCGCCTCTTTGCTGCTGCTCGTCCCGATGACATGGGTTTGCTTTCTTCGCCGTCCTAGCCGCCCCGTTCCCGCCTCGGGCCCTCAAACTGCGCTATGATGGCTCTCGATCCTCCATGGCCGGAAGCGCAGTTCTATCCGGCTCTCCGGCCGACGATCCGTTAACCTGCCGTAAACCGATGCGTTTTTTAGCTTAAACGGCAACTTCCTCGCTCAACGGGGGTTGCTCACAATAGAAAGGCGCCGGGAAAACCGTCATGACAAGTCTGCGTAGGCTCCCCCTCTGTGCAGTGGTTAGTGTGTTGCTGTCTTCCACTGTCCTCTTCGCCCAGCAAGCCGCGCCCGCTGTCCGCATCACCAGCCCCATCGATTCGTCGCAGCTTGTTCCCCTGAAGGGCTCGGTCAGCCCTCTGGCCAACGCGCAAAACGATCGCGGCGTGGCCCCTGCGGGCATGCAGCTTCAAGGGATGCACCTCATCCTCAAGCGCAGCCCCGCGCAGCAAAGCGCCCTTCGCGAACTCATTCAGGAACAGAACACTCCCGGCTCCTCTAATTACCACAGGTGGCTCACCCCCGCCCAGTTTGCCGCCCAGTTCGGGCCCTCGGACCAGGACATTTCCACCATTGAAAACTGGCTCTCCAACCAGGGATTCACCGTAAATAAAATTGAGCCCGGCAATCAGACTCTCGACATCTCCGGCTCAGTCGGCCAGCTCGCCGCCACGTTCCATACCCAGATCCACAAGTACATGGTCAATGGCGAAATGCATTACGCCAACGCCAACGCCCCGCAGATTCCCGCAGCTCTGGCCTCCGTGGTTGGCGGCTTTGTGTCGCTCAACAACTTCCATTACCACAGCTACGCTGAAAAGCTGGGCGAAGCCACTTATGATCCCACCACCGGCCTGGCCAAGCCTTCCTGGACCATCGGCTCCGGCTCCTTCGATTACCAGAATTACAACTTCGTGCTCTCCCCCGGCGATTTCGCCAAGGAATACGACCTGCCCACCGGCCTCAACGGTACGGGCGAGACCATCGCCATCGTCAACGACTCGAATATCAACATCGATCTCGTCAACCAGTTCCGCACCCTCTTCGGACTCTCTGCGAACCCGCCTCAGATCATCATCGACGGCAACGACCCGGGCGTCGACGGCACCAACAATCCCGACGGACCCAACTACGACTCCACGGAAGCCTACCTCGACGTGGAGTGGGCCGGTGCGGTGGCTCCCGCCGCCACCATCGATTTGGTCATCGCCGCCGACACTTCGCTCGAGTCCGGCCTGGCCCTCGCCGCCGAACACGCCGTCTACTCCGACGTCGCCCCCATCGTCAGCATCAGCTTCGGCGATTGCGAGGCCGACGCCGGCAGCAGCAACGCCTTCTGGAATAACCTCTGGGAACAGGCCGCCGCGCAGGGACAAACCGTTCTCGTCTCCTCCGGCGATAGCGGCTCCGCCGGCTGCGACGCCTCCTCGTCCGAGTATGCCGGCAGCGGCCTGGGCGTCAACGCCATTGCCTCCACGCCCTACGATGTGGCTGTCGGAGGCACCGACTTCAACTACGGCGTCACCTCCACCAGCGGCGACTCGACCATCAACTCCGCCATCGAGCCCTATTGGACCACCACCGCCAGCAACAGCACGCCCACTACTTCCATCCAGAAATACATTCCCGAGCAGCCCTGGAACAGCAGCCAATACGGTCTGAATATCTTCAACGACTTCACTTCCAGCGGCGCCACCAACATCGGCTCCGGCGGCGGCGGAGCCAGCAGCGCCGCCATCTGCAGCACCGGCCAGTACAACAGCAACTACCAATGCACCGGCGCGGCCTCCGGTTACCTCAAGCCCTCGTGGCAAACCGGAACCGGCGTCCCCAGCGACAGCGTCCGCGACATTCCCGACGTATCCCTGTTCGCGGCCAACGGCTATAACGACTCGTACTATGCCATCTGCGCCAGTGATGGTGATTGCCAGCCCGCGACCTCCGGCGGCACCGTCCAGATTTCGGGTGTCGGCGGCACTTCTGCCGCTGCGCCTTCCTTCGCCGGCATCGTCGCCCTGCTGGAGCAAAAAACCCAGAGCCCTGAGGGGCAAATCGACAACATCCTCTATGCGATGAAGGTGCGGGATCCTACCGCCTTCCACGACGTGACCAGCGGCAGCAATTCGGTGCCCTGCGAATTCACCCCGAGCCTGAGCATCGATTGCATCCAGATTTCCGGAGTCAGCTACGACACCGTACAGGTGACCAACTCCAGCGGCACCACTTCCAGCGTGCTCGAAGGCCAGATCGGTTCCGGCACCGCTGCCGACTACAAGGCCGCGGCCGGCTACAACCTGGCCACCGGCCTGGGCAGCGTGGACGCCAACAACCTGATAAATGATTGGGGAAACATCCCCCTTGCTGGCACGACCACCTCCCTGTCAATGGCACCATCTATGGCATCGTTCCCGCATGGGACGGCAATCACCTTCACCGGAACGGTTACTGGCGGAAGCGGGACGCCCACAGGCAACGTCGCCATCATGACGGACAGCACGGAGCCTTCCCAGCAGGGGCAACTCACCTTCGGATTGAGCAGCGGCTCTTACACAAGCGCTACGGATTACCCCAGCGGAGTTACCACTCTCCCCGGCGGTACGTATAATGTTTGGGCCTCTTATGGCGGCGACGCTAATAATGCCGGCAGCGTATCCTCCAAAACCCAGATCACCGTCAATCCTGAAGCCAGCGGCATCGCCTTCGGACTCTTCGAAAACGGCACCGGCCAATACGTTACCTCCAACATCACCGCCAGCGTCGATTACGGCACCCAACTGATGCTCAGCGCCCGCGTCGCGCCCACCGCTGATGTCCCCACGCTGCAAACCTGCGCCACCAGCACCAGCACCAAGTGCCCCACTTACACCAGCCCCACCGGCAGCGTCACCTTCAGCGACAACACTGCTGCCATCAACACTGCTGCCATCAACGCGGAAGGCGACGCCGAATACAACGCGCCCTTTGCCGTCGGCAACCACTCCGTCTCCGTCAACTACATTGGCGATAACAGCTACACCTCATCCACTGCCGGGCCCATCACCTTCACCGTCGCCAAAGACACGCCGACGATGCTCGTCGCTGCATCGAACCAGACCAGCGCCACCAGCACCTTCCAAGTGGTGGGCGGCACAAATCAGCCGACGGTGCTGAACATCATCATCGAAAACAACGCCCAATACACCGCGTCCGGCAATAACTCTACCTCCAGCTATACTGCCCAATTCCCGGTTCCCGTCGCCGCGCCCACCGGCTCCATCACCGTCAGCGGCTTCCCATCCGGCGTGCCCACCACTGCCAACCTTTCCGCAGGCGTTGATCCCTCCACGGGCGCCCAGGCAGGCATCGCCACCATCACCATCCCCGCCAGCACCGCTGCCGGCAGCTATAACGTCACCATCAGCTATAGCGGAGACGGTAATTACAATGCCCTAACCGGGAGCAATGCCGGCTCCGGCACCGTGCAGATCGAGTCCGCCGGCACCGGCACCACTACTCAGACCACCGCATCCATGTCGGGCACTATCTCGCCCAACTCCACTGTCACCGTCACTGGCACTGTCACCGCTTCCAGCGGCAGCACCGCGCCCACCGGCCAGGTCTACATCTTTTCTTCCGGAAACTACCTCACCTACGCCAATCTCACCTCCGGCTCGGCGATCAGGGCCAGCAATTCCCGCAAGTCTTCGCTCTGGCCCGCTGCCGGCGGCGCAGTTCTGGCCGCCGCGCTCTTCTTCTGGATTCCCAAAAAGCGCCGTAGCTGGCTGGCCATGCTGGTGATGCTCGCCGTCCTCGTCTCCATCTCCGGAATCGCCTGCGGCGGTGGCGGCGGCAGCAGCAGCAGCGGTGGAAGCGGAGGCTCGGGTGGAAGCGGCGGAAGTGGAGGCAGTGGCGGCAGCGCCAGCTTCAGCATTGTCCTCAATAGCCAGACGCTCGTCCAGGGAGCAAATTACATCACCGTGCAATACATTCCCTCGTCGTCGTCCAGCTTCCTGCCCTCGGCCGTCAACCTCACCAGCACCACCCCCGTCTCCAACTCGCTCTCCGACTTCTCGCTGGTCTCGGCGACTTCCATGGCCGCTCTCTCCGCAGGTTCCAGCACTACCCCTCCCGTCAACATCAGCGTCAGTTCCATTAACGGCTTCAGCGGCGCTGTGAGCCTCACCTGCGCTGCACCTTCCACGGTGACCTGCTCCATCTCGCCGGCTTCGCCGAGTCTGACACCGGGGGCCTCCACCTCTGCAAGTTTGACCATCAATGCCCCGTCGGGGGCTACCGCCGGCAATTACCCGGTAGAAATCACCGGCAAAGACTCCACCGGCGAATACATCCACACCCTCGGCGTCGTGGCCGCGGTGCGATAACGCTATTACAGACGGGCTTCTTCCCTGGGCCCGGGGAGCACGAAAATTGGGGGGATGTCTCAGGTCTCGATTTTGAGACCTGGGACTACCCAGCCTTCAATCAGCACTCGCTTTGTGGGCTTTCCGAGACTGCCCTGAGCCTGCGAAGTATCTCGTTCCTATGCCCCGGACCGGCCTTCACCGCATTAACCCGGGGGCGACCTGTCGTCGCCGCGGCTTTTGCGGAGAATCCCGGCAAATCGGCGACTCTATTCCACCTGCAATGAACTACACTTCTTGCGAAACGCCTTCCGACCCCTTTCGCGAGGTGAGCCACTTGAGCACGAGATTCACCGCCTTCTCTTCAATGCTCTTCGCATTGGCGCTTTTCCCTGGCTTACCGCACGCTTCCGCGCAGGCAAACTCGCCCCGGAGCGTGCCGGTTCCCGCTCAACCGCCGGCCGCGGAGCCCAGCGCCTCCAGCGACAGCCGGCTCATCACCATCAATGTCTCGGTCGCCGACTCCAAGGATGCGCCCGTCGCCGGTCTCACCCGGAACGACTTCTCCCTCTTCGATAACAAGAAGCCCGCTCGCATCCTCGCCTTCAAGACACTCGGCAGCGCGCAAACGCCCGACCGGCCCAGCGAGATGATCATCGTCATCGATGCCATCAACCTCGAGTTCCAGTACGTCGCCTATACGCGGGAGCAAGTGGACGGCTTTCTACGCAGCAACGAGGGCCATCTTGCTCAGCCCACCTCCATCTATGTCGTCACCGATACCGGCGTCAGCGTGATGGGCGCTCCCACCACCGACGGCAACGCCCTCGCCCAAACCTTTAAGCAGTACCAGAGCGGTCTGCGCGATCTTCGCCGCGATGGCGTCTATGCCGCTTACGAGCTTTTTTCGATGTCGGTGCAGAAGTTCATGGACATCATCGGCACGGTGTCTGACCAGCCCGGGCGGAAGCTTGTCATCTGGATTGGCCCCGGCTGGCCGATGCTGGCCGGCCCTGCCGTCCTGGAACCGGCTCGCAAGGCACAACAGCAATACTTTGACACCATCGTCCGTCTCTCTACCGTCATGCGCCAAAGCCAGGTCACCCTGGATAGCGTTTCCGGCGGATTGCCGAATGCCTATACCTATTACTACGAGAGCTATGTGAAGGGCGTTAAATCAGTGAACGATGCGCTGATCCCCGACCTCTCTGAAAAGGTCATAGCCGCGCAGAGCGGCGGAATCGTGATTCCGCCGGACTTCGGTTTAGGCATCAATCTCGCCAAATGCGTTAACTTGTCAAGCATCGTTTATCAGATTTCCTTCGACGCGCCGCCCACCGAGAAAACCGACCAGTTCCACAGCCTCGAAGTGAGGGTCGACAGGCCGGGAGTCAAGGTCTATACCAACACCGGCTACTACGACCAGCCCTGAACTCCGTCACCCCACCAGCTCCATCGCCTTGATGGTCTCCTTGCGCACCGTCAGCCGCTCCACCAGATCCCGCTTCACCTCGTACCCGCGTCCCGGCGCATCCGGCACGGTGATCTCTCCCTTAGCCGACACCGTGATCTCCGGCTCTACGATGTCCTCCGCCCAGTAACGCGCCGAAGCCGAAACATCTCCCGGCAGCGAGAAGTTCTCCAGCGTGGAAAGCGCCACGTTGTGCGCGCGCCCAATCCCCGTCTCGAGCATGCCTCCGCACCACACCGGAATGCCCCGCTCCTGCGCCGCGTTGTGCACCGCAATGGCTTCGGAGAATCCGCCCACTCGTCCCAGCTTGATGTTGATGATCCCGCACGATGCCATCTCAATTGCCGCCAGCGCATCACGCCGGTTGCGAATCGATTCATCCAGGCAGATGGGCGTTTCCAGCCGCTTCTGCAGCAGCGAGTGGAAATAGAAATCGTCATGCCACATGGGCTGCTCGATCATCAGCATCTGAAACGCATCAAAGCCGATCAGACGATCGGTGTCGCGCAGCCGGTAGGCCGAATTGGCATCGCAGCTCAGCATGATATCCGGCCAGCGGTCACGCACCTTCTCGAAGACTTCCACATCCCATCCCGGTTTGCACTTCAGCTTGATGCGCTGATAACCCTCCGCCAGCTCTTTTTCGATCCGCGCTATCAGCTCGGCAATCGAGGGTTGAATGCCAATTGAAACTCCGCAGGGAAGCTTCTCGCGCACTCCGCCCAGCAATTGCGAAAGCGACACGCCTTCGCGCTGCGCTTCCAGGTCCCAGATGGCGTTTTCCAGCGTGGCCTTGGCCATATTGTTATCGCGCACCGGCTTGAAGATCTTCGGGCAGTCACCGCCGTGTTCCGGCTGCGCCGCCGCCAGCATCGGTCCCAGTTCCTGCAACAGCACCACCCACGCCGTGTCTGTGGATTCACCGCAGAAATAGGGGTGCTCCGCCGCTGTGCATTCGCCCCAGCCCACCAATCCCTCTGAGTGGACTTCGGCCAGCACTACGCGCCGGTCTTTTGTGGATCCAAAGCTGGTCTCAAACGGCCGCAGCAGCGGAATGTGAATTTCACGCAGGATGATAGCGTCGATTCTCATGAGATTTTGCGTTCCTTCGGGTTAAGCTTTCGCCAGATTTTATTCTCGGTTCTGCGTTACTCGAATCCAGGTTGCATGCAGATGAAAACCTTCTCTTACGCCTGGGCCATTGGACCCAATTCAAAGACGCCGTTGCCTTCTTCATCGCGGACAAAGCCGATCACTGCCAGCCCCCGCGAAAACGCCTCTTGAAATCTACCGCGATTTTCCCATTGCACGGCCCGCGCCCGTTCCCGGTCACCGTCAGAGCTCTTCCATCCATAAATCGCCGCCGGAACCACGATGCGAGCTTCAACCTTCTGTTCCCGCAGGTCGTCGCCGCAACCGTCCAGAATCGCCTCGACCCGCGGCGAATCCAGGCGCCACTCGGCCACCAACCGGTCGGTCGGCAATCCGCCCTGCAGACGAGATGAGGATACACCATAGAAATTCACCAGATAGGTCCGTGCCACCGCCCCCAGCTTGTGGATATTCAGAAACGCGTTCTTGATTTCCAGGGGATCGAAGGTCCACTCCATCAGCCGGATGCCTCGCGACAGCGCCTCCATCCGCTGCTCGCGCTTCAGTTGCGCGCCCAGTCCGCGGTTGCGGTAGACCTCGCGCACCGCCAGCATGTGCGAATGCAGATAGGGCTCTGCCATGCCGCCCGGCCGCGTTTTAATTCCGGGCAGCGACATGGCAAATCCCGCCAGCTTCTGTGGAAATTCTGCGATCTCGCTATCGAACGCACCCAGCACCTGGCCGCCGATTTTCTGCGCCACCATGAACGCCTTGCGCGGAATCACGTCGCTATCGTCGTAGCCCCAGGTCTCGATCTGAAGCTGGACGCAAGCCTCCATCTCGTCCAGACCCGAGCAGGAACGGATTTCGATCACGGCTCCGCCTCAGGCGTGGCGTTGCTGCTCGAGGCCGACGAACCCAATGTATGTTTCGCGTTTTCCCACAGCGTCTCCAGTTCCCCCGGCGAAAGCTCTTCGAGCGGCTTCTCTGCCGCGGCTTCCATCAGTTTGAAGCGCTCGCGAAACCGCCGGTTGCAGCCGCGCAGCGCCATCTCCGCATCCACGCCCAGGTGCCGGCCTAGGTTCACCGCGGTGAATAGCAGATCGCCAAGTTCCGCTTCCACTGCCGGCTTTCGCGCCGGATCATGAGAAGCCGCCTCGGTTTCCAGCTCCGCTGTCTCTTCCGCCAGCTTAGGCAGCAGGTCGCGCCACTCGACCCAGTCGAAGCCGCACTTTCGCGCCTCGGCGCCGAGCTTGGACGCTTCCGCCAGCGCGGGCAGCGCGCGCGGAACTGCATCGAGTCTTGCTTGTGTTTGCATCGACTGCGACGTCGCCTTGTTGCGTTTTTCCGCCGCCTTGATCTCTTCCCAGTTGCGCAGCACCGCCGCCGATGAGCCTTCTACCAAGGCATCTACATCGGCGTTGTTTCCCGCCGCGCGCGAGGCTTCTTCCCCAAACACATGCGGATGCCGCCGCACCAGCTTGCGGTTCAGGTGGTCGAGCACTTCAGAGATGGTGAAGTGGCCTTCGTTGGCCGCCATCTCGGCATAAAACAGCACTTGCAGCAGCAGGTCGCCAAGCTCCTCGGCCAGGTGCGGCCAGTCACGCCGATCGATGGCGTCGAAGACTTCATAGGTTTCTTCCAGGGTGTACTTGCGAATGGAATCAAACGACTGCTCGCGGTCCCACGGGCAACCGCCCGGCGCCCGCAAGCGCATCATGATCTCCACCGACTGCTCAAAAAGCGCCGCCGCCTGCTCCGCATCGGTGGTGGCCGCCGGCGAGACGGGAATCCCTGTGCTGGTGCTTTCGCGCGGGAAGTCCATGCACCTCCAGTCTACCCGGTCCAACGAAGCCGGAGCGCTGCGGCTGGCCCTTGCGTCTCACCCTTCGTATACTCGACTTTCCATGCTGCGCGTTCTGGGCACAACCTTTGCGGCACTCGCCGGTCTGGCTTTCGGCAGCTTTCTCAACGTCTGCGTGACCCGCTGGCCGCAGGGCGAAAGCATTGTCGCGCCGCGCTCGCACTGCTGCAGTTGCGGCCATTCCCTCACCTGGTGGGAAAACCTGCCCGCGATAAGCTGGCTCATTTTGCGGGGCCGCTGCCGCACCTGCTGCGCGTGGATCGGATGGCGCTATCCGCTCGTGGAACTCTCTGTAGGCGGATTATGGGCATTCACTGTCTGGCGGTTTCCGGGCTGGAACTTGGTCTACGGCACTCTCTCGAGCGAGCCGTATCCGGCGCTCATTGCTCTGCTCGGCCAGTTCGTCTTTTACTGGCTGCTGGTGGCGCTTGCCGCGCTCGACGCTGAGCAACTCTGGCTCCCCGATTGGCTTACGCTGCCCGGCATTGTGCTCGGCATCAGCTTCGATCTTGGTCGTGTGTACCTCAGCGCCCGCACCGCTGCGCCCGGCGGCCTCGAGACGGCGTTTCTCGCCGTTCCGCACGCCGCTCTCGCGCGAACCATCAGCATCTTCTTCGCTGCCGGCCTCATTTTGCTCATCCGCGGAATCTATCGGCTGATGCGCCGCCGCGAAGGCATCGGCCTCGGCGACGCCAAGCTCATGGCCATGCTTGCCGCCTGGCTCGGTTTCTCGCGTACGCTTCTCGCTTTCGGCGCCGGAGTCATGTTCGCCACGCTGTTTGCGCTCTCTCTTCTCACCCTGCCCGCCCAGAGAAAATCGAAGGATCACTGGGGCGCAGCCAAACTGCCGCTCGGCACCTTTCTCTGCATAGGAGGAATCGTGGCCGCCCTCTGGGGCTATCCAATCATTGCCGCCTACCTGCACTGGGCCGGTTTTTATTGAATGGATTATGCCTACGGTCGGTTTTCCGGCTGCGCGGCATTCGTAGCGCTCACCGGCGCCGCTTTGGCATTGGCAATATCCGGCTCTCGCAACGCCTTCTTTGCTTCTTTCGCATGCCTGCTGCCGGGATCGTATTCGAGCACTTTCAGGTAGTGCTGCCGCGCCAGCGCATAATTGCCCATGTGGCGCTCGCTCTCCGCCAATCCCCAATACACATCGGGATTCTCCGGCTCCAGCACGAGCGCCGACTGGAACCGCGAAAGCGCCGCACGCCAGTTCTGCACGCTCATGTAGTAATCGCCGACATGGATATCGTTTTCCGGGCTCTCCTGCGGCATGGGCGCTATTTCCTGGTCGTTTTTGCCGTTCCCTGCCGGCTGGCCTGGCGGAGGAAGAATGTCATCCACGCCGGTCAGGCTCGAACTGAATCCCTGTGTCTCTCCGCTATCCGGTCGCGAACTGTCAGGGCTGCGGACCGGGTCCTGGTCCTGCGCGGGAAATGCCACATGTCCCGACTCCGGCGCGTAGGTCGGCTCGGGCACATTCGCGGTCGGCCCAGACGGCAGTATCGGCACGTTGGCCGTAGTACCCGGAAAGGGATTGCCCTTCTCCTGCGCTTGCGGCGCATTCGCCGCCGGCGCAGAATCTTTAGGTTGCGTATTGCTCTGGCTTGAGGACGAAGCTCCGGGAGTACCGCTCTGCGCCCCGATCAGCGGGCAGGCCACGAACATCGCTGCTGCCAGCGCCGCTGCAAAACCGATCTTCACCTCTGCTGCCATCTGCTCTGCTCTATTTTAATGTTACGATGCCTTCGGGAGTTCAAATCAGCACGCATCGCATACTGCATGGCACTCATCATTCGTTCATCCGGCATTCACGCCGCAGGCTGCTATACCACCACTGCGATTCGCAAAGGCACCCAGGTCGCCGAATACACCGGGCGTCGTATGAGCAAAGACGAGGCCGACGTTCTCTACGAGGGCTCGCCGGTCACTTACCTTTTTGGACTCGGCGACGGCTCAATGGTCATCGACGGCCACGGTCTCGCCATGTTCATCAACCACAGTTGCGATCCCAATTGCGAAACCAGCGAGCTCGATAACCGGGTTATGATCAGCGCCATTCGCAATATCGCGCCCGGCGAGGAGATCACCTACGACTACTGCCTCTATGACGGCGGCGACGAAGAGGCGCTCTGCAACTGTGGCGCGGCCCAATGCCGCGGCACTATGTACGCCGACGCCGAAGACCACGAGAGCAAGCCGCCCATGAACCGCCGGAACGGTCACCGCAAGGAAAATGGCCGCAACCATGCAAACGGGCGTGGTAGCGGCAACGGCCGCAACAATGAAAAACTAACGCGCCGCAGCGGGTCGAACTGATTTCCGGCCCGAGGCTTGGTTCCGCGATATGTTTGACCCGGCACTCGACGCCCACGACCCGAGGCGCAAGAGGCTGCGGAAAACTCAAGAAAGAGGCTTTGTAATCAGGGCATGGCTTCAGCCGTGCCGCAAGGGTCGCAAAAGGAGCGGGGTTTCTCCATAGCGTCCCGCTTGCGCCGCACAAACTGCGCCACCAGTGCCGTAAGTTCCGGGCTGAGTTTCAGTCGCGCCGCTTCCTCCTCGAGCAGGCGCTCAGCATCGGCTGCGGTCTTCAGTGCATAACGCAAGCGCGAGAGTCGCATAAGCCACACGGCGCCTTCCAGATCTGCGTCATTGTTAATGTGATACGTGATCCACCCGGAATCAGGGAGCCAGCGATGCCGCTGCGCGCGTCCTTCGGCCAGTAGCACATCATGAACGGCGCGCGGAAAGGGAATGTCCACATCGCCCCAGAGGTGCACGTGCCCGATTTCCGCCTTATGAAAACGAAATTCCCGCGCCGCAAACTGGTGCGGGACAACCAAAACTTCCGGCCACGAAGCTACCTCCGCTTCCAGCCTCTTTACCCGTGATGCCATCGCAAATCCTCACCGATTTAAGGCTTCGATGGGGAAAAAGCCGGCAAGGATTCAGCAATTGGCCGGCGACTGCCATGGGGCGGTGCATGCCTTCGCTTTTCCGGCGCCGCCCGGCATGGGGCGCCTCTGTTTGTACTCGCGAATTCCTTTGCTTTTCCCTGCAAACACGAGCAAAATCCATTTCCGGGATGGCGATCCTTCTCGAAAGGAGCTCGTACGATGGCTTCTCCGCAGTTGAACACCTATTTCCAGAGCTACAAGACCGACAATCTCGGCCAGATCTTTCTTACCGGCAACCTCAACGTCGAAAACTACAACTCCATCAACCTTGAGATCATTCAGTGGCCCATGCGGCCGTGAATATGACCGTGAGCTGCAACATCGGGAAGATCACCGGCCAAACCCTGGCTCAAACCGTGGCGCAATTTGCCCTGGGGACGGCCGGCCAGATCCATACCATCAATGTCATCGGCCCGGAATTCTCCGTCGTGCTCACCGGCGGCCCGGCCAACACTGAGGTGCCCATCCAGGCGTGGGTCTTCCTCCATTAGATCCGCCTTTGAAAAGCTTCGCGCTCAGCGCCTGAACAGACGCCATAGACCGTTCGCATGGCGCGAACCGGCCGCCAGAGTCCCGCGTTCTGGCGAATCCCTTCGCACTCGTAGCGGCACAGCTTTGCTGTGTCTTCGAGGCGATACAATCGGGATGCAGGTCCTTCAGTTTTCTCTTCCCTGCAAGCTCTTATGGCCTATCAGGTTCTTGCCCGCAAATATCGACCTCAGCGCTTTGCCGACGTGGCCGGCCAGGAGCACGTAACCCGCACCCTGCTCAACGCCCTCAGCCAGAACCGCGTAGCCCACGGCTACATCTTCTCCGGCCATCGCGGCATCGGCAAAACCACCATCGCCCGCATTGTGGCCATGGCCGTGAATTGCCGTACGGAAATGGGCTCCGCCGCCCGTCCCACGCCCGAACCCTGCGGCGGATGCGAGTCGTGCACCGAAATCCGCCAGGGCAACGCTGTGGACGTGATCGAAATCGACGCCGCCACCAACCGCGGCATCGATGAAATTCGCGAATTGCGCGACTCCGCCCGCTACTCGCCCTCCCGCGACCGCTTCAAAATTTACATCCTCGACGAAGCCCACCAGATCACCGAGGCCGCCTTCAACGCGCTGCTTAAAACCCTCGAAGAGCCGCCTGCGCACGTCATCTTCATGATGGCGACGACCGAGCCTGAAAACATCCCGCAGACCATCCGCTCGCGCTGCCAGCACTTCAGCTTTCACGCCGTCAAATTTGATGACATCCTCGCCCAGCTCAAAATGATTGCCGGCCGGGAACAGGTGGAAGCCGAAGACGCTGCGCTGGCCCTGCTCGCCGAAGCCGGCGATGGCTCCATGCGCGACGCGCTCTCCATCATGGATCAGGCCATCGCATCCGCGCCGGTAGAAGATGATCGCCCCGTGCTCTCTGCTGCGCAAATTCGCGAGTTGATGGGCAGCGTCCCCAATACCGTCTTCGAGCATCTGCTGGAATCGGTAGCCGCCGGCCAGAGCGCGCCGCTCATGGAGCAGATCAACACCCTGCTCAATGCCGGCCACAGCCCGCTCTCGCTCGCCCGCCAGTTGGTCCGTTATCTGCGCAACGCCCTCATGTCCAAACTGGGCGGCGAGCAGACCGAACTGCTGCAAATCTCCTCTGACGAGCGTGCCCGCGCTGCGCGAACCGCGCTGCTCTTCAGCGAGGAAGAACTAACGCGCAACCTGCAAATCGTGCTGCGTACCTTCGATGACCTGAATTACCGCCAGGAGCAGCGCTTCCATCTCGAACTCGGCCTGCTCAAGCTCATCCACGCGCAGCGCCTGCTCCCCGTCGAAGAACTGCTCAGCAGCCTGGCGGCCGGTGGTGCGGGATCGATCTCCAGCCCGCGCGCCACGCCAAGCGCAACGCGCACGCATGCACCGCGCATCGCTCCTGCGGCTCCCGCAGTTTCGCCCTTTGCCGTCCCGATCGCAGGCCCGTCTGCTGCGTCGCCGAAGCCCGTTCCCGCGGCCGTCCTCGATAGCCCGCCAGAAGCGGCGATTGCCGCGGCCATCGAGACGCCGCTGGTTCCCTCGCCGATCACCGATGGGTTTGCTGCGCCTATTGAGTCCACCGCACCCCAAGCGCCGGAATCCGGGTCGTCTCCCTCGAGCGTTGCCGATTGCGATTCCCTGCGCGCCGCAGTGGTCGCAGCACTCACCGCCGCCGGGCACGCCTCAGCCGGGCAACTGCTGGGCACCGCAAACTTCGTTCTCAACGGTTCTTCCCTGCGCATTGAAGTGCCTGGCGTAGGCAAGAAAATGCTCGCGATCACCGTCAATCCGGCCGCAGAAAAAATCATCCGGCAGGAACTACAGCAACTGGGCGCACCGGCGCGCATCATGGTGGTTCCCGGCGAAGGCGCAGCCGCGGCCGGCGCAGCCGCCGCACCGCCCCCTGCAGGGAGCGTTCATGAGGCAGCGCTTTCGCATCCGCTGGTGCAGCGCGCCCGGGAGATCTTCCACGCCGAAGTCCGCAGCGTCGTCGATCTCCACCAAAGATAAGCAGCAGCTCTACACGAGGAGTCCCAGTTATGATCAATCCGCTCAAAATTTCGGAGATGCTTTCCCAGGCCAACCAGATGCAGGAGGAAGTGCAGCGCAAGCTGGGCGAAACAGTAGTGGAAGCATCGAGCGGAGGCGGCGCCGTCACGGCCACCATGAACGGCAAAAAACAACTGCTCAAGCTGCACATCGATCCTTCCGCGGTCAGCAGTCTGAGCGGCGGGCAGGCGGAAGTGGAAATGCTCGAGGATCTAGTCGTGGCCGCGGTGAACGAAGCCGGCCGCAAGGCCGACGACGCCATTCAGTCCAGCGTGCAGGGCATTCTGGGCGGGCTCAAACTGCCCGGCCTGGGCTGAGTGCGCCCAAGCAGCGCAAGGGAGGCGGAAAGTGTCACGCTATGCCGAGCCTATGGCCCGGCTCATCGAAGAGTTGAAAAAGCTGCCCGGGGTGGGCACAAAAAGCGCCCAGCGCTATGCATTTCACATCCTGCGTGGCAGCGATGACGACGCCATCGCGCTGGCGGATGCGGTGCGCGGCGTCAAAGCCGGCCTGCGCCTCTGCTCCATCTGCAACAACATCACCGACATCGATCCCTGCGCCTACTGCGCCAGCCCCACGCGCAACCGGCGCCTCGTCTGCGTAGTCGAAGAGCCCACGAATATTGAAGCCGTCGAGCGTAGCCGCGGCTACCAGGGCGTCTATCACGTGCTTCACGGCACGCTGTCGCCGCTGCACGGCGTCGGCCCCGACCAGTTGCGCACGTCCACACTTCTCGAGCGCGTCGAGCGCGGCGAAGCCGACGAGATCATCCTCGCCACCAGCCCTACCCTCGAAGGTGAGGCCACGGCCAACTGGCTGGCATCTGCTTTACACAGCCTTCCCGTGCGCGTCACGCGCATCGCCACCGGCGTCCCGGCCGGCAGTGATATTGAGTACGCAGACGAGGTTACAATGGCACGCGCCCTTGAAGGCCGCCGTGAAGTCTAGCTCCGGGCAGTGAATGAGTGAAGAAGTAATGCCGGTGAAGAGCTGCAAGACGGTAGCGATCCATCCTCCACGCTTTCACTTACTGACTGCTTCACTGCTTCTCTCGTGCTTTTACCGGTGATTCCGGTTGGAAGCGATCGCCGCTGCTTTCAGTTGGCCATCTGCCTGGTCCAGCAGGTCCTTGGCGCGCTGCGCATGGCCATCCAGGTCCCACTCGTTTGCCTGCTGTGCGGCGACGATTCGCTCATACGCCTGCTGGCAAAGCCGCTGCGCGGCGGCCAGATTGGGGTGACGCCCGCCTACATTACGCTCCGGCGGACCCTGGGCAACGGCTGCACCGGAAGCAACCGCTCCCGCACTCAATAGGCACCCGGAGACAAAATTGCGCCTGTTCATCTTGCTGAACCTCCGCAGCCAAAATAGCAGAAGCCGATGAAAGTTCAGCAAGAAAAATTTAAGAATTATTCCGTGATCACTACGGCATAAGAATCTCGCCATCACAAGCGGGAAAGGCGGAGTCCCAATCAACGCGTTTTTTTGGACGTTCAGGAGCAGGCTCTGGAGCACCGCTCAGCGCCACCGCCGCAATCATTTCCGGCGCCTTGTGATCAATAGGCCCACCACGGCGCGGCCGGCGCTCCAGAGGGCACACTTTGCCCGTCGATGGCGCTGTAAACATTGACCCCATAGAAAAACGGCAGTCCCCAGTCAAAGCCGTAGCCGCTGGGATTGGTGCCCGCCAGGTCGGGTTGAACCGCATCCGACGCGGTAGCCGAATTGGTGAAGATATTCTCGGTGTTGGCCACGCTGAAGCTGGTTGACTTCGACTTGCCGTTCTCGCCTTCATTTGTCGCCGAAAAGCTATCGGTTGCGGTCGGACAATAGAATCCCGAGAGGTCGCCAACCGGCGTATTCGACCCGCACTCGGGAATATTCGGGACATTGGGGAAATAAAGTGCATTGGAGCCGCTGTCGATAAAGCTGCCGGGGCCACTGCAATTGGTCGCGTCGGTAATGCCGAAACTCTGGCCATCGAAGACCGTGGTGAATTCGTCGCAAGCCAGCGTAAAGACGGTGGCGCTGGAGGGAAGCTGGTTGTTCGACTCCGTGCCAATGCCGAAGACCACAGAGCCGCTCAGAGTGGACTCACTGCCCGATGCCGACGGCAGCTCCACAATCACGCCATTATTGTCTGTCGCAAAAAGCACCACCGGATTTGCTACCTGATTCGCTTTGGCGATGAAAGCGGGACCGCAGGTACTGCCGCTGCAGGTGTAATACGCTGCTGAAGGCGGGCTGCTCAACCCGGACGAGGGGTCGCAGGCGCTGGCGCCGGCGTAGAAGCAATCCGTCGGTTCGCCGCCGATCCCAAGAATTCCGTTCGCCCCCAGCAGAAGCGCGGTGTTTTCGTTTTGCGTGCTGCCATTGGAGCAACTCGATGGAATCCCGGTTGTCGAGCTGCTGATCACCTGGATGGGAAGGTTGGAGGCGGTCTCCCCGCCCAGGGTCACGTCGCCTTGCTCCACCGGTCCCCACAGGTAAGACCCATCGACGAAGGAGACGCAGTCATAGGCCGCCGAGCCATTGGAGGCCTTGACGGCAGGCAGATTCAACGATGAAACCTCGGAATTGAACACGCGCAGGCCATACGAGCCGGTATCCACCAGCAGATCGTTGATGGTCACACAATTCGACGTGCTGCCCGGCGCGCAAACCTTTGCCGAAGCAAACGCGCCATTCTCATAGATGTAGCCGCCTGACTGATTTTCCACCGGACCGCCGTTGACGGCAATGGTCATTACATTGGAGCCGCTTGAAGAGCCGGTCGAAGAAGTGGTGGTGGTGCTGCTGCTGCTGCCGCTTGAGCTGGAGCCGCCGCAACCCGCCGTGAAACATAAACCTACCAGCAAAACCGACAAAAGAACTACGCGCACGTTGATCTCCTGCTGATCGATTAATGAATCTCTTCGACGGTCATTCCCGAAGGCACCTGGTCCGGGATGTAAGCTCGACCCGAGTAAGCCCGCATGTGGCCGCTGGTTTGAATTACCAGCCCCGGCTCCTGAATGTTCAGCGGACGATGCCCGTATATTCTCGGCCGCTGGCTCGCCAATGCATTCAAAGCCGCGGTGTACTGCTGAAAATACGTCCCCAGAATCTGTTGCATCGAAGGTGGAAACTGGCCGTGCCAGCTCACCGCGAAGACTTTGCCTTCCGGCGAGACATACTCGTCCACCACCGTGCCGCCGGGCGACTGCATCTCATGAAGCGCGTAAGTGTCGTGCTGCAACACCTGGGCGCTGGCATGCATCTGCACGCGGTCCGATGCCACCGAGCTGACGTTCCCGCCGAGAGAAGCCCATGCCGGCAGCGAAATCCCCAGCAACGCGGCGCACGCGACTGCTATGCGCCGCCGTTGCCCGCGCCTTCGCGTCCCATGCGCCGGCCGGTCATTGCTTCTACCACGGCGCCACTCCGCGCCCCTGAGGACTGGAAGCCACAACTTCATGAGGAATTAGACGTTAGTTGGGGAGATTTAGGTGGTGCGCTGTTCCGCATGCGATGGTATGTAATTCATTCTTTTGACCTATCCTGAGGGCAAAACCTGCTAAAAATCACTTCGCCTTGTGGCTGCCGCCGGGTTCGCCGGCGACCGCTTCTTCAAACGGCGGCGCAAAATGCGCCCCGGCGAGCAGAATCAGCGCTGAAATCACCAGAAAGATCAGCGTCACCCCCAGACCGATACTGAGATTGGTGCGGTCAGAAACTGCGCCGATGATCTGCGGCGAAAAGGTGTCGCCGAAAAAGTGAATGCAGAACAGATTCACGGAAATTGCCGTAGCCCGCACCGGAGCCGAAACCGAATTGACGATGGCAGCATTCAAAGGACCGGTATTGAGGAAAAGGAAAAATTCCGCCGCAAATAATGACGGAATCGCCCACGCCCGCGGCCCGAAAAACACCAGCGCTCCACAAGGAAGGGTCAGCGCCACGCTCCAGAACGATAGCAGGTAAAGCGCGCGGTGATTCGTCCGCTGCCAGCGCTGCGCGATCCATCCTCCGGTTATGGTCCCGGCAATGCCATCTACAACCGTAATCGCGCCCACGGCCAGGCTGGCGTTGGCCACGGAAAGCCCGCTGAAACGGTGCAGAAATGTCGGCACCCACGCCGAGATGCCCCCCATGGCAAAGGTAAGCATCGCCAGCCCGAAAGTCGCGGTCAGAAAGGCTGCGTTGTGAAAGAGCCCCGCGAAACTCACGCGGTCCCTGGTGGCGCGCACATGGTCGCTGGCGCCCCGCTCCGGTTCCACGCCCAGCCATCCGTAAAGCGCGGCGATGATCAGTCCGGGAATGGCGCAAAGAAAAAACGGCGCCCGCCACCCCAGCCGAGTTCCCAGTTCCCCGCCGGCCAGATATCCCAGCGCCGCACCCACGGGAATGGCGATATAGAAGATTGTCAAAATGCGGTTGCGCTCGCGTTCCGGATAGAAGTCTGAAAGCACGGCGGGCGCATAGATGCCGAAGCTCGCTTCGCCCACCCCCACCAGCGCGTGGCGGATGTAAAGCGTCCAGTAGCTGTGTACCCAGGCCGTGGTCAGCGTGGCCAGGCTCCACAGCACCGCTCCGGCAACAATCAGCGGCTTGCGCCGGAAACGGTCGCCCAGCCATCCCGTCAGCGGCGCGGTCAGCATGTAGCAGACAAACAGCGCCGTGGTAAGCGCTCCCATCTGCTCGTCGGTCACGTGAAATTCGCGCTGGATCAGCGGCACCTCGGCCGGCAGTATGTAGCGGTCTATGTAGTTGAGCAGATTCAGACCGATGAGCAGCAGAAGCACGATCGCTGCCGGGCTGATACGGGCGCGAAGTGTGGAAGCCGAGTAGCGCAAGCCGGTTTCGTCTCTCGATGGCGGGCGAAGAGGTCACGACTATCATACCCGGCGATCGGCATCCAACTGAGAGTGCCGCCGGCGATTCGTCCCGCGCCCGCTCTTTCGCCTACAATGTACAAGTCGGATGAAGGGCCACCGGAACCGCCTGGATCGACTTACCTGCCTGCCCTCGTCCCCCGCCTCCTGTGAGGGTCAATGCTCCAAATAAATCCCAACCTGAAGAGGAATCCCATGAGTATTTCCCGCCGTCCGGCTTCGCTGCGGCGCATTCTTTTTGCCGCCATTCTCTTTTGCCCGCTTCCCTTCACCGCGCCGTTCGCCGCCGCCCAGCGTCTGCCCACCAACGTGGTGCCGCAGCGCTACACGCTCAAGCTCACACCCGACCTGCAGTCGGCGACCTTCACCGGCGTCGAGACCATTGGCGTGACCCTGAAACAGCCCACGAACGCCATCACCTTGAATTCCGCGCAGATTGCCTTCCAATCCGTCGCAGTCACCGCCGCCGGCAAGCAGCAAAAAGCAACTGTCTCATTTGACAAGCCGAAACAGCAGGCCACCTTCACTTTTGCAGATCCATTGCCCGCCGGCAAAGCCACGCTCGACATCCGCTATAGCGGCATCCTCAACAATCAGCTCCGCGGTTTCTATCTCTCCAAAGCGCGCGGCCAGCGGTTCGCCGTAACCCAGTTCGAGCCCACCGATGCCCGCCGCGCCTTTCCCAGCTTCGACGAGCCCGCCTACAAGGCCGTCTTCGACATCACCATCGTCGCGCCAAAAACCGACACCGTCATTTCCAACAGCCCCATCGAAGCCGACACGCCCGGCCCCGCCGCCGATCAGCACACCCTCCACTTCTACCCAACGCCGAAGATGTCCACTTACCTCGTCGCCTTTCTGGTAGGCGATTTCAAGTGCACCTCCGGCGCGTCCGACGGCGTGCCTATCCGCGTCTGCGCCACGCCGGAGCAGGTCAACCTCACGCACTTTGCCCTCAGCACCGCCGAATTCGCGCTTCACTTCTACGACAACTACTTCGGCATCCACTATCCGCTCAAAAAGCTCGACCTCATCGGCATTCCCGACTTCGAAGCCGGGGCAATGGAGAACTTCGGCGCCATCACCTTCCGCGAGCAGGACCTTCTGCTCGATCCCAAGACCGCATCCATCAGCACTCAGGAAAACGTAGCCCTCGACGTCGCGCATGAAATGGCCCACCAGTGGTTCGGCGATCTGGTCACCATGCAGTGGTGGAACAACATCTGGCTCAACGAAGGCTTTGCCACCTGGATGGAGAGCAAGACCGTCGCCGCCATGCGTCCCGACTGGCACATCCCCCAGGTCGTCGCCGCCGACGAGCAGGGCGCACTCGATTATGACGCCGCGCCCACCACTCACCCCATCCGCGCCCGCGCCGCCAGTACGCCGGCCGAAATCAACCAGCTCTTCGACGAAATCTCCTACGAAAAAGGCTGCGACGTGCTTCTCACCGTCGAAAATTATCTCGGCCCGGAGATGTTCCGCAAAGGCGTCCACGCTTACCTGACGGCGCACGAATACGGCAACGCCACCGCGCAGGATTTCTGGAATGCGCAGACCGCAACCAGCCACAAGCCGGTCGACAAAATCATGCAGAGCCTCATCACCCAGCCCGGCGAGCCCATCCTCACCTTCGCATCGCCCGCCAACGGCCAGGTCTCGGTCCGCCAGCAGCGCTTCTTCCTCAATCCCGAAGTCAAACCCGACCTCACCGAGAAATGGACGCTGCCGGTCTGTTTCGTTAGCGGCGCCGGCCAGAGCTGCGACGTGCTCACCCCCGAAACCTCAACCCTGAAGCTTCCCGAGGGGAGTTTCCTTGACGCCAACGCCCGCGACAAAGGCTACTACCGCACCGCATATCCGGAGCCGGTCTACAAGCGCCTCGTTGCTGATGCCGAAACCCGGCTCACGCCACCCGAGCGCGTGGGCTTGATTGGAGACGAATGGGCCCTGGTCCGCTCCGACCGTGCCAGCGTGGGCGACTATCTCAACCTTCTCGCCGCCCTCAAATCCGATCCCAACGCCACGGTCATCGCCTCGGTGGTGGGCAGCGCCAGCGCTTCCATCCTTTCCGGCGCCGCCGGCGGGCTCGCCGTGGTCAACGACCGCGTTGCCGCGACCCCCGATCAGCGCACCGAGCTGGCAGCCTGGATCCGCCGCACCTTTTCGCCCGAATACGACAACCTCGGCGCGCCGTCGCCCAACGACACGCCCAACAAAAAGCAGCTCCGCGCCGCGCTCTTCGCACTTCTCGGCGGTCCGGGACGCGATCCGAAAGTCATCTCCCAGGCCAACCAAATCGCCGAGCATTTCATGCAGGATCCCAAGTCCGTCGATCCCAATCTCGGCCAGACCGCCATGGCCATCGCCGCGCGCAATGGCGACACCGCTCTCTTTGACAAGCTGCAACAGATCTATGAAACCTCCACCAACCCCGAGTTCCAGATCGGCGCCCTGCGCATGCTCGCCGAATTCGAGAATCCCACCCTCGAAGAACGCGCCCTCCAGTTCGCCGTTTCCGGCAAAGTCAAGAGCCAGGATGCGGCCATTCAACTCGCCATCGCACTCCAGATTCCTCCCGAGCGCCAGCTCGCCTGGAAGTTCATCCAGTCCCACTGGCCCCAGGTCCACGCAGAGCTAACCCCGGAGCTGGGTGAAATCCTGGTTGCCTCTTCGGGCAGCTTCTGCAATGCCGGCGCCCGCGACCAGGTGCAAAGCTTCTACTCCACTCACAAAGTAGCCGCCGCCAGCTTGTCTCTCAAGCACGCCATTGAAGAGATCAACGGCTGCATCCAGCTTCGCCAGGACCAGGAGGCGAACCTGAAGAGCTGGCTGCAGGAACAACCGGGCATACAAAGCGGCTCCTCGCCCGCCGAGTAGTGCTTCTATTGGTTCATTCATAGAACTTTCATGGCATGTCCATCGCTGCTTAGCTGAGTCAAAAATATTTTGGAACTAGCGATGCGTGCCATGATCAGTTCGGTGCCTGCCAGAGCCGCGCAGTGGCTGCGCCAGGGAATCTCTCCCAGTCGCCTGGCGCTCACCCTCGCTCTGGGCTTCGCCATCGGCTGCATCCCCGTCATCGGCCTGCCCACCGTGCTCTGCGCTTGCCTCGCGCTCATCCTCCGCCTCAACCTGCCGGCAATTCAGGCGGCCAATTACGCGGCCATGCCCCTGCAGATGGTTCTCATCGTCCCCTTTGTCCGCCTCGGCGACCGTCTCTTCGCCGGCCCGCGCAACCTCGCGCCCGTGGCCGCTATCACGCCTGGAATGTCGCTCCAATGGGTTGTTCACATCGGCGGCCTTGCCGGGAACGCCTTGCTCGCCTGGCTACTGGTAGCCGGTCCTGCCGTGGCCGTTATGACGGTTGCTTTCAGGGTTGTCCTGCGCCGCTTTACCGTCCCAGCTCGCCAGGAAACCACCGGCTGATTCCCGCTCTCACTTCGCCGCATTCCTTTCCGGCACCGGCTGCGCGCTCTCGATCCACGCGGTATAAATCATGTCCCGCAACATGCTGGCGCCCGCAGCCAGCCGCTCCGCGGTAAAGGCGCGCGAAGCCGCACTTCCCGTCCCCGTGAACCCGCCGTCCTTGTCCAGTTGGTAGACCTCGTCCACGTAGCTGTGTGTTTTCCATAGGTAGCTCATAAAAGCGTCGAACATATCCCCGTCGATCGCCCTCACCGGAGCCATCTTGGCCTCCACCTCAGGCAGGTGGATGTTTGCGGAAACAAATACGCTCTCAAACTGCCAGTGAATCTGGTGCTCCGTGGTATAACCGTTGGGATCAGGTCCGATCCATCCGTTGTATTGCACGGTCGTATGCAGCGGCTGTGAGCCGTCGCCCACATAATGCCCCAGCCACCCGGCATAAAAGATCACTGCCTGCTCGACGGGCGCAGTATCTTTCCCCGCCGCCTTCAATTCCCGGTAATTCCGCATGGCGGATTTCAGCCGTTCCCACACTTCGTCCGCTTCCCAGGGCAGCAACCCGATCTTGTTCGGTGGGTCGCCAGCCGCGTAGGCCTTGGCCATATAGTCGAAGCGCTGGTGTGGCAGCGGCGCCAGCTTCTCCGCCAGCTCCAGGTCGATGAAGTGCTCCGGCGCCTGCGCGGCGTCCAGTTCCGGCTCTGCCCGCGATCTCCAGCGATCCGGCTCCGGTCCTAGATACTCGATCTCCTCCACTGCCGCAGCGGAGCGCAGAAATGCGGGAACATCGGCGGGCAACTGGCTTGCAGCCAGCCGGTTGATCATCTGGTGACCTTGGTTACCCCAGGCACTCGCGCTCTGCGGCTGCGCGGCTATCAACGCAACCCCGGCCGTAGCTACAATGATGCGGTGACTGAGGAAAGAGACTTTTGAGCGGGACATGGGTCCAGTATAAAAGCGCATATGGAGAATGTCGCTTTCGAATTGGCTTTTCGCGGCACGCTGTACCGGGCTGGTTTTCTTCCCTTTCCGATCGAGTTTTTTGCGAGATTCATGAGTTGTGCCCGAATTCTTATGAGATTTTTTCTTAGTAACTTCGGCTCGCTACCCGTATACTTGAGAACGTACTCATAAGCAGCGTTTTTTGGGTTGCCAGGCTCCGGCAGTCGCATTTCTGATCTCCGGTGGCTCATTGCAAGCGCCGGACCAGGAACCGGTGTTTGGCTGCTTTTATAGAGCGCATTAGATGAGAGTGCTCCATACGTTTCCGTTGTGTGCCAACCATGACGGGGCATGAGCTTCGGGGGCAAAATGGGCGACCGGTCATTGGTACTTGATTCGGTGGGAAACCAAAGGGCCACACGCGCAGGTCGCAGCCGGGCGAACTTTATCTGGTCCGTCCTGTCCGCACTGGTCCTGGCGGCCTCCGTCTTCACCGTCCTCCTGCGCATGCTGGCCGGTCCCATTGCCGACTCGCTGCTCATGACTGTGGCTCTCGCCGATGCCGGCGTTCTGGCTCTCGGTTTTCGCATTCGCCGCACCGTCACCGCGGAAATGTGGCTCAATGCGACGCCCGGCGAACCCCACAAGGCCCTGCTCGACTCCAGCGGCCCAGCCATGGCGGCCATCGACCTCGACGGTCACCTCACCTACATGAACCCGGCCGCCGAGCGCATGCTCGGTTATGACGCGGACGAGTTGATCAGTCACTGGGGCGCGACAGAAATCTTCGCTCCAGGCGAGGCGCAACGCGTTCTCGCCGAGCTGCAAAATCTTTCCGGCAGCCATCGTCACAGCGATCTTTCCACCGAGGATGGCCTTGCCGCCTGCCTCGAATGCGTGCGCAGCATGCCTCCCAGCACCACTCCGGGGATCGATGTCCGCCTGCGCCGCAAGGACGGCAATCAGCTTCCCGTGACCCTTCACGTCTCCGCTCTGCGCGACCGCTCGGGCAGCCTCGCCGGCCTGGTCGCGGTGGCTGTCGAGGAGAACGGTAAAGCCCAGGGTACGCTGGCGCCCGCCGCCGACTGGCAGGCCCGCTACAACGAATTTCTGGAAAGCTCCGGGGACATGACTGCCACGCTCAGCCCCACCGGACGCTTTCTCAAAGCCAACGCAGCCTGGAAGCGCACCCTCGGTCTGGAAACCAGCGCGCTGCTGGCCATGGAGTCTTTCCTCGACGTCTTTGCGCCGGCTTCGCGCAGCCAGGTGGCGGCCTTGTTCCGCCGCGCGCTCGCTGGCGAGAATATCGAAAGCGCCGCGCTGCGCCACCACACTCCCATCGGCCGCCCCCTCGATCTTGAACTCAGTCTCAGCCGCCACCATGAGGCCTATTCCACCGTGCCCACGGTGCGCTGCCTGCTGCGCGACGTCACCTCGCAAAAACGCCGCGAGCAGCGCATGGCCCTGCAATTCGCGCTCACGCAGATGACCGGCGAAAACGAAACAGCGGAGTCGCTCACTACCCGCATCCTCGAATCCCTTTGCCTTGCTGAGGGCTGGGACGTCGCCATTCAATGGGAAGTGGACGCAAAAGAAGAAAGCTTGCGCTTCAATACTGCCTGGGGCTCTCCCGGTGGCGCGGAGGCCTTCGTCAAGGAAAGCAGGACCATGAGCTTCGCCTCCGGGGAAGAGCTTCCCGGGCGCGCGTGGAAGGATGGCCAACCGGCCTGGATCACCGATCTGGCTCCCCTGACCTCGAGCGCACGCTGCCTCTCCGCCCTGCGCCGCGAAATGGTCTCCGGATGGGCCGCTCCCATCCTCGTCGGCAAAAAGGTTGTTGCTGTCCTCGAATTCTATTGCCGCTTTCCGCTTCGTGAAGACCACGAGTCGGAAGCCGCCGTTGAGTCGGTCGCCGCCTCCCTCGGCCAGATCGAGGCTCGCCGCCACGAGCGCCAGCGCAACGAGGAACTCTATCGCCAGCAGGAGATCCTCCTCGACTCCGTCACCGATGGCATCTGCGGCATCGATCGCGATGGCGTAGTCAGCTTTATGAACCCCGCGGCCGGCCGTCTTCTTGCCGCCGACCCGTCAAGCCTCATCGGGATGTCCGTCCATGACGTGCTGCATGGTTTCGCACCCGCCGGCCGCCGTTGCGGCGAGGACTGCGTCATCCGCCGCGCTGCCGGCCACCTCATGACTTCCGCCGGCGAAGAGAATGTCTTTCGCAGCGACGGCTCTTCCTTCCCTGCCGAATATGTTCTGACGCCGCTGGTTGATCAAGGACAAGTCGCCGGCTTCGTTCTCAGCTTCCGCGATATCAGCCAGCGATTCGCCCTCGATCGCCTTAAAGACGAGTTCATCTCCACCGTCAGCCACGAGCTTCGTACTCCCCTTACCTCCATTCGCGGAGCGCTTGGCCTGCTCTCTTCCGGCGTGCTCAACCAGCCCAACGGACAGTCCAGCGATAAGGCCACCAACCTGCTGCGCATAGCCCTGTCCAACTCCGACCGACTCGTCCGCCTCATCAACGATATCCTCGACCTCGAGCGTATCCAGAGCGGCCGCGAGCCACTCACTTTTCGCCCCGTGGTGTTGGGCGACCTCGTCCGTCAGGCCATCGATGGCATGCAACCTGTAGCTGAATCCGCGGGTGTCCAGCTCATTCACGACGCCACGCAGCTTGAAATTGCGGGTGATCCCGATCGCCTCTTGCAGGTTCTCACCAACCTGCTCTCCAATGCTGTCAAGTTTTCACCTCCGAACTCCACCGTCTCCATCATGACCCGCCCCGGAGTCACCGGCGTCACCATCTCAGTGATCGATCACGGCCGCGGCATTCCCGCCGACAAGCTCGAAGCTATCTTCGGCCGCTTTCAGCAGGTCGATGCCTCCGATGCCCGCGAAAAAGGCGGTACCGGCCTTGGCTTGGCCATCTGCCGCAGCATCGTTTCCCAGCATTCCGGCCGCATCTGGGCGGAAAGAAATCCGCTGCGTGGTTCCACCTTCCGCATATATCTGCCCTTTCAGCCAGAACCCATGAAAGCCTCCTCGTCATCCAACGATGAAATCCTTATTCCGCCCGCCGTCACAACGTCCACTGATCCTGCGCAGACGTCTACCCCAACTTCGAATGCCTGAGCGCTATAGTAGATTTCGAGACAAACCCAGCGCCGGGCCAATTCAAAATGACGATGGGAGGAGCACGGAACGGTGTCCTATCGAATACTCATCATCGATGATGAAGATGACATTCGTGAAGTGGCTTCGCTCAGCCTCGAGAGCGTAGCCGGCTGGGAGGTGATTGCTGCAGGTTCCGGCGCGCAGGGACTTGCACGGGCCATCGAGCACCATCCCGATGCGATCCTTCTTGACGTCATGATGCCGGGCATGGACGGCCCCACTACTTTCCGCGAATTGCGCAACAATCCTTCCACGGCAAAGATTCCCGTGCTGCTGCTTACCGCCAAGGTACAAAGCTCTGACCAGCGCCGCTTCGCTGATCTTGGCGTCGAAGGCGTACTCTTCAAGCCATTCGACCCCCTCACATTGCACTCGCAGATCGCCGCCACTCTGGGCTGGAAGTAACGAATCGCGCCATGGATTCTCTCCATCCGGCCCATCCTGGACATGCGGCCGCTTTGCAATCCGCCCTCGACCAGCTCTGGATCCGCTTCCTTCCCGACATCAAAGATCGCATCTCCATTTTGGAGTCGGCCGCCGCCGCTGCCGCCGCCGGATCTTTGCCGCCAGAGCAACAGCAGGCAGCCCAATCCGCGGCGCACAAGCTGGTCGGCATTCTCGGCACCTTCGGGCTCGATCAGGGCACCTTTCCAGCGCGTGAGACCGAGCGCCTCTACACTGCCGACGCTGCTCCCTCCTCCCAGGCCGCCGGCCAGCTCGTCAGCTTCGCCAAAGACCTGCGTCTTCTTGTCGAAAGCCGCCAGCCTTCCAGCCCTCCGGAGAAGTAAACTGGGAGCTTGGTGAAAAACTCCATTCCCCCGGTACCACAGCTCGATTTCCGCTTCGACGAGCCACAGCCGGTTCGCCGCATCCTGCCGGTGCGGGAACTGGTTGCGCGCGCCCGCGACCTCGTGGAGCGGGAGTTTGCCGACGTCTGGGTCGAAGGTGAAATCTCCAACTGCCGCTCCGCGCCCTCCGGCCACATCTACTTCACCCTCAAAGACGCCGACGCCCAGCTTCCCGTCGTTCTCTTCCGCCGCCAGGCCATGCTTCTCCGCTTCCGCCCTGAAGACGGTCTCCACGTGCTGGCGCGTGGCCGCGTCAGTGTTTACGAACAGCGCGGCCAGATGCAGCTTGTAGCCGAGACCATGGAGCCGGTGGGCGCCGGATCTCTCCAGCTTGCTTTCGAGCAACTCAAGGAGCGTCTCTCCGCCGAAGGCCTGTTCGATCTCGCGCGCAAGCGCCCCCTGCCTGCATTTCCCCGCACCGCCGGCATCGTCACTTCGCCAACCGGCGCCGTCATCCACGACTTTCTCAACATTGCCGGCCGCCGCCACTCCGGCCTCAATGTCCTCCTTTGCCCCGTTTCCGTGCAGGGCGAATCCGCCCCGGCCGAAATTGAAGCCGCCATCTTGGCGCTCGCCGGCTCCGGTCTCGCTGACGTGATCATCGTCGCCCGCGGCGGTGGTTCGCTTGAAGACCTCGCCGCGTTCAACAGCGAACGCGTCGCGCGCGCCATCGCCGCGTCCCCGGTTCCCGTGGTTTCAGCCGTGGGCCACGAAACCGACTTCACCATTGCTGATTTTGTAGCCGACTTCCGCGCTCCCACGCCTTCCGCAGCCGCCGAACTCGTCACCGAAGCCCATCACAAAATCGCCGAGCATCTCGCCGTTCAGTCCGCTCGTCTGGAGCGTGCCGCGCGCTTTCAGCTCCTGCAGTCCCGGCAGCGCCTCAGCCGCGCGCCCATCTCACACTCCCAGGCACGGCTCTCTGCGCTGCTTCACCGCGCCGAGCAGCGTCTCGATGACCTCGCCCTCCGCCAGGAGTCCGCTCTGTCCGCCCTGATTCGCCGCAGCCAGATTCGTGTCGATGCTCTCTCCGCCACGCTTCTCCGGCGCGATCCCCGCCGCGCCCTGGCCCACGCCCGCGAACATCTCGCCGACTCCATCTCCCGGCTCCGTCGCTCCGTTGAGCAAAAGCTGCACGCCAGCCGATCCCGTCTCGGCGCGCTGGACGGACGCCTGCGCTCGCTTTCGCCGCTCTCCGTACTCGATCGCGGATTCGCCCTCGTCCTCGGCTCCGATGGCCGCCTGGTTCGCTCCATCGCCCAGATCACGCCTGGCGATCAGCTCACCACCCGCCTCGCTGACGGCAGCTTCTCCAGCCGCGTCGATTCTGCGACATCCAATCAGCCTCACTCGCAGGGACCAAGGAAGACACGATCATGACTTCAGCAACGGAACGCAAGCTATTCGGCACTGACGGCATCCGCGCCATCGCCGGCGAACCGCCGCTCGACCCGACAACCATATTCGCCACCGGCCTCGCTCTTGGCCATTCGCTGAAAAAAACCGTCTTCGCGCCCCGCGTCATCCTTGGCCGCGACACTCGCGAGTCCAGCTCCTGGATCGCCGCCACTGTTACCGCGGGCCTGCGCCAGGCGGGCGCACACGTGGAGAGCGCCGGCGTCGTCACCACGCCCGCGGTCGCATTCCTGGCCCGCAGCCTCGGCTTCCACGCCGGCGTCGTCATCTCCGCTTCGCACAATCCCTGGCAGGATAACGGCATCAAGCTCTTCGGCGGCGACGGTTTCAAACTTCCTGACGCCGTCGAACTGGCTATCGAAGACGAAATCCTGCACCACGCCGCACAGATTCAAGCGCCCCATCCTGAATCCCTTCCGCCGCTGGAAGACAACGCCGCCCTCGCCGCGCAGTACACACAATTCCTCATAGATTCGGTTCCCAATCTCTCCCTCGCCGGCCTTCACATCGTTGCCGACTGCGCCAACGGCGCCGCCGCAGCCATCGCTCCAGAGCTCTTTCACCGCCTCAATCCCGCCGCCGATGCGCAGATTGAGCTCCTCAACCTGGTTCCCGATGGCCGCAACATCAACCTCAACTGCGGAGCCCTGCATCCCCAGCACGTAGCCGCGGAAACCGTGCTGCGCGGCGCGCATCTCGGCCTCACCTTCGACGGCGACGCCGACCGGTGTCTCCTCGCCGGCCCGCGCGGCAATGTCATCAACGGCGACGCCATCCTTCTCGTCGCCGCGCGCGACCTCAAGGCACGCGGCATGCTCACCGGAAACCTCGTCGTCGCCACCACCATGTCCAACATGGGCCTTGAAGCCGCGCTGAAGCACAGCGGCATCCGCATGATGCGCGCGCCCGTGGGCGACCGCTACGTCCTCGAACAGATGCAGGCCAATGACGCCGCTCTCGGCGGCGAGCAGTCCGGCCACATCCTCTTTCCCCACCTCGCCACCACCGGCGACGGTTTGCTTACTGCCCTCGTGGTCCTCGACCTCATCGCGCGCAGCGGCCGCACCATCGACGAGCTCACCGCCGATCTCAAAGTCTATCCGCAGATCATCGTCAATGTCCGCGTGCGCGAAAAAAAGCCCCTGGCCGCCGTTCACGCCGTAGCCGCCGCCATTCGCGCCGCCGAAGATGAGCTGAGGGATACCGGCCGCGTCGTCATCCGCTACTCCGGCACCGAACCGCTCGCCCGCGTCATGATCGAAGCCGAAAGCGAAGCCGCCATGAAGCGCCACGCTGAGGCCATCGCCGCCGCCATCCGCGCGGAGCTCGGCGCTTAGTTGCGGTGCGGCCGTGTCGCGCGCGATCACGATGCCCGCACAACCTCACCGGAACCGCGAAATGACATACAGGATCGCCGAAAGCACCACGCTGATCACGATGCAGGTGACCCAGGGAAAATAAACCGTGGTGTGCTTGCCTCGATAAAGAAAATCCCCCGGCAAACGACCCAGCGGCAAGCCGATGCGCCCGGTCAGCATCAGCAACGCGCCAATCGCTGCCAGCGCCAGACCCAGCCCCAGCATCACCTTGCCCAGTTCTCTCATCGGCATTCTTGAAAGCTCATGCAAGTTCAGAATACGGTCCTGTGCACCCTGCCGCATTTCCGATTTAAGCGTTAGCACAACAGAGGGTGCCCTGCTCTCTGCGCGTCTCTTGTACAAAGCGTGGGAAAGCGCACCTTCGATTCAGGCGTTAATACAACATAGGGTGCCCCATCCTCTGTGCGTCTTTTGCACAAAGGGTGGGAAACCACTACAGCCTTCCTCAGCGATGATGCCCCGAACTCCGGTGACCTCCGCCCGAATGCCCGAAATGCCCGCCGCCGGAGCGGCCGCCACCAAAGCTGCGCTCTTTCGGCATGCGCATCCTGGGCATCTTCTCGGCGTGAAAGCTCTCGCGGCCGAAACCCCTGGGCGCGCGATTGCTGGCGAAGAAACTCTTTGATGATCGCTCGCTTCGGTAGCCATCCGAGTGCCCGCCCAGCCCGAACGGATGGAATCCGCCCGAATGCTGCGTCTTTGCATACGAGCCTGAGCCGTCGAATGCACCACTGCCAAAGCCGTTCCCGCGCGCATAATCTCTGTTCGAGCCAAATCCGCGTGAAGAGCTCCCAAACGCCATCCCCGGTCGCGCCGCAAAACCCTGTTCACTCCCATTCCCGTATTCCGCACGACCCCCGGCATGGAATGAATTCCGATACGCATCCTGCCGTCCCGCATCCGATTGCATCCGCCCACCCTGAGGCTCGGGCCTGCGGTAGTCCCCGCGGCCCCACGGCTGCGAGCCGTTGAAGGCGTTGCTCCCGCCGCGGTATCCGGGATTGAAATGCTCGTTGCCGCGCTGACCATAGAATTCGCGTCCGGCATTCGCAAACCCGCTGCCATGCTCACGGCCGGCTCCGCCGTAGCCGGCTCCGCCGTTATAACGGCCCCGTCCGCCATACCCGCCGGCAAAGTGTCCCGCATCTCCACGTCCGTAGTACGCACGCGGGCCGCCATGCGGCAATCCCCAATCCGCCACCGAGTTGCTGCGCGTAAAGTAATCGGAGTGATTGAACAGCACCGCATTCGCCAGCCAGTTCAATCCCCACGCCAGGAATCCCCACGGGGTGCGGCCAAAAGCCGACAATGCAATTCCCAAACCATAGCTGATGGCGTTCTGGCCCAGTCCTGAACCAAAGAAAGAGCCCAGCGCGCCCACCAGCGAAAATCCCGGATACGGAGATATCGGATTTCCGTATACCGTCCACGGATCGTACTGCGGCACATAGGCCATCTGCGCATCTGCCGGCTGCAACTGGATGTATCCGTCTTCATAGTTCAGCGGCTCCTGCGGCGTGCTTTGCAGATTGCCCGCATCCTCGGCCCGCTGCCGCAGCACCTGCACCGTCTGCATCACATCCTGCGGCTGGTTATAGTAGGCATTGCCCAGCGCCGTCGTCCATTGCAGGTTGCGCGCCAGCATGTCCAGCACCTGCGGAAACGCCGTCAGTGCCTTGATGCTCGGGTCCCACTCCGTGTGCGCGTCCGCTCCCGCAACCACCTGGTCCGGCGAAGCGCTTCCCTGCGCCTCCAGGCCGTCCAGCCACGCATCGGCCTGCGCCACCTGCCCGGGATAGGTAGCCGCCGTCAGCACCTGCGCCAGCAGTGCATCCGGATAGATGGCAACCGGCGCCAGCAGTTGTTCAAGCTGATTCGGATCGAGCGCCTGCGGCTGCTCCCCGCCTGCACCGTCGCCCGCCTGCGGTTCTCCATTCTCCTGCGCATAGGGCTGGCCCGCGTATCCCTGCGCATTGCCACCCGGCTCGCCATACGGCGACCCGCCATAAGGCTGCGGCTGCCCATACCCATAAGGTTGCTGAGCGTATTGCGGCGGCTGTTGCGGATAGGGCGCAGCCTGCTGCGGATACTGCGGCTGCGCGTAATTGTTGGGAACCCCATACCCATACGGCTGAGTTGGTCCATACGGCTGAGGCGCATTTCCATAAGCTCCGCCGTAAGGGCTCGCATAGGGAGCGCCGTAGCCGCCCGGCATCTGCTGCGCCGTTAGCGGTGCGAGCAGCACTGCAAACAACGCCACGGCCGCGATCCCCCACGCCACCGTGCGCATTTTGCCGTTCCTCGGCGCAGCGCCCGTAGGCCATCTCCCGCCATAATCTGACAACGCATCCGAGAGCAAAACAGCGGAATCTCCGCCGCAAAAAGTTAGTCGGGATCTCATTGCTTCCTCCCGGAACCCGTCCGGCTTCGCCTGCACATGCACCCTGGGCCATGAGCCGGTTGGAACATTGAACCCCTGCATCAACCAATAGTTTCGAATTCTTCAGCGATTTTGCCGAAGCAAAAGCCATTCCCTCCCATGGATTTCATATCTCCTTTTATTTCAGTTACTTCTTCCACCCTCCTCGCGCCCCAATGCAAAGCTATCCCGGCCTATCCCTGCCGAATGGGAAACGTTACGACATCCTTGCTTTATCTCGCTGTCATCTTCGCGATTCGCCCACCAGTCGGCAATCCCTGAACCCTGAACCCTGATCCCTCTTCTCTGTCCCACGTCATTTCAGATCCCGCCAGTTCGGTCCAAACGCCAAGTCCGCCACCAGCGGCACTTTCAGCTCGGCCACGCCCTCCATCTCCGCCCGCACCAGCGTTTCCACTTCCCCGCTCTCCGCCTCCGGCACCTCGAACAGCAACTCGTCATGCACCTGCAGCACCATGCGCGTCTTCCATCCCCGCTCGGCAAGCTTGCGGTCAATCGCGATCATCGCCAGCTTGATCAAATCCGCGCCCGTGCCCTGCAGCGGAGAATTGATCGCCGTCCGCTCCGCAAAGCCGCGCTGGTTGGGGTTGCGGCTCTCGATATCCGGTATCGGCCGCACCCGCCCGAAGATGGTCCGCACGCTTCCCTTGCGCCGCGTCTCCTCAAGCGTCTTTTCGATAAACTCCTTCACTCCCACATAGCGCGCAAAATACCGTTCGATATACGCCTTCGCCTCCGCCTGCGCAATGCCCAACTGCGCCGCCAGCCCGAATGGCGAAATCCCATACACAATCCCGAAGTTCACCGCCTTGGCGCGGTCCCGCGTCTGCTTGTCCATGGTCGCCGCCGGCACGCCAAAAACCTCGCTGGCCGTCAGGGTGTGAATGTCCTGGTTCTCCTGAAACGCGCGCACCAGCAGCGGATCGCCGCTGAAGTGCGCCAGCAGCCGCAGCTCGATCTGCGAGTAATCGGCAGACAGCAACCGCGTGCCCGGCGCCGCCGTGAACGCCGCGCGAATCTCCCGCCCCAGCTCCGTGCGCACCGGAATATTCTGCAGATTCGGATTTACCGACGACAGCCGACCCGTCGCCGTGGCCGCCGCCTGAAACGTGGTGTGCACGCGCGAATCCGCATCCGCCAGCAGCGGCAGAGCGTCTACATAATTCGATTTCAGCTTCGCCAGGTGCCGATACTCCAGCACCAGCCTCGGCACTTCGTGCTTTTCTGACAGCGCCTCCAGCACATCCTGCGCCGTCGATACCGCCTTCGCCTTTCCCCGGCTGGGCGGCGCCGGCAGCTTCAAATGAGTGAACAGCACCTCGCCCAATTGCTTGGGCGAATTGATGTTGAACCGCCGCTCTGCCAGCGCGAAGATCCGTTCCCCCACGCGCCCGATTTCGGCACTCAACTTCTCCGAAAGTCCACCCAGCGCAGTTGTATCGATGCGCACGCCGGCCTGCTCCATGCGATAGAGCACCGGCGCCAGCGGCAGGTCGATCTCCGCGTAAACCCGCTCCAGCTCTTCTCTTTTCACCTCATCCAGCAGCGCGCCGGCCAGCGCCTGAATGGCCGCCGCAGCCGCGGGAAGCGTTGCCGGCGGAGTCAATCCGCTCCGCGCCGCCACATCCGCCAGCGTCTGCGTGGTGTGCGTCGGATTCAGCGCATACGAGAGCAGCATGGTGTCGTCCACGTGCCCGCGCAATTCCACGCCCAGCCCGCCCAAAACGTGCAGCGCCAGCTTCAAATCGTGCACCCGCTTGGGCACGGACGCATCCGCAAGCAGCCCGCGCAATTCATCCGTCAGCGGCATGTGCAGCGCGCAAGCCGCCTCCGCGCAAACGCCCAGATTGCAAACCGTCTCCTTTTCCGCCTTCTCAATTGCGTCCAGCAGTGACGGCCCGGGCGCATCCGACGCTTCGTCTTCATCCGCCGCCGCAACCGGCTCCGCCGCATCCAACGCCAGTGCAAACCCGCTCTTGCGCGCCGCCGCATAAAACGCCGCGCACTGCGCCGCGCTGGGATTCTCGATGAAATCCACCGCCGGCGCTTTCGCCGACGGCGCCAGCTCACGCAGCATCGAAGTGAATTCAAGCTCCGTGAACAGCACGCGGCAGGCCTCCAGGTCCGGCTCCTGCGTCTGCATCACCGTCAAATCCAGCTTCAGCGGCACGCGGCTGTCAATCGTCACCAGCTCTTTTGACAGCAGCACCGTATCCCGGTTCTGCTCCAGCGACTCGCGATACCCCTTGCGCTTCACCTCCGCCGCGCGCTCCAGCACCGCCTCCACGCTGCCGAATTCGCGAATCAGCTCCACGCTCCCCTTATCGCCGATCCCCGGCGCCCCCGGAATGTTGTCCACGGAATCGCCGCGCAGCGCCATCACGTCCACCACTTTTTCCGGCGGCACGCCCAGCGTCTCCGTCACCTTTTCGGGATCGAGTATCAAATTGTCCTTCTGCGGATTCAGGATCTTCACCCGCGGCGTCACCAGTTGCATCATGTCCTTGTCGCCGGAGACGATGAACACCTCGTGCCCTTCGTCCGCCGCCTCGCGCGCCAGCGTCCCGATCACGTCGTCCGCCTCAAACCCCTCCGCCTCGAGTATCGGAATCCGCAGCGCCTCCAGCGACCGCCGGATATACGGAATCTGCCGCCGCAAATCTTCCGGCATAGAAGCGCGATTGGCCTTGTAGCCCTCGTAGCTCACGTCCTCAAAGCTCTGCGTCTTGCTGCTCCACCGCCGCAGCGTCGAAATGCCGCG
>JASHOY010000399.1 GCA_030038435.1 Acidobacteriaceae bacterium | reverse complement strand
CCCATAGACTCCCGAGCGACCCATATGGAAAGCAGGTGCTGCATTCGATGCGAGATGTGTGCAATTACTGATAATGCTTCCGGGGTATGGGACCCGGACATGCACCTCGATAAAATCTCCTTCGATGATTCGAGATTCGCTACGGGTCGTCGGGGCCGAACACTGGATATGCGAACAAATTTATTCTGGGGCCACTTCCTCGCTATCTTCGATACTCTTCCTACACCATGCATCCACGCCACCGATGCATCGGCGACCACGGATTACATGCGATTCTTCGCCGCCGCCGAATGCACTCTCGATGATTTTTATATCTTCGACGGCATCCCCGATGCCTCCGGGGCGATAGTCGACTTCCGATTCAGCTACATCAATCCCAACGCTGAGCGCCGTCTGGGCGTCGCTCGCGAAAATCTTTACGGTAAAGTCCTCACCGAAGTCAGGCCGTTCATGGTCAGGTCCGGTCTCATCCACAAATATCGCGAGGTAGTGCGCACCGGGGTCCCCTACACGTGCGAAGTGTTTATTGACGACGAGATGATAAAGGCCACCTGGCTTAATGTCCAGGTGGTACGGCTCGGTACCGGCATCGCCATCACCAGTCGTGACGTTACCGAACATCGCCTCCGCTCCGAGCAGGTCACCTATCTTGCCCATCATGACCATCTAACCGGCCTTGCCAACCGCACACTGCTCCATGAGCGCCTCCGCCAGGCGATTCTACGCGCGCATAATCACAGCCAAAAAGTAGCGGTCTTCCTCATTGACATCGATTGCTTTAAGCAGATCAACGACTCGCTCGGTCACGCCGATGGCGACGTTCTTCTCGCCACTGTCGGGCAACGTCTTCTCTCCACGGTACGCGAATCCGACACCGTGGCGCGCATGGGTGGAGACGAATTTGTCATCGTGATGCCCGATTTCCGCAACAAGTTCGAGGTTGAGCGCTGCGGCCGGCAGATTATCCGCAACGCCGCTCAACCGGTCGTCATAGGCAACCGGCCAATCAGCGTGACCCTCAGCGTTGGTGTGTCCACATTTCCTGATGGCGGCCGAACCGTGGAAGAGCTACTTCGCAATGCCGATAGCGCCATGTACGCCGTCAAAGACACTGGCCGGAACAGCCTCTGCGTCTTCGACGAAAGCATAGCGGCCTCGCGACGCGCCACCGCTTGATGCAGAGGGAAAGTCCAAAGTATCTAACCGGGGACCCCGCCCGTAGTTTGCATCTCCAGCCGATTGGCGAGGTCGCTGTGGCTACGCACAGCACGCACAAAACGCCGCGCGGAGAAGGGCGTTTGTGCAAAGGAATCACGCGACAGGATAAGCAGATCGCGTTCCTTTGGAGCAAACCTTATCATGTCGATCTGCCATCCGAGTCGGGAGGAGCGCGCTCCTTCGGCGCTTCAAGAGAGAGGTTCGCATGTGGCTGTGGCTCGGGTTGGTGTTTCTGATCGCCTGGCTGATCGCGTTTTTTGCTTTCCACGTGGTGATGGCAGGAATTCACATTTTGCTGGGATTGTGTGTGCTGTTCCTCATCATTCACTTCGTCCGCAGGGCAGCGCGGCACGCGTGAAAAACTCCGCAGCCGGACGCAGGATTCTCGGGCGAACCGGCCCGAGCCCTGGCTGCAGAATTGATCGCGGTGCGAAATGGATGGTTTTCGATTAAGTGACGCGCGGTACCAGATCTCAAGCTACAAAACCCGAGATACCTTCGGTGGTGGGAAAACCAGCGCCGAATCCCTGGCTTAAAACTCGAACTTCGCGCCGATCTGCAAGAAGCGCGAGTTGTATTGCGAAGTTGAACGGCCGAAGCTGCCGCTGGTCAGGTTGGAGGAGATGCCGCCAAGGTTGGGGCGGTTAAAGAGATTGTAGACCTCAAGCCGCAACTGAAGATTGGCGTTCTCGTGGATGTGGGTGTTCTTGAGCAGGGCAAAATCGGTGTTGGCAAAGCCGGGATTGTAAAAGCGGTTCGGCGCCTCATTGCCTTCGGAGCCGAAGGCGGGCACCGGAAAATCGGACGCCTTGAATACGCCGGCCAGATCCGCGCTGCGGGAGGTGGGAAGGTGGTAACCGAAGCTGGGCTGGTTGGGATAGTCGTAGTTGTCTCCATCGGCGTTGTAATCGCCGCCGGTGTTGCCGACGACCGTAGTGCCTGCGGGGCAGACTCCGTGGGAGGGCTTACCGGTTGAGCAGACCGGGCTGAAGGCCGCGCTGGTGACCACCGTGAAGGGCGATCCACTTTGCAGAATGGTGATGGCGTTCAAAGCCCAGCCGTTGGAGACAACCTGGAGGGGCGCGAACCCGCTGCGCAGGTCGGGGAGGCTGTAGCTGGCCATCATGGAGTAGCGGTTGGGCGCATTCCAGTTGGAGGGTCCCCAGTATTGCGAATAGTCGCCGGTGTTCGATGGCACCGTGGGATAAGTGCCGGCATCATCCCAGGAACTGGAGCGGGTATAGGAAGCATCGATGTTGCCGCGGCCCCAGAAACGCCCTTTAAACTCGACGATGAGGGCGTTGTACCTAGCTGTGGGTCCGTTTACGGTGTAGCGAATCTGCCCGAAGTTGGGATTAAGGCGGACAAGAACTCCGTTGTTCTGGATGAGGCTGCCGGGGAAGTTGTTGATGTCGACGCCGTAGTAAGCGTTGCCGGTGTGGCCGGCGAAGTCAGTAAATAGGTCGTTGGAATGCGAGCCGGAGTAGCCGGCGGCGATGGAGAAATTATTGCCCAGCGCGCGCTCCAGTGTCGCGCTGTAATTGAAAGTGTTGGAGGGCGACAGGTTGGGATCGTTGCCGGCGATGTTCAGCTGCACGGTGGAATTGGCGTAGCCGCCGTGGGAGTTGAGTCCGTAGCCAGGGAAGACGGGATAAGTGAATCCGAAAGGGTAGGTGTCGCTGGTTCCAAGAGAAAAGACTGGAGCCGTGGTGGTGCCGGTGAGGAAAGTTGGAGTAGTGGACGCAGGAGGGTTGCCGAATTCGTTCTGAACGTTGCCCAGCGTTACCCAGTCGTGATAAAGGCCGAAGCCGCCGCGCAGGACCCACTTGCCGTGACCGGTCAGGTCCCATGCCAGGCCGCCACGCGGGCTGAAGGCGGTGAGAGCGTGATTGAAGGCGTGGCTTTCCTGGATCACTGAGCCGTTGGCCACCTGCTGGCTGATGTTGGAACCCGAGCCGTAGAAGAAATTGGACAAGATGAACCCGTTCTCGGGCGTGGGATTGCCGAAGTCGTCCCAGCGCACACCGTAATTAACGGTAAGCCGGCGAGTGGCCCTCCAGGAGTCCTGCGCGAAAACGCCGAAGGTGTCGCCGACGGCCTGCAAACTGCCGCCGAGCTGGCCAGCCTGCTGGCCGTTCACGGGATTGAACGCCACGCCGGTCTCGCTGTAGACGTTGCCGAGGACGAGCGAGACTGGATCTTCGAAGGTGAACTGCGGCTGCGAAAACCATTGGCCGAAGAATGTCAGATTGTCGCCGTGAAAGCCTTCGATGCCGAACTGGAGCTCGTGAGTTTTATACATGTGCATAAAAACGTCACGGTAGGTGTAATGGTGCTGCACATATTCTTCGTGGGCCTGGGAGACGCCGATATTGGTGTTCCAGCCAACCACGGAAACGATGGGCACGTGGAAGGGGCCGGTCTGGTGCAGGAGGCCCTCCATGCGCAGAAAGCCGAAGCCGGCCTCATTGAGCGTGTCGGAAGAGAAGGTGTGCGATTCATTGGCCTGAACAGAACGCACGATGTAATGCTGGGGCGCCTGCATGTCGACGCGAATCGAGGGCCCGTTGATTTCCAGGCCGGTTTGATAATAGTTGCCGTAGATACGGTCGTTCTTAAAATACTTATCGATACGGACGTTGTATTGGAGGGCGTTGCGCGTGTTGGTGGCGTTGAAGACGCCGTTATCGAAGACCGGCAGTGAACAGGGAATGTTGGCTTCCGCCGCGGTGCCGCAACTGGAGCCGTAGATCTGCGCGGCGGTCTTGGCCACCGTCACGTTGGAAACATTGCTGGCCGGATACTGCTCCAATAGCTGGGTGCCCAGATTATTGGGAAAGTTCTGTTTTGCCCACGCCGTAAATTGCGGGTCTTCAAAGACGGCAGATGAGTTGGTGGACTGGGTGAGGGCGAGCAGCGGCTCCCAGCCGGTAAAGAAGTATGTCTTGTGCAGAAAAGGAACCGGGCCGCCGAGCGTAGTGGAAATGTTGTCGGAGTGATACTTGGGAATGGTATGCGAGAACTCGGTGCCCGCCTGCATCATGTTGTTGGTGAAGTAGTCGCTGGCCAGAAAGTGATAGTGATCGGTACCTGACTTGGTGGTCATGACTTCGACGATGGAGCTGTTACGACCGTAGTCGACGTTGTAAGTGTTGACCTGGACGGTGGCTTCCTGAATGGTGTCGGGATTGGGCACCAGGTTGAGCACGCCGGGAGTGATGTCGCTGGTGATGTCCAGACCGTCAACCACGAACATGTTGCCCACACTGCTGCGGCCGTTGGCGCTGGCGCTGATCCCAGTCTCAGCCGCGTAGTTGTCATTCGACTGGCCGTTTTGGCCCGTTCCCGAAAGGCCCAGCCCGGTGACACCCGGGGCGAGGGTGGTCAAGGCGAGCAGATCATGGCCGGGCAAGGGCAGATCATCGAGGCTCTTGGTGCCGATGGTCAACTGGGTGCGGGTTTCAGCGGTGTCGAGCACTGGGGGAACGTCCGTCACGCTGACGCTCATCGACTGCCTGGAGACAGTCATGGCGAAAGGCAAGTTGAGGTTCTGATCGGTTTCCAGGCGCACCGTCACCTGATGGGTTGCAAAGCCGGATGCCGTTGCCTCTACGTGATAGGAGCCGGGCGCAAGACTCACAAACCGGAAGACCCCGGCGGCGCCGGTCTTGGTGTGCTCCGACACCCCCGTGGCATCGTTGGTAATGGTGACCGTGGCTCTTACAATAACCGCGCTGGAGGGATCGGTGACGGTTCCCTGCAGACTGCTGGAAAACTGCGCGTAGGCGGCGGGTGTGACCCCAAGCAAGAGCAACAGCAGGCCTGGTAAAAATAAACGTCTCATTCCTCATTTTTCCTTTCCGGTGGGGAAGCCTCACCTGGCGGTGGTTGGTGCAACGACGGACGCGGGCGACCTGCGTCCAGCAGCTCCGGCGGTCGCGAATTAAGCGTTTCGTGCCGCAACCTAATTGGAAGGACGATGGGCCACGGTGACGGCATCGCGTCCGAATCTATGAAAAATATGATCACCGGGGAAAAATAACGAACTAAATTAGCGATTGTCAATAACAATTTTCTATTTATGAAGTTAATTTTCAAATCAAAGCGTATGTATCTCCAATGGAAGAATTCAGAGCTGTCGATTTCGCTTTCCTATTCGGAGATGGCGGATGAGAACTGCCGTTATGCCGCGAGCCAGAGTTCGCAGCTCAGGAGTCCGGCCAGCCTGGTTCGTCGCGTTCGCAGCGTAAATCCGGCATGATTCAAGGCGGCGGAATGGTCAGGGAGGGTTTTGACGGTCAGTCCACTGAGCCAGTGGAAGCCGAGATAAAGCCCGGAGACGATAGGGCGGGCCATGAAACGGCCGAACCGATTCGCGGGAATTGCGAATTCCGACACGACCCATCGCGCCGAGGGTGCAGCTACCTTTCGCACCGTGTGCGCCAGAGCGAGCACCTCGTCAAGGGTAAGGAAATCCAGGAAGAAGTGCGTCACCACCAGATCGTAAGGCGGGCGCGGCGGCTGCCACAGGCGGGCATCGGCGCAATGCGCCTGCAGACGGCAGGCGTGCGTACCTGCGCGGCGCACCAGCGCGCCCAGCATGGCGGGGCTGGCATCGACAGCATCAATCTCAATATCAGGATTGGCCCGCAGCAGGCGCGCGGTAAAACGGCCGTCGCCGTCGCCCAGCACCAGGGCGCGGCGGCAATGGCTCATCTCGAGCAGGAATTCCGCGCGGCACACGCTGAGAAAGGGACCGAAGGTAGCGGCTTCCATCCAGCGATAAAGGCCGGCGAGGTGATCGAGATCGGGCGGAGGGTTCATCGCGGCAGGCGCGCGAGCGCCAGGAGCAGAACCGGCGTGAGCAGGACCAAGTCGGCTGCGGCCCGCAACGCCAGGGGAGTCAGGCGCGGTTGTTCGCGGTCCAACAGCGCCAGAAGCAGGGCGCTGGCCGAGCCCGCCACCAAAAGCGCCGCGGAACGAAGATCGTGAACCCAAAATACGCAGGCAAGAATTACTCCGGCGACAGCAAGGGAGCAGCCCAGGGTGGCAACTGAGGCGCCCGATGCGCAAACTGCGCGCCCGGATTCCCATTGGGCGATGGCGTGGCAGTTGAGCCATGCCAGTACCGCGAAAAAGATTACAGGAACAAGGAAAATTCCAAGCGGCGCGCCGCCGGCGCCAGAAGCCCGCATTCGCAACAAGGCGGGAAGCATGCACCCGGAAGTGAAAATGATGCCGACCAGCAGTTCCTTCGTGAAAGGGCGGGGCAGTTTGCGGTGCGCGTGTACGCCGGAGAAGTAGGCAAAGGCGGCGGCGCCCAGGAGCGTATTGGGTGCGACGGCGCGATTCGGCATGTTTACGAGGATGATGCGAACGGCGACAAGCGCGGCGACGGCGGCAAGAGGAACGAAGATACGACGGTGGCGCCAATGGAAGTAGTGGCGCTCATGGAGTGGGTGGAGTTCCAGAGCGCGCAGACCGGTGCGGGCGTCGAGCAGTCGGTCGCCGACGTAAACGGACCACGCCATTAGCGCCAGAAGCATCGGCGCCCAGATCGGTAAAGGCACGTCAGCGCTCCACGCAAAGGCCAGCGACCAGACAACCGCAACGGTTGGGGCGTCCAGGCTGGCCAGATGCCAAAACGCTAGCAGCGCGGGCGCGTTGATGCGGCGAACACAGGTGCGCTGAGCGGCGATGCGGCGCACTTTGCCTGTGACCGGGCCGTGCAAATGGTCTTGCGCCGGAGGCTGAGCGAGGGGAAGCGACACTCTTTCGATTGTAGGAGATATGCCGGGACGGGGTGGCCGGATTCCTCGAGGCAGACCCACGCCAAAGGAAACACCCTGCAAGCGCTAACCACCCCGGTTTGGAATGTGCGCCGCCATTCAGGTAGAAGAGAGTTGTAACCTTCCTTTCGCCCTCAACGGGAATCGAGCCCAAAAGGAGTTGTGGATGAGCGAAACGCGGCCGTTGCCGCCGATCTGGCTGATGGGCCTGACAAACTCAGTATTCGGCCTGATGGGTGGATTTGCCGTAGTGACGGTGCCGGAAATGCTTGCCGCGAGGGGCATACCGGGCGGGCACATCGCGGTGATCACGGCGGTGAGTATGTCGCCGGCGTTCTGGTCGTTCCTGCTGGCCCCCATGCTCGACGTTCGCTTCAGCCGCAGAGCTTATGCCGTTGCCTTCGGCGTCCTGACCGCGGCGGCGGCGGGATTCACGGTATTCGATCATCGAAAGCCAGCCATGGTCGAAGCGGTTATGGTAGGCGGCTATGTTGCTGCGTCTTTATATCAAGGTGCGGTGGGCGGCTGGACCGGCAGCCTCATTTCCAAGGAACAGGACAGCAGGCTGGGCGTGTGGTTTGCGGTCGCCAACACCGGGGCGTCAGGATCCATGATTCTCTTTGCCGGTAGCGTAGTGCGCCGCTTTTCGCCGATTGAAGCGGCGTGCATGGTGGCCTGCGGCATGATGCTGCCCATGCTGCTGTTTTTCGCCATCCCCGCGCCGCGCCCTGACCGCCAGCTTGCCCGCGAAAGCTTTGGGCGCTTCTGGGCCGGAGTCGCCGCGCTGATTACGCGGCGCGAAGTGCAGATCGCGCTCATCCTCTTTCTGCTGCCTTGCGCATCATTTTCGCTCACTAATGTGCTGGGCGGGGTGGGCAAAGATTTTTCTGCAAGCCAGCGTGTGGTGAGCTTTTTTGCGGGGACGGGCGCCGTGGCTGCGGGGCTCGCTGGAAGTTTCTTGCTGCAACCGCTGGCGCGGCGTTTTCCCCTGCGCCCGCTTTATCTCGGCGTCGGCATCATTGGAGGATTTTTTACGCTCAGCCTGCTCGCTCTGCCGCGAGTCCCGTGGTGTTTCGGGCTGGCCGTCACCGGCGAGAACCTATTTCAAGCGCTTTCGTTCGCCACCGCCAATGCCCTCACCTTTGAAGTGATAGGCCCCGGCAATCCGCTGGCCGCCACACTCTTTACGCTGCTCATGGCAGCCTCGAACTTCCCTATTTTTTATATGGGAATCATCGACGGGCATGGCTATGACTGGAAGGGCATCAGCGGGAGCTTTATTACCGATGCCGGCATCAGCATTGCGGTATGCGCGGCCCTGAGCTGGATTCTGCCTAAGTGGCAGCGCGCCGCAAGAACAGATGAAGCAAGCGGCGCACCAGCACGAATGAGCGCAGACTAGGGCCTGTTAACACTATTGGGGTGGATGGCGTTGCGAGTGTAAATTCGGCCAGACGAGGTGACGGCCGAAGGCTGTGGCAGGCCCCACCGTCGAGGCCGGCAACGAAGTATGGCCG
>JASHOY010000398.1 GCA_030038435.1 Acidobacteriaceae bacterium | reverse complement strand
GTGCGCCATGACGGAAGAAACGCTGGTCCTCGATGGAGGTCGCCGCCGCCACCATATAGCGCGGCAATTCGTTGTAGGTCACCAATCTGCGCTTGGCCCGGCTCTGATCGGAAAGTCCCGTCACCAGCAGGGGTTCGAGCTCGTAGGCGGTCAGTTGTTGCCCGTTGGCGGTCACAATCTGGTTGACCATACCATTGGCAAAGCTGATGGTGGCCTGGTCCTGGGCGTGGTAGGAGTCCGGTCCCGGGCTCACGGTCACCGTTCCCTGACCGGTGGCATAAGTTCCCATGGTGGAAGCCGGGGTCTGCCCCTGGGGGGTGTACCCGGCTTGCCGCAACTCGTTGACGACCCACTGGGCCGTCAAAGTCTGCCCGGGCCTCACCTCGGGCGGGGCCGCATAGATTTGCGCGGTGTGCACAAAGAGCGGCTCATTCAGCCGGTCGTTAACGATCTGCCCGTACTTGTTCCAGTACCAGAAAAAGACGATGGCGCCGGCGAGGATTCCGCTCGCGCAGACCGCGGCGACCAGGATAAGAACCTTTCGCCGCGTGACGGTCATTGCGAAACGGGGAACTTTGACTTTGACTTTGACTGCCAAATCAGGAGCCTGCTTTCCATTTTAGACGAACAGGTAATTCTTGCACGCCACGCCGCACCCGCAATGGCGGAGATCGCATGAACCATGCGATGCCAACTTCGCGTATCGCGGCATACCCCGGGCGTGCGGTTATAGTGCCGCCGGCAGATGCTATAACAATGAACATGGTTGCCGCAGCGGCTTTTGGAGAGCGCTCAAGAAAGTCTGCTTTCAACTCGCGCCCCACATCGTGGCTGCTTTTTGGTTACGACCCGTTGGGACCAGGCCGCAGTTGTCCTGAGGCCAGAGGTGCGGGGTGAGGCAGATGGTGACAACGCGGCGGAAGCAGGGGACAGCGTAGCGGCATAGAGGCTGCACACTGGCGCGCCGCGGACCGTAGGAATTGGCATGGAGTCGAGAATGGGGACAAAGAATTTCGGGTTTGTAATCGATCACAATCGATGCATCGGCTGCCATGCGTGCACGGTGGCCTGCAAAGAAGAGCATGACGTGCCGGTCGGGGTTTTCCGCACCTGGGTCAAACACGTCGAAAAGGGCACGTTTCCCCATTCGAGCCGCCATTTTGGTGTGCTGCGCTGCAATCATTGCGAAGCGGCTCCGTGCATTCCAATTTGCCCCACCAAGGCGCTGTTCCGGCGCGACGACGGCATCGTAGATTTCGACAACTCGCGCTGCATTGGCTGCAAGAGCTGCATGCAGGCATGTCCCTACGATGCGCTGTATATCGATCCCAACAACAACACCGCGGCCAAGTGCAACTTCTGCGCCCATCGCATTGAAGAGAATCTGAACCCGGCCTGCGTGATTGTGTGTCCTACGCAGGCGATCATCGCCGGCGATCTTAACGACCCGGCAAGCAGGATCAGCGGGATTGTGGCGCGGGAAAAAGTGTCAGTGCGCAAGCCGGAAAAGGGCACCGGGCCCAAGGTCTTCTACGTGGGCATTGAAGGCGACCTGCTGCAACCGGCGCGGCAGGCGGCGCAGAGCAGTTACATGTGGGCCGAGCGGCGCGAGGACGCCAAGACGAGGCAGGATTTCGATCCGCAGCTAACCCGCGAAGTGTACGACGTGAGCCATTCCACGCGCTGGGGACCGAAAATTTCCGCGTATCTGTGGATGAAATCGATTTCTGCCGGAGCCCTGCTGGCGCCGGCGATTCTGATGGAGGTGATGCGGCGAGGCGGCGAATTGTTCACGATCGTGTTTCCCGCAGTAGCGCTGATTGCGCTGGCCGTGACTTCACTGCTGCTGATCTTCGACCTGAAGCGGCCGGACCGGTTTTACTACCTGATCACGAAGCCGAACTTCCGCTCCTGGCTGGTGCTGGGCAGCTACATCCTTATGGGTTACGGCGCGCTGGCGGCGGCGTGGCTGGGGATGGGAATCTTTACGGGAGCAGTGCCGCACATCCTGTCGCGGATTACTGCTGTGTTTGCGGTCGGGAGCGCCTGTTACTCGGCGTTTCTGTTTGCCCAGGGCAAGGGGCGCGATCTCTGGCAGAGTCCGCTTTTCATCTGGCATCTGCTGGTGCACGCGCTGACCGCCGGCGGCTGCGTGGTGATGCTCACGGGCGCGGCGCGGGGCGCGGAAGCGGATGTGCTGCATGACGCCGCGCTCATGCTGTTCGCTTCGCTGCTGCTGAGCCTGATGATGGTGCTCGGGGAGTTGGCGCTGCCCCATGCAACCGAAGATGTGGCGCGGGCGCATCGCTCGATGGTCAGCGGCCGGTACCGCGGCCAGTTCTGGGGGTGGGCAGTGGGAGTCGGGTTCGTTGTCCCCATCCTGTTGAGCGCGCTGTTTCTTTTTGCGGGGCTTTCGGTGTGGTTTGCGATTGTGTCCGCGGTACTGGCGTTAGCGGGGCTGTTGGGTTATGAAGACGTGTGGGTGAAGGCCGGGCAGGTGGCGCCTCTGAGCTGATGAATATGAAAAGCACAAATCCTCTCAATCCCGATGCGCTGGCATTGGATCCTCCTGCGGGCGGGTTGGAGAACTTTCCGCCCAGCGAAAAGTGGCATGACTGGTGGGAATACGATCCCAAGCAATGGCCGCGCAAGGTGAAGAAGCGGTATGGGCTGATTCCGACGATCTGCTTCAATTGCGAAGCGGCCTGCGGTCTGCTGGCCTACGTCGACAAAGAGACGCTGAAGATCAAGAAGTTTGAGGGCAACCCGGAGCACCCCGGAAGCCGCGGGCGCAACTGCGCCAAGGGACCGGCAACGCTGAACCAGGTGATGGATCCGGAGCGAATTCTCTATCCGCTGCGGCGCATCGGCAAGCGGGGCGAGGGCAAATGGGAGCGGGTGAGCTGGGACCAGGTGCTCGACGATTTGGCGGCGCGAATTCGCAGCGCTCTCACAGAGGGGCGCAAGAACGAGATCATGTATCACGTCGGGCGTCCTGGGCACGAGCTGGTCTACAACCAGCGGATCTGGCACGCGTGGGGAATCGACGCCCACAACAGCCATACCAACGTTTGCTCGGCAGGGGCACGCACGGGATACGCGTTCTGGCACGGTTACGACCGGCCCTCGCCCGATTTTGCCAACGCCAAGTTCATTCTGCTGCTCAGCTCGCACCTGGAGGCGGGACATTATTTCAATCCTCACGCGCAACGGATCATAGACGGGAAATCGAGCGGCGCCAGGCTGTGCGTGATTGACACGCGGCTTTCGAATACCGCCAGCAAAGCCGATTACTGGCTTGCGCCGTGGCCGGGCACGGAGGCCGCGCTGCTGCTGGCCATCTGCAATGTTCTGGTCCGCGAGAACCTTTTCGATCGCGAATTTGTCTCGCGCTGGGTGAACTGGCAGGAGTTTCTGCAGGAGGAGCATCCGGGCAAGCCGGCGACGTTTGAAGCTTTCATCGAGGTGCTGAAAGAACTGTATGCCAAATATACGCCCGAGTTTGCCGAGCGCGAGTCGGGGGTGGCAGCGGCAACGATTGTAGAGGTTGCGCACGAGATTGCCCGCGCGGGTTCGGCGTTTGCGGCGCACATCTGGCGCAACGCCGCCGCGGGGAACCTGGGTGGATGGCAGGTGCCGCGGGCATTGGTCTTCCTCACGGCGCTTGCGGGCTCGATCGGCACGCGTGGCGGGACGTCGCCAAGCTCGTGGGACAAGTTTGTTCCCGCGCCTCCCCTGATGCCGCCGCCGCCCAACGCGTGGAACGAGATGATGTGGGCGCCGGAATATCCGCTGGCATCCTTCGAGATGAGTTTTCTTCTGCCGCATTTTTTGAAAGAACGCCGCGGCAAGCTGGCTATGTATTTCAGCCGCGCCTATAACCCGGTGTGGACAAATCCGGACGGCATGAGCTGGATGGAGGCCCTCAGCGATGAAAGCATGGTCGAGCGCCATGCGTGCCTGACGCCGACATGGAACGAGACCGCCTGGTTTGCGGATTACGTGCTGCCCATGGGACTTGCCTCAGAGCGGCACGACCTGATGAGCCAGGAAACACAGGCGGGACGCTGGATCGGCTTTCGCCAGCCGGTGTTGCGCGTGGAGCTGGAGCGGCAGGGAAAGAGATTCAACTCCACTTATGAAGCCCATCGCGAAGCAGGACTGGGCGAGGTGTGGGAAGAAGACGAGTTCTGGACGGAGTTGTCGTGGCGCATCGATGCGGATGGAAGCATGGGCATTCGCAAATATTTCGAATCGCCTTACCGCAACGGCGAGAAGCTCACCCTCGACGATTTTTACCGCTGGATCTTCGAAAACAGTGTGCCGGGACTTCCTGAAGCTGCCAGAGGCGAAGGTTTGACACCCCTTGAATACATGCGGAAGTACGGGGCGTTTGAGATTGCAGGCAACGTCTACGGATTGCATACCACGGAGTTGAAGGCGGCCGAATTGGCCGGCAGCGAGATTGATCCCGCCACTGCGGTGATCAGCAAAAATGGAGCGGCGATTGGCGTGCTGATCGACGGCAAAGCGCAAAGAGGCTTTCCCACGCCCTCGCGCAAGCTGGAGTTCTATTCGCGGACGCTGAAGGAGTGGAAGTGGCCCGAGTACACGGTTCCCACCTACATCAAGAGCCATGTGCATCGCGATAACATCCGCTTCGAGCGCAATGAGATGCTGCTGCTGCCCACCTTTCGCCTGCCCACGCTGATTCACAGCCGCACCGGGAATTCCAAATGGTTATATGAAATTTCGCACTGCAACCCGGTGTGGATGCACACCGACGATGCGCATCGGCTGGGATTTGCGAGCGGCGACCTGGTGAAAGTGGAGACTTCGATCGGATACTTCATCGACAAGGTCTGGGTGACGGAAGCGATCCGTCCCGGCGTGATCGCCTGCTCGCACCACCTAGGCCGCTGGCGCCTGCAGGAGGACTCGGGCGGCGGGCGCTGGTCGACGGCGCTGGTCAATCTGACCCAGGTGCATCCCGGGGCGTGGAAGATGCGGCAGGTACACGGGATTCGCCCCTTCGCGAGCAGCGATCGCGATACTTCGCGGATTCCATACCAGGATCCGGGGGTGCATCAGAACCTGATTTTTCCGGTGCAGCCCGATCCCGTAAGCGGACAACATTGCTGGCACCAGAAAGTGACCGTCACCAGCCCCGCGGACCAGGACCGTTACGGAGATATCTTCATCGATACGGAGAAAGCGCACGCGGAGTTTCGGGCTTGGCTTGAATTGACGCGGCCTGCTCCCGGGCCAGACAACTTGCGGCGGCCACCGTGGATGATCCGGGTATACCGGCCCACACGCGAAGCGTTCCGATTCGGCAGCTAGGCCGCCCGCGAGACCAGATGGTACTCCCGGAGCTTTGCTACCGAGTGAGGAGATTGCCGGGATGGCAGGAATTTCAGCGTGCCCGCCCTGTGGAGCAAAGGCGCGCTCTCCATAGAATCGCGTTGCAAGTGAATGAAAATGGTAAGTTTATGGGAAATCTTTATGATATCTGTTTGAATGAATATGGTCATCTTTGAAATGCTGCAGCCAGCGGAGGGCGGGGGCGATGCCGGTGCGGGCAAGCATCGGGGATTGAATTCTGATGAAGGGCGGCTTGCGTCGGTGGGGAGCGAGGAGTATTTTACTAACCAGTTAGTTAATTTTGCGAGTGGATGTTCGGGAATTGCGGCGTGGTGCAAGGCGATTTGGAAACCGCTCTGCATGCGAATCGGAGTGAGATGCAGCGGGAGTTGCCTGAGGAGCGGGAGGTGAGGGAACACTCCGGGTGTAAAGCACGTAGCAAGCAGGGAGTCGTACATGACAAACTGATAGCGGCAAATCATTTTGCAAAAAGAGAATTTGCATCCGTGGCGGCGGGCCAGCCGTCTTGAGGAAGAATGCTTCGCTAGCCTTAACTGCTTTTGGAGAGCACTTATGGAATTTGAGAACGGGAGTGTGTTTGAGCGGGCGCAGGAGAGCATGCCGGGCAAAAGTTGCGGGGGGGCCAGGCGCAAGGGAACGAGCCGGTTGCGCGCCGCGGCATCAGCGATGCTGATGCTGGTTGCAACCCTGCCGCCGCAGGGCTTCGCACAGCAGAGCGCCGGAACACCGACCAAGCCGAAGGAAAAAGCCGCTTCGACCCTGCCGCCGGCTCCGCAGCCGGAGGAGTTTGGACCGCTTTCACTGCGGCCCTCGGCGCGGAATTTTGCCCAGCCGTTTGTGCCCTGGTATGGCAATCCCGTAGAGCGATATATTGCGACGAGCATCGCCAAGGCCAATTTTGCCAACCCCGTCCATCTCAACGACCTGCTTAAAAACGGGAAGATCTATCTGAGTCTTTCCGATGCGCTGGCGTTGGCGATTGAAGACAACTATGACATAGCCATCGCGCGTTACGATCTGGACATTGCGGACACGGACATTTTGCGCACGCGCGATGGGGCTGCGCCATTGGGCGCGCCATCGGGGCTGGTGACGGGCACGCTTGGCGGGTCAGTGACGACGCTTACCACCGGTGGAGGGCCAGGGGGAACGACGGTAGGCTCGGGCGGGGCAGGATCGGGCGCTGAGGGGTTGACGCTGACCACCAATGGTGCCGGGCCGACGCCGGAAAACCTGGAACCGACCGTGGGGGCGACTGCGCAATTCGAGCGCGCTTTTGCGCCGCAGGTCAATATTCTGTTTTCCGGCGGCTTGCCCGTGCTCAACACGAACACAAATGAATACAACTTCACTTTCAATAAGGGGTTCATCACCGGCACGGCGCTTGCCGTCACGCTGGACAATTCGAGGATCACCACCAATCAGCCGTTTACGACCTACAGCCCGGAGTTGAGCTCGACTTTCAGGGCGACCGTAACACAGCATTTGCTGCAGGGCGCG
>JASHOY010000397.1 GCA_030038435.1 Acidobacteriaceae bacterium | reverse complement strand
ACGGCCGACGGCGCGGGAGGATCGGCCGTGAAATAGCTACATGTTGCGCAGGGAAAAAACTCGAACCATGACTGCGCTTGTCTCGCTCACGCGGCCAGCGCCACCGTCTGCCTGCACCACCTTCGGCTTCTCCCTGGCTCCGGCCTAACCCGGCCAAAATGGCTCCGTTTTAAACCGGCGCTGACAAAACAGGACCTTTGCCAGATTTTTACCGTGTCGGCTTGCCAATCCTTGAGAATTGACCCTCAGGAAGGTTTGTTAATGCTCCGGCGCGCCGCCTGCTCCTCAGTTTCAAGGCATTCTCGGCGGGCGTGAATTTGCTTTCGCCGGCGTGGATCACCTCTCTGATCCGCGCTCTGTCATCTGTTTTTTGGAAACGGGACTCCCGGAACCCGACCCCAAGGCGCTCCCATCCGCTGCGATAGACTTGCGTCATGCTTTTTCCCACCCTCTGCCGGTGTCTGCGTTTTGTTCCGCTTCTGCTCGCGGCCATCGCGCCGAAGGCCCCGGCGCAGAATTCGCAAAAGCCGAGCGCAACAGCGCCGGCGCAGGCTGTTGCCGCGCCCACGCGCGCCGACATCCTCCGCGGCGCTTATGGTCCCTATCGCGCCAATAACGACCTGCTCTACTACCACCTCAGCGTCCGTGTCGACCCCGTCACAAAATCCATCTCCGGCAGCAACACCATCCGCTTCAGGATGCTCGAAGACGGCATGCGCATTCAGCTCGATCTCTATCCCGACCTCAAAATCGATAAGATCCTCTTCGGTTCTACGCTGCTCAAGTACACGCGCGATGAAGGCGCGGTCTTCGTCAATTTCCCCGCCACCCTCCGCAAGGGTCGCGTCTATACGATCGTCTTCTACTACCAGGGCCAGCCCAAAAGCGAGGGACGCTTCGGCGGCATCACCTTCGGCAAAGACCCCGCCGGACGGCCGTGGATCGTCACCTCCTGCGAAGACGACGGCGCCAGCATCTGGTGGCCCAACAAAGACCAGTGGCGCGACGAAGTGCAGAACATGGAGATCAGCGTCGCCGTGCCCGATGGACTGATCGACGTCTCCAACGGCAAGTTCATGGGCAAAACCGATCTCCACGACGGCTACACGCGATGGGACTGGTTCGTCCATTATCCGATTAACAATTACGACGTGGCGCTCAACATCGGGGATTACGTTCATTTTCACAGTCAATACGGGTCATTGCCTCTGGACTACTACGTTCTCCCCGAAGACCTGGCCAAGGCCAAAAAGCAGTTCGCGCAGGTTCCGGGCATGCTCGCCGCCTTCACCCACTACTTCGGCCCCTACCCGTTCCCCAAAGACGGCTACAAGCTGGTTGAAGTGCCTTACTCAGGCATGGAGCACCAGAGCGCCGTGGCCTACGGAAACGAGTTCGCCAACGGTTACCTCAAGCGCAACTGGACCCATACCCCCTGGAGCCTCAAATTTGACTTCATCATCATTCACGAGAGCGCGCATGAGTGGTTCGGCAACAGCATTACCGCCGCCGACCGCGCCGACATGTGGATCCACGAGGGCTGGGCCACTTACCTCGAAACCCTCTACGTCGAATACCACTGGGGACACCAGGCCGCCATCCAGTACCTGAACGGCCTCAAGCCCAAAGTCAAAAACCTGCGCCCCATCCTCTGCCAGCGCGGCATCGACGCCACTCCGCCCGAGGATCAGTACTTCAAGGGCGCGCTCATGCTCAACACCCTGCGCAGCGTAGTCAACGACGACCCGAAGTGGTTCGCCGTCATCCACGGCTTCTACCAGCACTTCAAATACCAGAACATCCTCACCGGGCAGGTCGTGGCTTACTTCAATCAGGCCACCGGCATGAACCTAACGCCCATCTTCAACCAGTACCTGCGCCACGCTGATATACCCACCCTGGAGCTGAAGTTTGATTCTGCGCAGGGTGCTGTAGCCTACCGCTGGAAGGCCGACGAACCGGATTTCGCCATGCCCGTCCGCGTTGGGCGACCGGGCGCCTGGACCATCGTGCATCCTGTCACCACCCGCTGGCAGACCATGAAGACCGGCCTGGACCAGGCGGCCTTCGGCGCAGACACCGATCTCTACTACATTCAAGTCGAAAAAATGTGAACGTCGCTGCGGACGAGAAATATCCAGGCCGTCGCTCAACTGTGCGGTCCAGAGCGCATCCAAGTGGTTAAGTGTTCGTATCCGCCCGCTTCCGACTAAAACCAACCATAAATAGACCAACCCAATCACTAACAGGAGTATTGTGGTGAGAAATCCACAGGGAAAGGTGAAATTGGTTGGCAGCTTGCAACCTTTCCCGCGAAGGTGCATCCTAGTAAGTAACAAGCAGAGGCTTCCCCGAGGATTTACCCTTCCAAGTAAGGATCCATTCCTTCTTGAAGGTCCGTATGGACCTCTCTCCTTAACCCACCCTGGACTCCCTCCTTTTTAAGCCTCTCGAGCGGGCCTGCCGGAAGGCAGGCCCATCGCTTTTAGAACGGCGAGTTTTTCAGCAGCCTGTTCAGCCGGCATATAAAACCACGCATTTCCCAGTTGGGCTTTAGCTCTCGGGGGAATAAGCACTCAAATCGGCTGGCGAGAATGGCTTCTTCATCAAGTTCCTACTAAAATCGGAATTGCTATGCCAGCAACCCCGGAACCCCATTGGCGACAACAGATAGCAGCAATGGACGCCTTGATCGCTGTCGGTGGCCTGGCTCGCGGGTCCCGGCGGCGGACTAAAAAGACCTCCTCGCTTCTCACCCCAAGCGACCCTGGGACAGTTCCTGACTTTGGATATACCCAAGACGATCTGCGCACCTCGGCCGAGGGCGTGGAATGGCTGGCTGTCCCGGCCTGGAGGGAGCTGGACTGGCTATGGCACGGATTCAGCACGCGGCGTGGCGGCGTGAGCCGCGCTTATACTGCGGCCCGAGGCAAAGGCGAGTTGAATCTTGGGCTTACAGAAGAAGACGACCGCGAAGCCGTCTTCCGGAACCGGCGATTACTGGCGCACGCCGTGACTGGCAACCCGGCCATGGCTCTGATTCCCATCAAGCAGTTTCATTCCAGCCTCGTGGTCTCCACGCGTGGCGCCGATGCACAACTCGACCACCCGCGCCGTGCCGATGGCCAGATTACCAACGAGCCGGGAGTGTTGCTGGCGATTCAAACCGCCGATTGCATTCCCGTCCTGGTCGCCGATCGCCGCCGCCGCGCCGTCGGGGCCTTCCACGCCGGCTGGCGGGGCACGGTCAAACGCATCGTCCAGTCCGGGGTCGGCCGCATGCGCCTGGAATTCGGCTCCCGTCCCGAGGACCTGGTGGCGGCCATCGGCCCCGGCATCGGCCGCTGCTGCTACGCTGTCGGCGATGAGGTGCGCGCCGCCTTCGCATCGCAGTTTGCCTATGCCCCAGACCTTTTCCATGAGGTCTATGATCCGGACCCCGTCCGGCTGAAATACCCGATGCTTTTTTTGAACCAGCGCGCGCCCGGCCACTCGGAACCGCTGACCAGCCTGCACCTCGATCTAGTTGAAGCCAACCGCCGGCAACTCATGGACGCCGGGCTCAGCGCCGAGCGGATTCATTGGATTGGTGGCTGCACCAACTGCCAGACGCACCGGTTTTTCTCTCACCGCGGCGAGCGCGGCAGGACTGGGCGCATGATGGCCGTGATAGGTGTTCGTGAAATCGGCGGCTGAGCACGGTTGAATCGCGGGTCGGGGTCAGTTTGAAAACTGAGGGCGTCTAACCGCGCGCTTTTAGTCCGTTCGAAGCGGGCCTTGTTGATTCTCACTCTTCAAGTCGTGCGATTTCCTCATAGCTCCGAAGATGTTCCGAAAGACCAGCGGCCATTGCCGGGGTGATCCTCGGGTTCTTGTGGATGCTCGCGAATTTTTTCCTACTATGCGAGCACGTCCAACAGGAGGTATACTGATCGCCACTTCCAACGGAATTCAGGGTCAACTTGCATTCATCCATCAGAAAGAGCGGTGAGCATGAAGATCACATTGACATTCCAGGGCGTCGGCTCCGGCAGCGTCACACCCACCGGATCCACTGAGGCCGAATCATTCTCGGATTCGGCTTTTACTTTCTCCCTCACAACCGACACCACCCAGATTTCCCAATCGGGCAACGTCTTCAACACCCCGTTCGTTACCGGCGGCACCGTGAGCATCGCGGGTAAATCGGGCACCTTCTCGGTTCCCGTTTCCGCGCAAATCAATTCCCCCTGGGTTAACTTCGTCGTGCAGTTGACCAGCTCCTCCAACGCCGCAGTGGTCGGCGGCTCCAGCACATCCTTCGCCGGCTATAACGTGCAGTCGGCAATCGGCCCCCTGACACTGAGCGCCCCTGACGTGAATATCCAGCCGCGTAGCGTTGCCACCAGCTTTGGGAGTTTTATTCTCACCGGTGTAAAAAGCGAGATGTTCACGATCGTCGCTGCCTACTACTTCATCAAGAGCAAGCTCAATGGCAACGTCATCGACATTCAGGGAGCCTCCACCACAGCCGGCGCGCTGCTCGACGCCTATCCGCAAAAGACCACGGGGACCGACAATCAGCTTTGGGAGTTCGTTGCCGATCCCGCCGGCTCGGGCTGCTATTTCATCAAGAGCATGCTCAACGGCAACGTGATCGATATTGAGGGCGCCTCCACCAAAGCCGACACCCTCCTCGACGCTTATCCGCAGAAGTCCACGGGGACCGACAATCAACTTTGGGAATTCGTCTCCGATCCCGCCGGCTCGGGCTACTATTTCATCGTCAGTAAGCTGAACGGCAACGTGATTGACATTCAGGGTGCCTCCACGACTGCTGGGGCGCTGCTTGACGCATATCCGCTGAAGGCGGAGGCGGCCGGGTACGACAATCAGCTATGGAGCGTGGTCGGAGGAGCGTTTCCCTCCGTTGTCGCCACAGTTCCAGCTCCATCCGACGGTCTTGGCAGCGACTATAACTACCTCCTCGACAGCAACTGCAACTCGTTAACCGGACTCACGGTCACCATTAATGTTTTCACCGATATCGTCGGCAGCGACGGCTTCGGCTTCCAGCTCAATGCCTATTCCGCCAAGAGCGACTACGATGCCGCGCAGCAGTACCTCATTTACCTCGACCCGCATAGCTCTCCACCCCAGCTCTATTGCATGGTGGATAACTGGACTGCGTCAAACACCCAGATCATCAACCACATCGTCCCCTTGGCTACCCTGCCCAGCCAGCAGTTGCCTGCCGGATATCAGCTGGTGATTTCCCTCGAGAACGAAACCGGCGGGAATATTACCGGCGCCACCTATTCCGTCTTTGACAATACCGGCAAGAGTTTGGGAAACCAGACCATTACTCTGCTCTCGCTCAGCGGTGTCACCTCCGCCGACTTGGCGCCGATTGTCGCCTTCCAACTCGACTTCGTCGACTATCTCAATGGAGGAATCACCACCTTATCCTCGGGCGCGGGCGCAATCACCTACACCGCATCGAGCAATATGACCCCGCTGAGCGCGGCGCCGTCATGTGTCGATTGGAACTACATCACGCTGGAGAGAGCCAACAGCGTCTACGGCGTGTTGCCCTCAAAAGCGAACCAGGCCTTTACCCAGTTTTTCCAGGCCAGCACGGCTGCCGTTCTGCCCGTGACTCCCAAGCCGGGAACGGTTCTCCACAAAACGTCGCCGCGGCCATAGGCCCGGAACCAGAGCGCGCTGATTCTTCCCAGGCATCGCCTTTGCCAAAGGCGGGGCGGTGCCGGGAAGGAGCCGGCTTCGCCGCGCCAACGGCACCGCCTGAACCCATTTGGCTACGGCTTTTTCTTCCCTTCTTCCAGGCCGATATCGTCTTCGTGGCGGATGGCTTTCCTGGTTTCAGGTTGCACCTTTTCCAAAACCGTAAGCAGTTGCCTCGGATCGTAACTGGAGACGTGATACTCTTCGCCATCGCACGGATCGTGACCGCTGGCCGAGACGGTAATGATGGGGACGGTGCGATGAATGTCTCGTAGCTTCTCAATCACCTGGCGGCATGTTTGGTGACCGTTCAACTGCACGTCGAGGACCACACCGTCGACTCCGGGAAAACGCTCCAGAGTCTCGATCGCTTCCGCGGCGCTGTATGTCGTGATCACGTTGAGCTTCGCGCTTTCGATCACCAGCTTGCGCGCGGAAATGCTTCCCGGAAAATCGTTATCCAGGACTAAAAAACAGGGACGCATCGCGCTCCTTTCTTTTTTGCAGGCCCGTGAAGTAGATGCGGCTGCGCCGCATGCGGGATGCGCACCCCCATAGCCCGGGCAGCGATTCGATTTTGCCTGGTGAAACCCTCCCCAATCTGCCTCGTTGCTTGCTCTTCCCGCCACACTTTGAACCATGCACGCAAAAGATGCCAGATCCACTCCTCGGCTTTTTCCGAGCTATGAAAATCACTTCGTTCGCCGCATTGGACGAAAGTGGGGACCCAATTGGCCCCAGATGCCCTCTCCATAAATGCCTTAGAATCGTCGCTGCACAGCTTTCCTTGAAAGGTGACAAAGCAGATGAGGAACTTTGTGGTAATTCTCGCCGCGGCCGCTATTTTTTCTTCCGGCTTATTTGCCCAGCAGCAGTCCTACGGCTGGCCGCCATCTCCCAGCCGCCTGACCATGCCCATCTGGCCAGGCACACCGCCAGACACGCTGGGAAAAATGCCGCCGGAACTCAACGTGCCTTCGAGCAACCGCGTGGCCGGCCTGCCCTATGTACGCCTCACCAACGTCTCGGTGCCGACGATCACCCTCTACAAGCCCGAGGGCGCCAACAGCGGCGCAGGAATGCTGGTCTTTCCCGGCGGGGCCTACCGTGTGGTGGCCATGGACCTGGAGGGCACTGAAATCTGCGAGTGGCTCAACTCCATCGGCGTCAATTGCATTTTGCTCAAATACCGGGTTCCGGACACCGGCCCCTATCCCAAGTCGCCGGCCGCGCTCGAAGACGCGCAACGGGCCATGGGCGTGGTGCGCGAGCATGCAGCGGAGTGGGGCATCGATCCCAACCGCATCGGCGTAATCGGCTTCTCTGCCGGCGCGCATCTGGCCGCGGCGCTGAGCAATATCTACGAGAAGCGGCTCTACACCCCAATCGACGCGGCCGACAGCCTGAGTTGCCGCCCCGATTTTGCCGCCGTGATCTATCCCGGCTACCTGGCGCTGGCCGACCGCCATTTTGCTCCCAATCCCGACATCAACCCCACGGCCAAAACGCCGCCAACCTTCCTGCTCCAGGCGGAAAACGATCCGGTCCATGTGGAAAACTCGATCGTGTATTTTCTGGCGCTGAAAAAGGCCCATGTTCCCGCCGAGATGCATATTTATGCGCAAGGCGGCCACGGTTACGGCCTGCGCAATACCGGCCTGCCCATCTCTCATTGGCCAGCGCTCGTTGATACCTGGCTGCACACCATCAACGTGCTGCCGGGACATTAGGATCGTTCCATGCTCATCGCCGTGATAACTGTTTCCGACCGCTGCTCGCAGGGGCAAATGACCGACACCGCCGGTCCCGCCGTGGCCGCCATGCTGCAGCGCGTGTGGCCGCAGGCCGAGCTTCGGACCGAATTGCTTCCCGATAATGAAGATCGCATTGCCGCTCTGCTCGCTCACCTTTGTTCCCAGGGTGCAGCGCTGGTGCTGACCGTTGGTGGAACCGGCCTGGGACCGCGCGACCGCACACCGGAAGCCACCCGCAAGGTCATTGACCGGGAAGCCCCGGGTCTGGCCGAGGCCATGCGCGCCAATGGGGCACGGCAAAATGTCTACGCGTGGCTTTCCCGTGGCGTCGCCGGTCTGCGCGGCGCTTCGCTTATTGTCAATCTTCCGGGAAGCCGCCGCGGGGCAGAGGAGAGCCTGGCGGGCATTCTCACATTGCTGCGGCACGCACTCGACGTGGCGCAGGGCGGGCAGACGCATCCTTGAGAAAAAGCCATGGGTAAATCGAATTGCCTGTTTGAAGAGAGAGGCTGCAGAGCCGCGAAAATTAGGAAACGCTTTCTGAAAATGCTGCTTCCAGTGCCGCCGCTCGGCTGGGCTCACTTGCGTCCGCGATGCGGAATCGCAACAAAATCAAGCTGATCGCAGAGAGTTTTTCTGAGGTCGGCGACTCGGAAACAGCCGGAAAGCGTAAAATCTAAATCGTAAAAGCTGAATTGCTCATGAGCCGCTCCAAAAGCAACACGCAAAACCGCAGGCGCGCCCTGGTCAGTATCCGCGACGTGGCGCGGCGCGCGCGTGTTTCCATCGCCACCGTCTCCCGGGCGGTGAACCGCGTAAGCAGCGTCGATCCTGAGCTGGCCAAGCGGGTGTGGAAAGCCGTGGAAGAAACCGGCTATGTACCCAATACCCAGGCGCGCGCCCTGGTCTCCGGGCGCAGCCACCTCATCGGGCTGATTGTCTCGGAAATCACCAATCCCTTTTTCCCCGAGCTGGTGCAGGAATTCGAAAATCTGGCCGTGCCGCAAGGCTACGAAGTCATGGTCGGTTCCACGAATTACGATCCCGGAAAAACCGAATCGCTGATTCGCAGAATGTTGCAACGCAATGTCGATGGTGTCGCGGTGATGACTTTCGGCGTCGAGGAAGAGTTGGTGCGCAGGCTGGTGGAGCGCGAGTTTCCGCTGGTGTTTGTAGACGCGGGGCCCGACCTTCCCAACATTCGCGTGCTGAAGGTGAATTACGCGGGCGGAATCCGCGAGGCTGTCCAACACCTGGCAGCTCTGGGACACCGCAGCATTGCTTTCATCACCGGGCCCCTGCAAATGCGATCGGTGGTGGCGCGGCGCGACGCATTTCTAACCTCGATGGCCGAATTAGGCATCGAAGTGCCTGCCGAGCATGTGGCCATAGGCGCCCACACCATGGAAAGCGGCATGGCGGCGATGGAACAGCTGGCGGCGCTGCCCGAGCTTCCTACGGCAGTTGTGTGCTCGAACGACATGACGGCCATCGGCGCTCTCCACGCGCTGGAGAGGACCACGCATAGCGTGCCCAAAGAAATTTCCGTGGTCGGCTTCGATGACATTCACCTGGCGCAATTCATGCTTCCCCCGCTGACCACGGTGCGGATGTCCTGCAAAGACCTTGCCGCCGCGGCTGTGGAGGCGTTGCGCGCAGGCATCGAGCCCGAGCATCCCAAAGCCGGCGTGAAGGAATGGCAGATTCCCACCCGCCTTGTGGTGCGCCAATCCTCCACCTTTCCCCGGGGAACATTGCCGGCAATCGTGAAACAGGCTGCTGACCGGCACCGCGCGGTGCGCGTGTAGCGGCGGCCATTGGCTGGCCTCTGAATTGCTCATCCAGGGCGCACGCGTGTGCTAGACTCCGTGGCGTCATGAAAATCACAATTCGCATGCTGCCTATTCTGCTGGTGCTTGCCGGTCTCGATGCGGGGCTGGCCCTCGCGCAGCAGACCGATGCTCCACACCTCGAAAAACGCGGTGCTGCAACTCAGCTTGTCGTCGATGGCAAGCCATTCCTGATTCTGGGCGGCGAACTGCGCAATTCATCGTCGTCGAATCTCGATTACATGAAGCCAATCTGGCCCAGGCTCGAAGCCATGGGACTGAACACTGTGGTGACTCCGCTGAGCTGGGAATTGATCGAGCCTCAAGAGGGCACATTCGATTTTTCGCTGGTCGATGGACTCATTGACCAGGCGCGGGCGGCTCACGAACGCATCGTATTTCTGTGGCTGGCATCGTGGAAAAACGGCATGTCGAGCTATGCGCCGGTGTGGGTGAAGGAAGATACGAATCGCTTTCCGCGCGAGATGGAATTCGGCCGCCCGGTGGAAATCCTGAGCCCGCTCGGCAAAGCCACGGAGCAGGCCGATGCGCGGGCCTTCGCGGCGCTGATGCGGCACATCAAGCAGGTGGACGGCAGTCAGCACACCGTGCTGATGATGCAGGTGGAGAACGAAGTGGGCGTGCTCGGCGACTCGCGCGACCACTCGCCGGCGGCGAACGCTGCGTTTGACGGTGACGTTCCCGCGAAGCTGACGGCGTATCTGCAGGCGCATCGCGCGACGCTCTATCCCGATTTACGTGAACTATGGGACGCCAATGGCGACAAGACGAGCGGCACGTGGACCGATGTCTTCGGCAACTCCGAGCGCGCCGACGAAGTTTTCATGGCCTGGCAGTATGGCAGCTACATCCAGGCGGTAGCCGCAGCAGGCAAGGCCGAGTACGACATTCCCATGTATGTCAATACCTGGCTCGAAGGCGAAACCACGCCTCCCGGACAGTATCCCAGCGGAGGCCCCGAGCCGCGCGTTTACGACGTGTGGAAAGCGGCGGGTTCGAGCATCGATATCTACTCGCCGGACCTGTATGCATCCGATTTCATCGCCTGGTGCCGCCGCTATCATCGTGAGGGCAATCCGCTGTTCATGCCCGAGACGCGCGGCGATGCAGCCGGCGCAGCCAATGTCTTCTATGCATTGGGCGAGGAGGCGGGAATCGGAATCTCGCCTTTCGGAATCGATACCGAGGCCAACATGTATGCGCAGTCCGGCAAGCCGGATCCTCTGGCCGCGAGTTATCACCTGATCGGCGAGATCGAGCCGCTGCTGCTTGAACATCAGAGTGCAGGCGACGTGCGCGGCTTTACGCTGGATCGCGATCACTCGACGGTGGACTTCGCCATGAGCGGCTACACCCTGCATGTGAGTCTCGACAACATCTTTGGGGGTCAGGCCAAGAGTGGCTTTGGGCTGATTATGGCCATGGGAAAAGATGAGTTTCTGGGCGCCGGCGAAGGATTCCGGGTAACGTTTACGCCGCGCCCGGAGAGCGGCCCGCAGGTGGGCATCGGCGCCATCACCGAAGGGAAGTTCGAAAACGGCAACTGGATTCCGGGGCGGCGGCTGAACGGGGATGAAGACGATCAGGGCAATTTCTGGAGGTTCGCTCCGCGAAGTGAAACCATCGAAAAAATCACGCTGTACCGATACACGCAATGAGTGCATGAGTTTTGCGCAGCGGGGCCGTTGGAGACGATTCCGCAGATGCCTGCCCGCGCTAAAATCGCCTTATGGCTTCCGTCGCGTTATCGCCTGAAATCCTGGCTAAATACGAGCCGGTCATCGGCCTTGAAGTGCACGTGCAACTGCTGACCGCGACCAAGGCCTTTTGCGGTTGCGCCAATCGCTTCGGCTCCGGGCCGAATACGAACGTCTGTCCGGTGTGCCTCGGCCTTCCCGGCGCGCTGCCGGTATTGAACGCCAAGGCTGTTGAATACGCCACGCTGGCCTCGCTGGCTCTTCGTTGCCAGGTGCGCGAGCGCTCCATCTTTGCGCGCAAAAATTACTTCTATCCTGACCTGCCTAAGGGCTACCAGATTTCCCAATACGACAAGCCGCTGGCCGAGCACGGATGGATCGAAGTGCCTGCGGCCGACGGCTCAAAAAAACGCATCGGCATCACGCGGCTGCACATGGAGGAAGACGCCGGCAAAAGCGTGCATGAAGGATTCTCTGACTCGGCTACGCACAGTTACATCGACCTGAATCGCTGCGGCACGCCGCTGGTGGAAATTGTCAGCGAGCCCGATATCCGCACCCCGGATGAGGCCTTTGAATATCTCACCCGGCTCAAGGAGATTCTGCTCTATGCCGGCGTTTCCGACTGCAACATGGAAGAAGGTTCGCTGCGTTGCGATGCCAATGTCAGCGTCCGTCCCAAAGGCGCGGAAAAGTTCGGCATCAAGGTCGAAGTGAAAAACGTGAACAGTTTCCGCTTCATTCGCGCGGCCTTGGAATACGAAATTGAGCGCCAGGTGGAAGTCGTCGAAAGCGGCGGACGAGTGAGGCAAGAGACTCGCCTGTGGAACGCGAACGAAGGACGCACCTACTCCATGCGCTCCAAGGAGCACGCGCACGATTACCGCTATTTTCCCGAACCGGATCTTCCGCCGCTGATACTTTCTCCTGAGTTTCTTGAGGAATCAATGAAGCGGCTGCCGGAGTTGCCGGAAGCGCGGCGGGCGCGGATGATTGCCGAATACGACCTCAGCACGCAGGACGCGCAGACGCTGACAGCTTCCCGGGAGTTTGCTGATCGCTTCGAGGCGGCAGCCAAAACGGCCAGGAATCCGCGGCGCGTTGCCAATGTGCTGCTGAGCGAAGTGGGAGGGCGGCTGAAAGCGCTGGGCCTGGAGCAGGAGCAATCTCCGGTATCCATGGCCGGAATCGTGATGGCCGCCGATCTGCTCGACGAGGGCAAGATCAGCTCGAAGCAGATGAAGCAGATCTTCGACCTGTGCTTCGAAAAGGGCGAGGATTTTGCCCCTGTCTATGATCGCGAGAAACCGCAGCAGATCACCGATGCCGCGGCCATCGAGGCGCTGATCGACGCCGCTATCGCCGCCAATCCCAGGCAGGTGGAGCAGTACCGCGCCGGTAAGAAGACGATGGCCGGATTCTTTGTCGGGCAGGTGATGCGCGCCTCGAAAGGCCAGGCCAATCCTGCGCTGCTTAACGAGTTGGTCACGAAGAAGCTGGAAGAGTGAGGTTTATTTCAATCTGAGGTCCCCTACCCAGGCTTTGCGCGAGTCCCACGAACTGACCACTTTGACAGGACTCTTTTTCCCGTCCTTTTCCGCCCATAGGTTGAAGTCCTGGCTCATATCGACTTGCGCGAAGTTGAACTGACCCCGGCCGTCGGAAGTGTAGCTCCGGATGGTCTTGGTCTTCTGGTTCTGAAGAAAGACGATCGCCCCGACCACGGGATCGGATTTGGCATCGAATACGGTCCCGGTCACCGTGCGCTCGCCGATATTCTGCGCCTGAGCTATAGGTGCGCCGATCAGGCCGGAGCAGGAGGGGAAGGGAATTGCGCCCGCCGCCAGCACGGCAAGTGCCACAACTGCGAAGGACACCGCGCGGCTTCTCACCTATTCTTCCTCCTCCTCTTCGTCATAGTCCTCGTCGTCGTCTTCGAGGTCTTCGTCGATGCGTGCCAGCTCCAGCGGCTCGACGCCGACCACCTCATACTCGGTTCCACACTCTTCGCAGGCGACTACGTCACCTTCTTCGACTTCGTCCAATTCGATATCCAATTCGTTTTCACACTCAGGGCAGCTGGGCATGGCAGCCTCCTCTCCTTCATCCAAGGCAGTTCGTAATGCGGTATTCATGCATTGTGCTGTACAACAATCGCTAGTTTTAGGGAGAACCCGGCCTCCGGTCAAGAGGGTCGGTATCCTAAGGTCTATTCCGCTTCGAGGGAAGGGATTGAGCATGAGCGTTTTTCAAATCACGATGCTGGGTTGGCTTGCGTTCGTGGCCCCGGCCTTTGCCGTACAGCCCGATTTCGCGCTGCACGCCAATCCCCTGGTCCCAGGTGTCCCAGATCCGGCCATAGCCCGCGTCCTTGTGAGTATTCAGCCCCCCAGCATTAAAAAGACGGTTGACACCCTGGTAAGGTTTGGTACCCGGAGCACACTTTCCAGCATGGAGGCCAATCTTCCGCCGGGCGAGGGGATTCATGCCGCCGCGAACTGGATTGAGGAGCAGTTTGAGCAAATCTCCAGGCAGTGCGGAGGGTGTCTCTCGGTGCATCGCGACACGTTTATTGCCGATCCGGCAAGCGGGGCGCCCTGGGCAAAGCGGATTCCGCGGCCCACGCGAATCACCAACATCTATGCCATCCAGAAGGGAACTGACCCGCTGCAGGCCGGGCGGATGTATCTGGTAACCGGCCATTACGACTCGCGGAACTCGAACATTCTGGACGCACGGGGAGCGGCCCCGGGCGCCAATGACGATGCCTCGGGCGTAGCGGTTTCACTGGAGTGCGCGCGCGCCCTGACGAAGCTGCGCTTTCCGGCGACCATCGTGTATGTTGCTGTGGCCGGCGAGGAACAGGGGCTGGTGGGTTCAGCGCATCTGGCTCATCTGGCGCGCCAAGAGGGCTGGCAGCTTGAAGCAGTGCTCAACAACGACATTGTCGGCGGAAACACCACGCCCGGAGACACCCTGCAGCTCAAGGACCGGGTGCGGGTTTTTTCCGAAGGCATTCCCTCGGCGGCAACGTCCGCGGAGATACGGAGAATTCGCGAGCTGGGCGAGGAAAGCGATTCTCCCAGCCGCGAGCTGGCCCGCACCATCGCCGCCGTCGCGCGCACCTATTTTCCCGGCAGCGAGGGGACGGGCTTCAGTGCTTTTCTTGTTTTCCGGCCGGACCGCTACTGGCGCGGTGGCGATCAGAGCTCATTCAACGACGAGGGGTACGCCGCGGTGCGCTTCACGGAATGGCGTGAGGATTTCAACCATCAGCACCAGAACGTAGTGATTCCGCCTGCGGGTTCAGGAATGCCGATCCTGGGCGACTTGCCGCAGTTTGTCGATTTCAACTACGTGGCGCATGTGGCGCGGCTGAACGCGGCAACTCTTGCCACGCTGGCATCTTCGCCCGGCGAGCCGCGGAAGCTGCACCTCGTGTTCCCGGACGGCAAATTGAGCAACGACACCACCCTTAGCTGGATGCCTCCTGCGGGTGCCGGCGCCAGCGTGCGATACGAAGTGCTCTGGCGACCCACAGCCGCGGGAGATTGGGAATACGAGAAGGTGGTTGCATCGGAGGCAGCAGGCGAACCAGTCACTGTGACTCTGCCAGTGTCGATGGACAACGTGGTCTTCGGCGTCCGCACCGTCGACGGCAAAGGCCATCAAAGCCTGACCGTGGTTCCCTGACCCATCCCTGGCCTGCCCATGACATTGGAACGCGAAACCATTTAACCTGATGGGTACAATGCGAAGACTTGGCTCAAGCCCGTTCGCCTTTCCCGACTTCCGCGGCGCCACCCGTCAACTCGTGTTGGTGAACCTCGTCGCCTATTTCGCGCTGCTGCTGGCACAGATCGCCTTTCGGGACACGGCGGCCGCTGTGGTGAGCTGGCTGACATTTCAACCGTGGGCCTTCTTCCACGGCGCGCTCTGGCAGCCGTTTACCTACAGCTTTATCCATTTCGGCATTCTCGAGACGCTTTTTGAGCTGCTCTCGCTCTGGTTTTTAGCAGGATTCCTCGAGACCTATCACAACGCGAACTGGATTTATGGCCTCTATGCGTTTTCCGTGCTGGGCACGGCCGTGGCCGGGATGGTGATTTTCCTGGTGGGCAGTACCATCCGGCTCCAAGTGGCGCCAGTTCCGCTTTACGGCTGCTTTGGCGGAGTCTTTGGACTGCTGGCCGCAATCGGAATCCTCTATGGCGACGTGGAGTTCCTGCTGTTCTTCGCTATCGGGATCAAGGCCAAATACATGGCAATCATCTTTGCGCTGATTGCCGTAGCCATGCTCTTTGGCTCGGAGAAAATGTATGCCTTTGCGCAGTTGGGCGGTGCCGCTGCAGGTCTGCTTTATGCGCGCTCGGCGCCACGCCGGGGCATGAAGTTCGCCTTCAGCGAACACTGGTACAGCGTGCGCAATCGCTATTACCGCTGGAAGCGGAGACGTGCGGCGCGTAAGTTCGAGGTGTATATGCGCTCACAGGGCCGGACCGTGAAGTTCGATGGCCAAGGCCGTATCATTCATGAAGACGACGCCGATGATAAAAAGCGCTGGAATTGAGGCTTCGGGGGAAGGCCCCGACCCTTTGGCTGGTTGGCGAGCTTCATCCGATACAATCCATTTGGCATGAGCACAAAGATTGCATTTCTTTTTCCAGGACAAGGCTCGCAGGCCGTCGGCATGGGCATTGAGCTTTGCCGGCGTTTTCCGGTAGCCGCGCGGACGCTTGCCGAGGCCGACGAGGCACTTGGTTTCGCGCTCACCAAACTTATCTTCGACGGGCCCGAAGAAGAACTGCGTCTTACCGAGAATACCCAGCCGGCAATCCTCGCAGTCAGTGTTGCGGCCGCACGGGTGCTGGCTGAGCACGGCGTGGTTCCCGCGCTGGCTGGCGGCCACTCGCTGGGAGAGTGGTCGGCGCAGGTTATAGCAGGAACCATGTTCTTTGCCGATGCGGTGCGGGCGGTGCGGGCACGCGGCCGGGCAATGCAGCAGGCCGTGCCGCCAGGCGAAGGCGCCATGGCCGCGGTACTCTCCCTGGAGCCGGCACAGGTGGCCGAGGCTTGCGCCGAGGCGGCGCGGGAAACCGGACTTGTGGTAGCTGCGGCGAATTTCAACTCGCCCGCCCAGACAGTGATTTCAGGTGCGCTCGCCGGGGTGGAAAAGGCTGTGGCGCTGGCCAAAGCCCGCGGTGCGCGTCGCGCGGTGATGCTCCCCGTGAGTGCGCCGTTTCACTGTGCGCTGATGCAACCGGCGCAGGAAGAAGTGGCGCGGGTGCTGGATGGGCTCGCGCTGGCCAATCCCAGATTTCCCGTGGCCGCGAACATTACGGGCAGCCTGGTGAGCACCGCGGCAGATGCCCGCGACGCGCTCGTTCGCCAGGTGACTGGAGCGGTGCGCTGGGTCGATTGCGTTCGCGCACTCGCAGCCGCTGATGCGGAGGCGTTTGTTGAAGCTGGTCCGGGCAAGGTGCTTTGCGGGCTGATGAAGCAAATCGACCCCGCACTCAGGGCGCTGAATGTCGACGACTCCGCCAGCCTGGAAAAAACGCTGTCGGAACTCGCTCACTGACGGGCCGGCTCGCTACCTGACTACGGCCCGAGATACAACTCCGTTGGCGAAAAGCTGAGAGTGTGGTTGCGCGGATCGTAGGCCAGGAACACCGGCGAGCTCTTGCGGCCGTTGATGAGGATGCCGACGACCAGAACGTTGCCCACGTACCGGTCCGCGGCAATCTGGTCGCTGTGAATCGGGCCATATTCGTTCTGGGTGCTAGTGGCGCTCCAGTCCTGTTCGAAGCGGTCAAACGAGTAGTCGCTGTATTCCTGTGGATGCTGCTGCCAGTTCGGGTCGTGGAACCAGATTCCATACGCCTTCTTGTCGTCATTCTGCTCTATCGCCGAGAAGAAGCGGTTTACTGTTGACTTGCCAGAGATGTACGCGTCCCAGTGCCAGGGCCAGTCAAGAGGATGGCCGGCAATCAGCCACCACACAATCAGAACCGTGATCACGGTGCCGGTTGTGGAATAGCCGATGATGCGAATTCTGCGGTCGCGAGCGGCGTTAAACTCCGGAGCATCGAGCAGGGTCATGGGCAATGGGCCTCCTGACTAGGATACGTGACAACAGGGAACGCGGGCATGGAGCAGAGCGCCGGGAGCAAGAAATCAGCGCGCCGCTCTGCGGCGAATAGCCGGAGTCTTTCCCGATACTTGATCAAGTACCCCCTATTCAGTTAGACACCGACGGAACGTCTGCTGTTCCGCCAAGCTTCAGTCTCTTCGTCATGCAGTCGCCGGCCCCTATTCTTCTCTGCGATACGACGTCTGGTTTTTCTCCTTCTGTCGTTCAATCGCCAGCTCGATCAGGCGGGTGATCAGTTCTCTGTATTCAATGCCGGTGGCTTCCCAGAGTTTCGGATACATGCTGATGCGGGTAAATCCGGGGAGCGTGTTCACTTCGTTGACGAAGATGCGGCGCTTCCCGTCGGGCTCCATCAGGAAGTCGACGCGGGCCAGGCCGGTCAAATCGCAGGCCCGGAAGGCAGCCACGGCCACGTCGCGGATCTGTTTCGATTCGCTGCGCGTGAGCTTGGCCGGGATCACCGGCACAGAGCCTTCACAAAGATACTTGGCCTCGTAATCGTAAAATTCCTTGCCGGGAATAATCTCCCCAACCACGCTGGCCTTGGGATCGTCGTTCCCGAGTATGGCGACTTCGAGCTCGCGCGCCTTGCCGTTCCTGCCGCCTACGCCCTGCTCGACAACTAGCTTGCGATCGTACTTCGCGGCCACATCGAGCGCCGGACCCAGCTCTTTGCGGTCATGAACCTTGCTGATGCCCACCGACGAGCCCAGGTTTGCCGGCTTTACGAAGACCGGATAGCGAAGCGTGTTTTCTACCTGGGCGATCACTTTGCGCGGCGCATTCTGCCAGGCGGAGCGCAGCAGCGTAAGGTGTTTCACAATGGGCAGCTCGGCCTGCGCGAAGAGGCGCTTCATCACATCCTTGTCCATGCCCGCGGCTGAGCCCAGCACGCCGGAGCCGACATAGGCGATGCCGGCAAGTTCGAACAATCCCTGGATAGTGCCATCTTCTCCGAAAGTGCCGTGCAGCACCGGGAAGACAACGTCGAGCGAGTGGCCGCTCAGACGCGTGACATCGGCCGGGCGGTAGGAGTCAGCGAAGACCCGGGCGCGTCCGGAATCGATGGTGGCGCCGGAGCGCCGGGCGCGAAGCAGCGGCGGATTTTCCGGCTCAGGAGCGAAGAGTGTGGGAATGCCTTCATGGAGCAGGCGCGCCGCTGGCGTCACCTCGGGATCGCCGGCGCGAAGCTGGCGAGCGGCAGCGTTGCCGGATGCGCCATTGAGCAGGTCGCGTGCGTCGGCGGCCGCCAGCCAGCGGCCCTCTCTGGTGATGCCGATGGGAACCACGTCGAATTTGCGGCGGTCAATTGCCTTGAGAATCGACGCGGCCGACAGCAGCGAAACTTCGTGCTCGCCGCTGCGACCACCAAACAGAATGCCTACGCGGAGTTTTTTGGCCATAGAGAACGATTGTAGCTCGCAAGAGATGCGGCCCGCAGGCGAGCGGTTCTAAAAGACCATAATGCGGTATATAAGTATCAAATTGTGAATGGGTGGGCACGGAATGGCTCAGAGAATTTTCTTTCCAAAGGCCGAACAGGCCAGCTCGACAGCCAGATCGGCGGTGCGGTTGTGTTCGTCGATCACCGGGTTCACTTCGACAATCTCCATGCTGAGCAGATGGCCGTGGTCGGCGAGGATCTCCATGGCCAGATGCGCTTCGCGATACGTGGCGCCGCCGCGGACCGGGGTGCCGACGCCGGGTGCGTCTTCGGGATCGATCCAGTCCAGGTCCAGCGAAACGTGATAGCCGGCGGCGCCGTTGCCGGCGGTGCTCAGGGCCTCTTCCATCACCGCGCGCATGCCGCGTTCATCGATATCGCGCATGGTGTAGATGTGGCTGATGCCGGCGCGGCGCAGATTATCCTGCTCGGCGGCGTCGATGTTGCGGATGCCTATGAGCACGACGTTATCCGGCGCGACTTTGGGAGCATATCCGAAGATCCTGGCCAGCGGTTCAGGGCCCAAGCCGGCGAGCGCCGCCAGGGGCATGCCGTGGACGTTGCCGGAGGGCGAGGTATCCGGGGTGTTGACGTCGGGGTGCGCGTCCAACCAGAGCACGCCGATCTTTTCTTTGCGGCGCCGGTAGAATTCGGCCACGCCGGATACCGTGCCCGCGGCCAGCGAGTGATCGCCGCCCAGGACCAGCGGGATCATGCCTTCTCTGAGCGTCTTCAGCACGGCCTGAGCCGTGCGTGCGCAGGTTTCGGCGATCTCCGCCAGGTAGTGGGCGTTCTGTTCGCCGCGAGCGCGGGTCTCTGCCACTTCAACGCGGATGTTGCCGCCGTCGGTGACCTCGTGGCCGAGCAATTGCAGCCGTGCCTGGAGGCCGGCGACGCGCAGCGCTGAGGGTCCCATGTCGACGCCGCGGCGGCTGGCGCCCATGTCGAGCGGCACGCCGAGAATGCGGATGCGGCGGCTGGGAAACGGATGCGTTGCGATGGCCGATGCTTGTCGAGGGCGGGGCACGAGTAAGGATACACCGCAGTACCTAAGCCCGTGCATTGCCAGGCGTCAAGAGCGAGACCGTTTCTTCGCCAGGCTGGGGACGGGTTTTCAATGGGCAGGTTTCAAAAGCGGGAACTGCGCACCCGGGACCGGTCCAAAACCAGGCGGTCAGGGGTCTAGCTCATCCGCTTCCACGCGTAAACCCTGTAGCCGTCGCGGGCACCTTCCACTCGTCCGGCGGCGCCGCTCCACTGGAGTGTCAGAGTCTCGCTGCCGGTCCCGATTGTGAATGGCAAAGAACCGTCGCCGTAGATACGGACGGTGAGACGGCGAGTCTCCGGCGCCTGGGCGTGTGGGCCAATGTCAGCCCAGGGCACGATGCTGCCACTCTTAACGTAGACGGGAATGCGTTCTGTCGAGGCGGGCAGGAAGAACTGGGAACCGCCCGCGATTGAGTTTCCCGTCCAGAAATCGTGCCACTCTCCTTGCGGCATAACCACATTGCGGACGGGCTCGCCAGCAAACAGCGGGGCAACCATCATGCGGTCGCCGACCATGTACTGATCATCAACGCTATAAAGGCGCTGATCCTGTGGAGCGTCGAGAAGCATGGCGCGGAAGGGCGGCGTGCCATCGGCTGCGTAGCGTTCAAAGGCCGCAGTCAGGTAGGGCACGAGTTGCATGCGCCAGCCGATGATTTCACGGCAGCGGGCTTCAAGCGCGTGCCAGTTCTCCAGAAGCTGGCCTTCGTTGTTCAACTTGCGGTTTAGCTGCATCCATGGCGGATTTTTGATATACCATCCGTTCACCATGGCCAGCGGAGAGAAGACCACGCTTTGCAGGCGCCGGACGAGATCTTCCTCGCTCACGGCGTCGCGAACTTCAGGGCACCACAGCAACCCGCTGAATCCGGAGTTAACCAGTGCGCGAATATACTCGCGATGCCCGTAAAGATCGCTGTAGAGCACGAAAGGGTAAGGAGCGGCCAGCGCGCCGCTGGAACGAACGAGATTGAAAGTGGGCTGCCGGCGCTTCCGATATTCATTCCAGATTGCCATCTGGTAACGCAGTCCGAATACAGAATGCATCTGTTCGCCGTCGATGCCCGAAGGGAAGGCGCTGCACTCGGGAAACGACCACCCGCCGGTGAAGTCGGAGTTGTCGCATTCATCGAGCTTGAAACCACTGATGCCTGCATCGACGAAGGTCTTGCCGTGATAGGCGCCGAAGGCCTCGCGCGCCGGGGCGCCGGCAAAGTCCGGCACCAGGCCACCCCATACGCCGTAGTTGCCGGAATTGGGTTCCAGAGCCGCGAAAACGGGCGATGCCGGATGGGTGAAGGCGTGCTCCCAGAGATTCACCTTGTAGTTCAACTCGCCGGCAGATCGAATAAATTCTTGCGGGTCGGGAAAGCGTTCGTTATTCCAGACAAAGGTGCAGGAGTAGGCGTGGGTCTGCCATCCGGGCTCGAGGCCAAGCACATCGCAGGGAATGTTGCGATCGCGAAAGCTGTGCGCGAAATGCAGAGCCTCTTGCTGATTCGCCTGTGCATCCATGCGATACCAGAACCCTAGCCCCCACTCCGGGGGCATAACTCCGCCGCCCGAAAACACGTTATAGCGCTTCACCGCGTCGAGCATTGCAGGCCCGGCAAACAGATACACATCCACACCCGCCGCATGCGGGACATCGACTGTAATCCAGCCGGAATCCTGGTTCTGGAGATTATTGCTGTAGTTCGGGGCCGGGTTAGTTTGCGTAACGCCTTCCACAGGATGGGTAGGCTTGAGCCTGGCGTCACCAAAATAGAAATTGGCATAGCGGGCCGTGTCGATGAGGATCCCGATTCCCTCCGTGGTCACATAAAAGGGCACCGGCGCGTGTGAATCGCCTGTATCTATCCTGGGATCGGCGTTGACGCGCGCTACCTTCTTCTTTCCGCGCTGCGCAAAAGACAGCAGTTGCAGCCCGAAACCGAAGACCTGTTCATTGGGGCGCAGAGGCAACTGGACGACAAAACCACGGGGAATTCGCAGGCCAGCTATGGGAGGCAGGGGAGCTGTTTTGACGCGCGGCAGTTTTTGGAAAGCTTGCACATCCGGCTGGATGAGCCGACTGGATACGGCTGTATAGGGCTCTGGCGTGCCGAGAGTGGCGCGCCATACGCCGGGATAGACTGACTCCCACTGTGAGCGATAGGCCGTGCCTGCCGGCGCCTGCGCGCTCAAAAGGTTTTTGAGACTTGCGGCGGCTCCTGCCGCGGCGATTGATTTGGCGAGCGTGCGTCGGGTGATCCTGGTTGGCATATTTTCCTTTTATGACGTAGATACGACTGATCATTCTACACACCAGGAGCGCGGCGCCCCGATGCGCGGCTCCCCCGCGGATGCAGCCTCGCAGACGTCGTTTATTCCGGCTGGACAGCGACTATCCTGACTTACGCTTGATTCGCACCTCACCCGAGGGTGGTGGACCATGCCAGAACGCCAATAGCGATGAGCAGGACCAATAAACCAGCGAGCATCCAGCGCCGATCCAATGCGCGTGTGAGCTTCCACTCGCCGACGAAGTAGCCGATCACGTTGGCGGTGATCAGTCCGGCAATCAGCTTGAGGGGCCAGGCGATGGCCGGCCCAAGCCTGCCGATTTTGGGAGAGGCAAAACCGTAGAGAAAAATGTCTCCGCCCCATAGGAGTCCCATCAAAACCGTCAGGCCATACAGAATCGAGCCGTTCGGTTCTGAATATTTGCGCCAGCTGCCGTTCTTCCCCATCAGATAGGCGCAGAAGCACAAATTGGGCACTGCGCCGCTGGTGAGCATGAGCAGCCAGATGATGCTCGAACCTGCGAAGGCGCTGTCTCCGGCGTGGACGGCGGCGCCAAGCACAGGTTGCGCGATGCTGTAGCCAATGTTCAGCACTGCGGAAAGAAGTCCGGCGCCGATGCACAGCGCAAGTCCGACGGCGATGGGACGCGTGGAGCCGACCATGTCGCCGCGCAGCTTTTCCTTCTCTCCGCCCTGGCTTTTTTCTCGTAAAATGCCTGCGTAGCCGCAGAAGGCGATGCCGGCGATGCCGATCAAGGTGCCGAGAACGACAGCATGCCCCTGCGGCTGGCGGAATTTTCCGGGAGCAAGAATCCCCATGGGCAAAAACGATCCCAGCGAAGCGCTGATGGCAAGCACCAGAGTGTTGGCCATCGACAAGCCCACAGCGCTGACTCCCTGGCCGAACATAATCGCGCCGAAGCCCCACGCAAAGCCGGTGAGAATGGCTGCGGTCACGGCGCCTGCCGGTGCGGAGCGGAGAATGTGCAGCAATCCCGGGGCAGCGTCCCGGGCAATGATCAGCGGCATCAGCACGCAGGAGACGAGGATGAAAATTGCCCATACGTTTTCCCACGACCAGCGCCCCAGATACCTCATGGGCAGGGCGAAGGCTCCGCACATGATGCCGGCAAGGAGGGCAAATGTGACGCCCAAAGTTAGCGCAGAGTCACCCCAGGTCACGCATGACCTTCCTTGCTTCTTTGAATCATTGGACGGATAGCGCCGCCTCGCTGAGATCCAGTTTTGCTGCGGATTCGCAGTCGAGGAAGAGCGTTGCGTTGGGATGCATGCGCAGAATTGTGGCCGGACATGCCTCGGCAACGGGTTCCCGAAGCACTCGCCGTATGATCTGCGCTTTTCGTGCGCCGGGCACCGAGACAAGCAGTTGCGGAATCCGGAACAAAGTTGGGATGGTTAGGGTAATGGCGCGCTCGGGGACCTCTTCCGTGCTCGGAAACCATCCTTCGGCGACCTGTTGCTCGCGGCAGACTGCGTCCAGCCCGACGACCTTCTCCTCCAGTGGATCGTCAAAATCTGCTTCGCCCGGTTCGTTGAAAGCCAGATGACCATTTTCCCCAATGCCGAGCAGGCAAAGTTGAGGATCGGCTTGATGGAGCCTCAACGCATAATCTCGACAGAACTCGTGAATATCCTTGGCGTTTCCGTCGATATCATAGAAGGCGCGCATGTTGACCTGCGATGTGAGTTGTTGACGCAGATAGTTGCGAAAGGAGGCTGGATGTCGCTCCGGGATTCCGACATACTCGTCGAGATGAAAGCCCAGGATTTTCGGCCATGGAATGCCGCGCCGAGCCACGAGTGCTCGAAGCATATTGAGTTGCGAGGCGCCAGTAGCAAACACAACACCGATGCTTTCACGTTCCCAGTTTAGGTCAGCGAGCGCTTCCGCAGCAGCCTTGGCTGCAGCTTCACCGCAGGACTCGCTGTCGGCATGTATTTCCACCTTGAGCCTATCAACTTGAAACCGCATGATGTCCTTGAGGAACCACGAACTTCCTTTTCTGCTGGCTCATGGCTTGTTAACGCTACAGGGACGGTGACGACGCTGAATCGCCGTGCAAGGTTGCCGCACGCGCCGTGGGGCAGCCGAGCCAACAAGCTGAGGTTGAGCACCAGGCAAATCTTCTGGTACTCCCAGCGCAATTGTGAGGGGAACGAGAGGCGGCTGTCAATGAAAGACTTTCTCATGAGTGAGAAACGTTTCGCAACGGTTGGCAAGCCGAATCAGACTCTGGCGCGCGGCCGGTCGAACTGCCTGTAGTTGTGACGAATAGATGACTCCCCGAAATCTGGTGGTGAACGCAGCATTCCCGGGAGAAGACTCTTCAGAGTTAGCAATCCTCGTGTGCCGAGGCAAAAATATGAGAAACGTTTCTCCCAGCCGAGATACAGCAATTGAATGATGGGTGAGCTACAACGATGGAAACGGCAAACGTTAGCGACATCTCCGTTTTCCTTTAGGCCGCGCAAATACCAGAAAAGGCGGCAAATGCTTCCCATCTAATCGAGCATACTTGCAAACTCACCGGCGAGATTGGTTAGGCTCGTCTTACAATTTTTTCCCGGCTTATCAGGAAACAGCTCTTGTAAACACAGACGACCCTGTGCTCGGCATTCCTTTTCTGCCGAGCGATCGGGAGTGATTTCGACAAGCTTTGTCCGAGGCTGCATCGGCGTAGTGCCCGGGAGGAAGGTGTGGCGCCGGATCCCGCGAGTTCCTGCTCAAGCATCAGTCCGAAGGTCTCCGGTTTCAGTCGTGTGCAGAGGATTCGCGAGGTAAAAAGTGCGGAAGTAGTTTCCCACCCTTTTTACGATTACGTTGTGAAAAGGGTGGGAAGGGAAGTGTGATTCACACCGCCGCGGTTTTAAATGAGTGCAAGTCTATTCTTCTTCTTCCTCGACGGGGCGTTTGGCATTGGCGAGGATTTTGTCGGCCACGAGCTGCGGGACCACGTCGTAGTGATCCATTTCCATGTGGTAACTCGCTTTACCCTGAGTCATGGAAGTTAGCTGCGTGCCATAAGTCAGCATTTCAGCCATGGGAACTTCAGCATTGATGATGGTGGTGCGGCCCCTGGTCTCCATGCCCTGGACGCGGCCGCGGCGGCCGTTAAGATCGCCCATCAGGGTACCGGCGAAATCGTCGGGTGACTCGATTTCGACTTTCATGATGGGCTCGAGGAGAACCGGTTTTGCCTGCTCCATGCATTTGCGGAAGGCAATGCGGCCGGCCATCTTGAAGGATAACTCGTTGGAATCAACCTCGTGGTAGCTGCCATCGTAAAGTTCGACTTTGAAGTCTACAACCGGGTAACCGGCGAGGAAGCCGCGAGCGGCGGATTCCTGGATACCTTTTTCCACCGCGGGAATGAAGCCTTTGGGGATGGCGCCGCCGAAGATGTCGTTGACGAACTCGAAACCGGAACCGCGGGGCAGAGGCTCCATGCGGATTTTGCAATCGCCGAACTGGCCGTGACCGCCGGTTTGTTTTTTGTGGCGGCCCTGGGCGTCAGCTTTGCCGCGGATGGTTTCGCGGTAGGGAACCTTGGGGGCTTTGAGCGTGACTTCAGCGTGGTAGCGCTTTTTGAGGCGGCTGACGATGGCCTCGATGTGCGGCTGGCCGGCGCCGGCAATGAGAAATTCGTTGGTTTGCGGATCGCGGAAGAAACGGATGAGGAGATCCTCTTCCATGAGCTTGTGGATGGCGGGGGCGAGCTTGTCTTCATCGGCGCGCGACTTGGGCTCGATGGCGTAAGTCATGGCCGGCTCGGGAAGTGCGGCGAGATCCACCTGAATTTCAGAACCTTTGACGCCGAGGGTATCGCCGGTGAGGGTGTCGCGAAGTTTCGCGACGGCGCCGATATCGCCGGCGTGGAGCTCGGCAACTTCGATGGCCTTGCGGCCCTGCATGATGCTGAGGTGGGAGAATTTCTCCGAGCTGCGCCGGGTGTAGTTTTCCAGTGCCGCGTCGTTGCGGATGATGCCGCTGACCACTTTGAAAAAACTGATGCGGCCAGCGAAGGGATCGGACATGGTTTTGAAGACGACGACGGCAGCGGGCTCGTTGTCATCGACTTTGCGGGTCATGGAAGCAGTGTCGGCGCCGTCGCCGTTTGCAGCGGCCGAGGCGGCGGGGAGACGGACGGGGAACGGGACGCGCTCGCTAGCTGAAGGCGCATAAGTGTTGAGGAAGTCGAGGAGGTGGTCGGTGGCCACATTCATGCCGCCACTGGTGAACAGGACGGGGAAGATGCGGTCTTCGCGGATGGCTTCGTGAAGCGCAGCGATGAGGTGGTCTTCGGGGATGGTGCCCTTCTCGAAGAATTCTTCCATCAGCTCATCTTTACCTTCGGCGACCAGCTCGACGAGCGCTTCATGGGCGGCCTTGGCCTGGGCGGCGAGGTTGGCGGGCATTTCACCGGTCTTGCCACGGCCGTCGCCGCCGGGACTGTAAAAGTAGGAAGTCATGGTGACCAGGTCGACTACGCCGTGGAAGCCATTGGCGTCGGCGATGGGGAGCTGGACGGGAGTGCAGGTGCGACCCCAGCGCTCGTGGAGGTCTTCAATGAGGGCGGAGAGGCCTTCGGTGCCGCCCGCTTTGGGGTGGTCCATCTGATTGATGACCACGATGCGGGGGATTTCGGCTTCTTCGGCATTACGCCAGACACGCTCAGTGACAGGCTCGACGCCGTTCTGCGCATTAACGAGGACGATGGCGGATTCGACGGGAAGGAGAGCGGCGCGGGCTTCGTGGGTGAACATGTGGAAGCCGGGAGTGTCGACGAAGTTGATTTTGGCGCCTTGCCACTCCGCGAATGCAACCGCGTTCTGCATGGTGAGGCCGCGGGCGACCTCTTCTTCATCGTAAGCAGTGACGGCGGTGCCGTCGGCGACGCGTCCCTGCGCGGGAGTCATTCTGGCGGCATGCAGCAGCGCGGCGATCAGCGAGGTTTTGCCGCTTTGTGCATGCCCCACTACAGCTACGTTGCGGATCTCACTTCCCTGGTACGATTTCATGATGCTTCTCCTCTATGGATGGATTTGTTGTTCGCGCTGACAGAGATCAGCGAATGGAGATCTGGGAGCAGGGTGTGCGTGCCGCTGCAGGCGTGAACCGGAGATTCGGAGCCGAGAACAGCGGCGCTTAAGTAACGCGGAGGCCGGAGCATTTGGGGGGAGGCGCAGGGACTGCGGAAGGGCGCCGGCTGGGGCGTCAGACGAGCCGAATTTACGGGCACGAGGGCCCGGTCGGGCGTCTTCCTCGTCCATTTCGAGGGTGGCGAGCCGGCACCGCGGACTCGAATCAGGCGGGTCCGGCGGCGCCAGTTGCTCAAGAAGCGGATGCTATCACAGCGGATGTGTGAACGTCTTGTGACACGACGCACAAGAAAGCGGAGCCGGGAAAGGGATAAGGGGCCACGGGACGGATGCGGGAGTTTGATTGGCGGTCAGGTGGATGAGGGTGTAGACTCGGGAGTTTCAGGAGGGATTCCGCGATGAGGAAGATGATTGCGGTTGCGGGGCTGATGCTTTTCCTGGTGGCCACAGCGAGGCTGCGAGCCGCAGATTTGAGCGGGACGTGGAAGGGGTCGTTTGAATTCAACGGCGACAGCATTCCGCTGATTCTGCATCTGACGGCTTCCGGAGATGCACTGACCGGAAGTGTGGAGGGACTGCCGACGTCGCCTGCCGAGATTCATGACGGAAAGATCGATGGAGATACGGTAACGTTCTGGGTGAATACGGACTATCAGGACGAAACTTACAAGCTGGTTTACTCGGGAAAGGTGAATGGGGACGAGATTGAGTTTACGTTCGGGACGGAGGATGGCAGCTGGAGCTCGCCGTTGACAGTGATGCGCGGTGCGAGCGCAGGCATAACTCCGGCGGCTGCGAATTTGACGGGAACATGGAAGGGATCCTTCGACTACGAGGGCAGCGCCGTGCCGCTGATATTCAAACTGACGGCTTCTGAGGGTGCGGTAACGGGATCCGTTGAGGGACTGCCGACATCTCCGACGCAGATTCACGACGGAAAAATTGATGGCGATACGGTTACGTTCTGGATCACCACCGATTACCAGGGAGAAACTTACAAGCTGGTTTATACGGGAAAGGTGAGCACGGAGAAAATTGATTTCGATTTCGGGACTGATGATGAGAGCTGGAGCACAACGATGACGGCGACAAAAAGTATGTAGATGAGGGAGCCTGGACCTCAGCAGCCGGAATCTGAGACGAGCAGCCGCAAACACTGTCATCTGCCTCCGCCTCGGGTGCGATCGTACGACACCTCCGACTTTTATCTGGCCGCAGCGGACGCAGGTTATGAATCCGATTCGATTCCCGGCATCCGCACCGGCTGAGTAGGCGAATCGCTTTTCGATCTTCCGCGGAATGAAAGTTGTTTACGGGCTCCGACTTGACAGCAGGTTTTGAGCTCTCCTATATTGAACTCGTTTTTCAGGAAGCGAGGGGTCCGAGTGCGATTCCTGAAACAGTAGTGGTTCCAGGGCCTTTCTTCCCGGCAATTGCTCGGGTCCAATTGGCGCCACCAGCCATCCATGAACGATTCGCAACGAGTAAGCCTGAGTCGCCGCGATTTCTTGCGCGCCACAATTGGTGCTACTGCAGGCTCGTTGATAGGCGTGCGCTCCTACGGTGCGCGGCGCTCCTCTGCTGATCCTAAGCAGAAAGTCATCGTTGTCACCTTCGGCGGCGGAGCCCGCGACGACGAGACATTTTCCATCGACGGGCAGCAGTATATTCCTCATCTCCTTAATACGCTTGCGCCGCAGAGCTGCTTTTTTACGCAGGTCGTCAACCACGGAATTCTCGGTCACTACGTAGCTACCGCGAGCATCGCTACAGGCGCATACGAAACCTTCGATAATTTTGTCGCCCAACCCCCCGTCCACCCCACGATCTTCGAGTACTTCCGCAAAGATCTTCGGCGTCCCGCTGACGATGCCTGGCTGATTGCCCCGGGCAGCCTGTTTGCGCAAATGGGTTCGAGCCGAAGCCGGCGATACGGACCCGATGACGGCGCCGAGGTTATTCTTCCCAAACGCCTGCTTTCGACGGTGCTCGGCGGCAACCAGGGACTCGAGCTCGATTCCTACCCAAGCATTTTGCGCGACAGCTACGAGACGCCCGACACACCGGATGCTCCCCGCACCGATGCCGAACGGGAGAGCATTGAGGCGCTTCTGGCGCGGATGAAAATAGATCGGGCAACACTAAGGAGCCGGGCCTCAAAATTCGAGAGTCCTGACGATCTATCGGTCTACATGACCAGGCATGTAATGCGCACCTTCGCGCCATCTCTGATCTTTCTTACCTTGCACGATATTGACATCGCTCATTCCGGCGCTTATTCCCTTTATCTCGACGGAATTCGCCGCACAGACCGCCTGTGCGCGGAATTGTGGAACGAAATCCAGCAGAATGCCGAGTACAAAGACAAAACCACGGTGCTTATCCTGCCGGATTTTGGTCGCGACGGCGACAGCGATCCCGGCGGCAATGGCTTTCAGCACCATCGCACTGGCAGCGCTTCAGCGCGAACCACGTGGATGATGGCGCTTGGCGCGGGCGTTCGCGAGAGGAGCATCGTGCACCGGCCCATCGAGTCCATCGACGTTACGCCCACCGTGGCCGGCCTCTTTGGCCTCGATGCGCGCCTTGCCCAAGGCAAACCGATTCCGGAGCTGGGATAATGCCGATCTCGCTCAGCAGCAGCGACTTTTCCTTCTACCCGCCTGAAGGCAGAAAAATCGCGAATGCGCACCTCGCCACGCTGCAGAAGATTCCCGTCGCGCTCCTTCCCGTCTTTCTCGCCGAACTCAGGGACTACGACTGGAAGTTCCCCATCGAGCAACGCGAGATCGTCGCCCGTCTCGAATTTGTTCAGGCCACTCCCACTTCGCTTTCCGCATTTCGAACCATCAGGGTTTCATCCGATCTCGACAACTCTGAAAACGTCAAAGATCCGCAACGTTTTCTCGCCGAGATGACTGCATTCCTGTGGTCTTCCCTGCAAATGGACGCCTATCGCCGTGCCGCCGATCAATTCGTGCAACTCTACGACGCCACGGTCAAGCCCTTGCTGGCTGCTTACCCGCGGCTGGTGATGATCTGCATCGGTCGCGAAGCCGCCACGCCTCCCTATCCTCTCTTTTACAAACTGCGCAATTCCGGTCAAATCTGGACCGGCGTGCGCAGCGATGGCGCACCCGCCGCCCTTCTTGCCGAGTTCGCGCGACGAACTGCAGTCGATACCACCCCTTACGCGCATTGGTATGTAGACGGTGGCAGCCCCTTGGCGGAATCGCTGCCTGCCGGCGCCACACCCCTGCTCTATCCGGCCCTGGCCCCGGTGAACAAACAGATCCTGGCCATCATGATGTCCTGCATCAGGACCGGCAGCGGTCCCGAAGTGCTTCACGTCAAGCTCGCGGAATTAACCCGGCAAATCCCTTCGGCCGGCAAGGTGAGCACCGACGAACGGCTCCAGCAGTTCGTTGTTTCGCTGCTCACGGAAGGCTCGGGAACGCAGATTTTCAGCACCACCTTTGTGCAATGGGCGACCCGCGAAATCCTGCGCCGAGCTCAGCCCTCTACCATTCTTGCGCGCTATGCTCCGCGCCAGCGCCAGAAGCCTTTTAACGCCATGGTCGCCGATGCTTTGAGCACCAATGATCTCGACCCCGCCGGTTCGCTCGTCGACGCGGACATGGCTGCCTTTTACTCTTTCCTCGAGCTCAAGCGGCTTCCCGGCGCGAAGCAAGACCGATTTCTGGTGTGGTTCGAGGGCCATTCGCAAGCGTTCACGGCCGCCCCTGGCCTTCCCGCCGGAACCACAGTCGATTCCCCCGTCGAAATGACCGAATTGCTGTCGCAACTTGGAGCCGCGGCCTAGCTTCGCGGCGCACTTACGCCTGCCGCCCCGCCGGACTGAAACGGCAAGTATTCAGAAGCTCCCGCAACCGCGGCTCGATCTTTCGCTCCGGAGAGAAGATATGAAATGTTCTCAGTTGCGTAGAGACATGTAACCGGTTACATTACCACCTGAGGTGGTTCCGCGATGTTTCGAATTGCGCTTCGTGTCTCGAAGGTTTTGCTCTGCCTGTGTCTCTCTATCACCTTTTGGGGCGCACTCCTCATCGGCCCTTCACTGCGGGCTGAGGAAGCCCCGCGAATCGTCCAGAAAGACGGACGCTATGCGCTGCTTGTCGATGGCCACCCCTTTCTGGTGCTGGGCGGACAGATTCACAACTCCAGCGCCTGGCCGAGCGAACTGCCCCAGGTGTGGGAGTCGATGGCGGCGTTGCATGCAAACACCATCGAGGCGCCGGTTTACTGGGAACAGTTCGAACCGCGCGAAGGGCAGTTTGATTACACCAACGTCGATCAGCTCGTCGAGGGCGCGCGGGCACACCATCTGCGCGCGGTCCTGCTCTGGTTCGGCACCTGGAAAAACGGCAACATGCATTACGCGCCGGCCTGGGTCAAGAATAATCCCAGCCGTTTTCCCCACGTGATCCGGCCCGATGGTCAGCCGATCGACGTGCTTTCGGCCAACTCCTCCAACAATCTTCAGGCCGATAAAGCCGCTTTTGTGGCCCTGATGCGCCATCTCAAGCAGATCGATGGCGAGGCGCACACGGTCATTATGATCCAGGTAGAGAACGAATCGGGGAACATAGGGAGCATTCGCGATAACTCTCCCGTCGCCGATCGCGAGTTTGGCGGTGCGGTGCCAGCCGATTTGCTCGCCGTTGCTCATAAGCAGCCGGGAACGTGGACGCAAGTCTTCGGCGCAGACGCCGACGAGGTCTTTCAGGCTTATTACCAGGCCAGGTATATCAATGAAATCGCGACCGCCGGGAAACGTGAGTTCGACATTCCTTATTACATCAACGTCTGGCTCGACTACCCACCCCCGGAGTTGCCCCAGCGCCAGCTCGACACTCCCGGCATCGCCTACCCCAGCGGTGGCTCGGTGCAGAAGTTGATTTGGCTATGGCGCGGTATTGCTTCCTCGATCGACGTGATCGGACCTGACATCTACAGCGACGATTCGCAATTCTACCGCGAGACGATGGCGACCTATCGCCGGCCGGATAACCCGCTTTGGATCCCTGAAACCGGCCGTGACGACAGCTTCGCCAAATTCTTCTTTTATGCCCTCGGGGACGACGCCCTCGGATTTTCGCCCTTCGGCGTCGACCAGACGGGTTGGAACATCCTGGGAGATCAGCCCTGGAAGCGCCACAGCTACAACTTTGGCCTCATCGGTCCCATGAGCCGCGAGATAGCCCAATTGGAGTTCGAGGGCAATCTCAAAACCGCGGTTGAGGAACCCGGACAGGCGACGCAAGAGGTTGATTTCGGCGACTGGCAAGCCACCGTTTCCTTCGGCTTTCCGCAGCCTGACGGGCGGCGAGCCCCAGGCACCAAAGACGCCCACGGTGCGGCTTTGATCGGGCGTCTCGGCCCGAACCAGTTCCTGGTTACGGGCGTAGACGCAAGCGTTATCTTCCACCTGCCCGGAAAGCTGCCCTGGATGCGCAGCCAGATTGTGACCGCGCAGCAGGGAAGCTACGTGGCTGGAGTCTGGAAGCCGTTGCGGCTATGGAATGGCGACGAGACCGACCGCGGTTTGTGTTTCCACGAGAAGCCTGAAGTTGTACAAGTCACAATGGGCCGCTTTTAGACCGATCCCGGCAAGCCAGCCGGTTTATGGGTTCGGTGGCGATTAATTCTTGACGGATCAAGGGCCATCAAGTGCAATGGATGGTCCGGGAAAAATCGCACCGCTCATGAAGTGGAGTCCCATCCATATCGCCTTTGCCGGGATTTATTTTGCCGGTTTGATACTCCTGGGAATTCGGTCGGCGCGCCACAAAGGCGATTCCAACCAGTATCTGAATGCCACCTCTGCGTTGCCGGTGTGGATTTGCGCCACCGCGTGCATCGCCGCCAACTGCGGCTCGGTCGAAGTCTTCGGCATGATGGCCCTGGGCGCCGAATATGGAATGCTGGCCTGCCATTTCTACTGGATCGGAGCGATTCCCGCGCTTATCGCCGTCGCTTTCTGGCTATTGCCGGCCTACAGCCGCGGCCGCAACCCCAGCATTCTCGATTTCATCGGCCGCCATTACGGCGATGCCACGCGAAGCATCGTTGCGCTGTGCATGGCCACCATGATGCTTTTGATCGCAGGCGTCAGTCTTTATGCCGTAGCCGACATCGTGACCGCCTTCATGGGCTGGACCTTCCTTCAAGGCATTCTTGTCGCTGCTCCGGTGGTTCTCTTTTACACTTGGGTCGGCGGATTTCGCGCCACTGTCTACACTGAGATCCTGAACTTCGTGTTGGTGCTGCTGGCTGTTGTGCCGCTGTTCTTTTTCGTCATCCGGTCACTGGGCGGCGTGAGACGCGCTATGTCCAGAATTCCCGCCAGCCGTTTCCACGCCTGGCATGGAGTGCCGCTGCTGGCTCCGCACGCGGTTATGGATCGGTTTGGCCTGGTCTTCGGCCTTGGGCTTATCCTCAGCTTCGGCTATTGGGGCACGGATTTCATTCAGCTGCAGCGGGCTCTTGCGGTGCGTCCCCCGCAGCTTGCGCCCCTTATTCCTCTCAGTATCGGATGGGCCAAGCTGACCTTTGCCATGTTCATTCCCATGATCGGAGTGGCCGCGCCGCTGGTGCTATCCCGCAATGCCCTCAACCGGAACTGGAATGCCACGCTGCCTTCGCTTATGCTGCACTTCTACAGCCCTTTTTGGATGGTAATTGGGTTTATGGGGCTTACCGCAAGCTTGATCTCGACCTTCTCGAACAACGTGGCTGGATTCACTTCGGCCTGGGTTCAGGGTGTTTACCAGCAATGGATCAGGCCGGGCGCCGGGGATGCGCACTACACGTCGGTGAGCCGCTTGACCAATGCCGGCGCGGTGCTCCTTTCCGTAGGTGCAGCCTATTGCGCCCTTGGCTTTCACAGCCTCATGGATTACATCCAACTGATCCTTGCCACATTCAACGCTCCGTTGTTTGCGCAGGTGGCGCTCACTGCCATCGCTCCGCGGAAAGCGGCGCGCGGAGGCCGTACCGGCTTTCTGCTTGGGCTTCTTTGCGCCGCTGTTCACCAGGTTCTCGCGCTGGCTCACCTGCTGCACTACGGCAGCCAGATGGCCGCCAACTTCTATGGGGCCATCCTCGGTTTCACCGTCGCTTTTGTCTCTACGCTCTGGGTCGGTTGGCGCCGCGGAGCCGGCACTGATTGCCTGGTTCCGGAACCGGAGGCAGACGGAAAGCCCGCGCTAATTGGCTGGCCTGCGTTGGCTTTAGGCATTGGACTGGCCTGCATGGTCGTGATCTTCAACGTGATCTTTTGGTAAGTTTGCGCGAGCCGTTCCCATCAGCGAACCGTCGTATCGTCTCAGGCGCGGGTCCGGTGGATTGACGAACCACCAGCTTCATGGGCAAGGAGAGCGATTTCCCCGGTTGGGATAGGTTTGCTGTTCCCCATTGCAGCGCCTCGAAGAGCATTTCCGCGTAATGCCGGCGTGAAATCCTCACCGTCGTCAAGGGAGGATAGACCATATCGCTCACCTCGATGTCGTCACAACCCACAACCGAAATATCCTCGGGGATGTGAAGCCCTCGCTCGTGCGCCTTTCGCAGCGCTCCGATTGCGGTGACATCGTTTACAGCAATTACGGCTGTGGGAATCTTTTCCTGGCTCAGGATTGCGTCCATGCCCTGCATCCCACCGCTGATTTTGTAGTCTCCCTCTACAATCCAGCCTTCGCGCGACGACAATCCCTGCTTCACTACCGCATCCAGGAAGGAATCGCGGCGGTCGCGCGAGGTGGCCAGACCTTCGCTTCCGCCGATATACCCCAGATTCCGATGGCCGAGCTGTTTCAGGTGGCTGACAATCTGAGCCATCCCGTCGCGAAAATCCACAACAATATCGCTGATTCCCGGCGCCGTGCGGTGGTGGCCGGTGGTCACCACTGGAATACGGTTGTGGACCAGGGAGTCAAGAGCCGCGGCTTCATGTTCCGGACCCATGAAAGCTAACCCATCCACGCGGCGTAACAGCATGCGGTGAATGGATCGTTGCGATCGCGAGGGGTGGAAATCGGTGTTGGACAGCAGCAATTCGAGATCGCGTTCGAAGAGCAGACCTTCAAAAATCTTCACCATCTCCACGAAAAATGGGTTCGTGATATCCGGAATAATGACGCCGTAGATCCGGCTCTTGCCGTGCTTCAGCAGAACCGCGCTCTGGTTGGGAACGAATTTCAGCTCCCGAATCACCTCCTGGATGCGCCGTGTGGTCTCCGGTGTGACCAGGGCGGAGCCATTGATGACCCGGGATACGGTGGCGTTGGAGACACCGGCAAGCTTGGCGACGTCGCGGATACTGACGGTCATGAAAACCTCGAAGGAGCAGGAGCAGCGCTAACGGCCCGACCATTGCCGTACACAGGCCCATTGCCTTTACCCATTTGGGGCTTGACCGCGAAAAGGCCCAGCGATTCGAAAACGGGATTGCTTCTTCCGAAATCGCTTAAGTCGATCATACGGCCTGTCAGGGCTCCGTCCAATTTTTTGGAAACGAATTCTTTCCATTTTCCAAAGGACGGATTTCCTCAGGAAAAAGCCTAAAAAAAATCTCTTGACAACGTTTTCATAGCGATAGTACATTCCCGTTCGAGGTCGGAAAAGGCAAGAATTTAACCGTTTACATTGAGACTGACGTCAGGTCAGCGTTCTCGGTCTGTTGTCTGCTCCCGATGTGTTCCCCCGCCTTTGCTACCTCAATCAACGATTGTGATTCACTCAAGGAGGCTATTCGATGAAATTCAGATCCAGTGCCTTGCTTGCATTGCTCACGCCGGTCCTGCTCCTGATGCCGGCCAGCGTAGTGCTCGGGCAAGTCGACCAGGGTACGATTAGCGGCGTAGTTCAGGACACCACTGGCGCCGTAATTCCCAAGGCCAATGTCACACTGACCAACCTTGACCAGGGATGGAAGTTGAAGACGCTGACAGATGGTTCCGGCGTTTATGTCTTTTCTCCCATCAAGATCGGAAACTATCAGGTCACGGCGAGCGCTCCGAATTTCGCCACCACGACGCAAACCAATCTTCACTTGAATATCCAGCAGACGCTCAACGTGGTCATCGTCCTTAAGGCAGGCGCGGCAAGCGAGACGGTTACGGTGACCTCGCAGGCGCCGCTGATGCAGACGCAGGAAAGTTCCGTCGGCCAGACCATGAGCACCCAGGAGATCAACAATGTGCCGCTCAACAGCCGCAACTGGGTTTACATCGCTCAGTTGGCGCCCGGCGCGGCTCCGCCCTCCGGTTCGCGCGGCCAGAGCAAAGGCGATTTCAACGCCGACGGTCAGCGCGCCGAAGAAAACAACTTCATCCTCGACGGCGTCGACAATAACGCCAACGTAGTCGATTTCTACAACGGCGCCAGTTACGTGGTTCAGCCCCCTCCTGACGCCCTGGCTGAGTTCAAAGTGCAAACCAGCGATTATTCCGCCGAATTCGGCCACTCCGCCGGCGCGGTCATCAATGCCAGCATCAAATCGGGCACCAATCATCTTCACGGCAGCCTGTGGGAATACCTGCGCAATACGGCCTTCGACGCCTACGATTGGGATCAATACTCCCTGGCCCAGGCAGGGCAGCCTGTTCCTGCTTATCACCAGAACCAGTTCGGCGCTACCCTCGGCGGTCCTATTCTCAGGAACAAGCTCTTCTTCTTCGGCGACGCACAGGCCAATCGCGTGCTTTTCAGTGAGACCACCACGGAAAACGTCCCCACCGACATGGAACGTGCCGGCGACTTTTCTCAACTTCTAGATACGAACCTCACCAACAACCCCGCGGTTCAGCTCTACCACCAGAGCCCGAATGCAGCTCCTGTTCCATTTACCGGCAACTGCCTGGTGACGAGTTCGTATTGCACCAGCAACATTTCGGGCGTTGCGTTGAATCCAACCGCGCTTGCCATCCTCAAGGATTACCCTGAGCCGAACGCCAACAACGGCAATCTGTACAGCAACTACGTTGTCGCCCGGCCGATTACCGACAACACCTTCCAGTGGGACGCGCGCATGGACTGGACCATCGGCAGTAAGGACTCCACTTATTCCCGTTACAGCTACTGGAACGAAGTCGGTTACCATCCTCCTCCCCTCGGGCCGATACTCGATGGCGGCGGTTTCGGCGACGACGGATCACAAAAAATCTATGGCGCTAACTACATGTGGTCGGAAACCCACGTCTTCACGCCAACCCTCACCAACGAAGTCCGTTTCGGCTTCAACTACTTGCACACCGGCTTTGACCAGCCGAATGCCGATAACCTCAACTTTGCCGCCAGCGTCGGCTTCGGCGGAATTCCCACGGCTCCCCTGAATGGCGGATTGCCTAATGTAGGTTGGGGTGGCACCGACACCAATACCTTGTCCAACTTCGGCAGCCCCACCTGGGCCGCTACAGACGAACACAACAACACGTTTCAAATTCTCGACAACGTAACCAAGATCGCCGGCAATCATACCCTCAAGGCTGGCGTAAGCTTCGAGAACATCCGCTTCTCCACCCTGCAGCCGCAGCAGTCCCGCGGCAGCTACACTTACAACGGGGAATACACCAGTAATCTGAATGCGGCCAACACAGGCTTTGGCATGGCCGATTTCCTACTCGACATGCAAAACAGCGCCGGTCTTTCCAACGAAGTGACCAACGGCGACCAGCGCTCCGACAACGCCGTTTACTTCCAGGACGATTGGCGCATCCGGCGCAACCTGACCTTGAACCTCGGCTTGCGTTGGGAAATCTTCCAGCCCTACCAGGATGTGGGCGGTTACCAGGCATCGGCAAATATGACGGGGCCGCATTCGTTCAATGCCACCACCGGATACGGCTCTGGCTCTGCACAGTATCTGGTCCCCAGCGAAGCCAAGAGCTATGCCGCGCCCATCATCAGCCAGTACGGCTTCGATAACGTATTGGCCAAGGACAATATCAACTTGGTCTATACGGGAAATCCGCGCCTGTTAGGCGAGCAACACACCAACTTCGCGCCACGTCTCGGCGTCGACTGGTCCCCGGATAGCAAGACCGTCGTTCGCGCCGGCTTCGGCATCTTCTACGGCGGCCTGGAGAGTATTGGGTACTATCCCAACCTCGGCGAGAATTACCCCTTCCAGTACGCGACCAACTTCATCTCGGCAAGCTGCGGTACTTATAACTGCCCGACTGACGGCATCACCATCGGCAACGGCTTTGCAACCATCGTCGCCAACGGATTTGCCAGCGACGTGGAAGACCTGACCATGCGCGGCTCCGATCCCACGGTCAAGACTCCATACACTGAAGACTGGAACCTGACCATCGAGCGCGCTCTCACGCCCAACATTTCAGCCACCATCGCCTACGTCGGCGATGCCTCGCGTCACCTCCAGGTCCTCGATGACCCCAACGCATCGCTGGCCCTGGAAAACAACGCCAACAGTACTCAAAACGCACGCGTGACCCCCGATTTCGGCGGCTGGGACTACACCACCTACGAAGGCATGAGCGACTATCACAGCCTGCAGGCCAAGCTGGAGAAACGCTTGTCGCACGGGGTCAACCTGCTCACCAGTTACACCTGGGGACACTCTCTCGATGACGCTCCCACCCCGCTCGGTTCAAGCGATGACGGCGGTGTGCGCAACCCCAACCTGATTCCCATTAGCATGGACTATTCGCAGTCAGGCTTCGACACCCGCCAGCGCTTCACTTTTAACGCGCTGTACGATCTTCCCTTTGGCAAGGGCCGCGCCTATTTGAACCAAAGCCGGCTAGCCGACGAAACTGTCGGCGGCTGGTCAGCCAACGCCACTTGGGTTGCTCAGACCGGTAACTACTTCACCGTCGATACAAACGGGATCGCCAATGCCAGTGGTTTTGAGAACGGTCCTTTCGCCTACGAAATCCGCAACGAATACGCCGGCGGCGGCGGCTCCGGCTGCCCAACCACCGTAAAGACTCGTCAGCATTGGTTTAACCCGTGTTCGTATGCCAACCCGTGGAGCTCAAACGACCCCGTCAACCAACCCAGTCACTACATTCCCAAGAGCGCAAACGACCCCAATACACCCGCCGGCGACACCACTCCAGAGTACGTCCAGAGTCTGTCTTCCATCCTGGGCTATGCGGGCGGCAAACGCGATAATGCATCCGGCCCCGGCTACGAACGCGTCAACATGTCCATCTTCAAGACCTTCCCAATTTATCGCGAAGAGAACTTGACCTTCCGCGCCGACATCTTCAACGTCTTTAACACTCCCTCGCTGGGACTGCCGGCGAGCACCAACACCAGTACGGGCAGCGGCTATATCACCGGTCCGCGATCCTTGCAGGAATACGCTCCGGACTCGCGGTTCTTCCAACTCTCACTCCGGTACGCATTCTGATCAGGAGCGTCTCCAACCTGCGCAACTACCTGACGAGCGAGGGAATCCACTGCATGTGGATTCCTTCGCTCTTTTTGATCTAATGTGGAAAGATCTACAGGAGCTTTTGGGTGAGAGGGCAGTTTGGCAAACTAGTTTGCAAATCGATGCTGCCGGCGCTTCTTTGGCTCTCTCCCACCGCCTTTCACGCCCAGCCGTCTCAACCGGCAGTAACTCCGGAGATGGAGCACCAGTTTGAAGCCGCGATGGCCGCTGAGAATCGCGGGGATTTGAACCAGGCACAGGCTTTGCTCTCTTCGCTCCACACCGCGCATCCGGGAATCTTCGCCGTCGATGAATCCCTGGGGCTGCTCTTCGCCTCGCGCGGCGATTTACCTCGCGCCCTGCCCTTGCTCGAGGCGGCGGTGCGCGAGCAGCCAACCTCCGATGCGGCGCACGCCAACCTGGGCGCTGCGCTCTACGGTCTTCATCGCAACCAGAACGCGCTCGATCAGTTTCAGCAGGCAGTGCGCATCAATCCCGGCAATTTTTCCGCGCAACAAAGCCTCGGGCGCTTGTATATGGACGGCCATCATCCGAATGAAGCTGCCGACGCCTTCCTCGCTGCGCTTCAGCTCAAGCCCGGCGATTCCGATCTCGCCATGGACTGCGCCACGGCCCTGCTGGCCGCCAATCGCACCGCCGAGGCCACGCACGTCCTATCGAATGTTTCCGGCGCCGGTCAGTCAGCGCGTGCCCAGTCGCTGCTCGGGCAGGCCGACGAAAAGACTGGCAGATTCGAGAGCGCCGGCAAACACTTCGCCCGCGCTGCTCAGCTCGATCCCAGCGAAGAGAACGCCTGGATGCTGGGTCTCGATTTCCTGCGCCACTGGAATTTCAATGCCGCGGAAATCGAGTTTAAAGCGGCTACCGCCTTGTTCCCCGCCAGCCAGAGGATTCGGCTCGGTCTCGGCGCAGCTTACTTCGGTGACGCCAAATACACTGACGCCATTTCCGTCTTTGCCGATCTTCTGACGAGGCAACCGAACAACGCCATGTACGCGCAGCTGCTGGGCATCTCATGCAGCGCGGTCACGCAAACCATCAGTCCGCGCTGCGCGCGGCTGGTGCAATATGCGCAATCGCATCCCAGCGATGGAAACGCAGCCTCCTACGCAGCCTCGTGGCTCCTTACCCGCGGCCAGGATCGCCCAACCCTCGACCAGGCGGCAAAGCTGTTGAAGGCCGCTCTCGCCGTGGACTCCAACCTGCCCGACGCTCAGTATGAAATGGGTGTGATCCTGCAGGATGAGGTCGACTGGAAAGACAGCATCCCTTATCTGGAACGCGCCGTACAACTCCAGCCCGATCTCGCCCCCGCTCACTACCGCCTGGCGCGCGCTTATTGGAGGACAGGCCGCAAAGCCGAAGGCGATGCGCAGATGGCGCTACAAGAACAATTCGTCCATCAGAACCAGGTGAATCTCGATCAGCGTCTTCGTCAGATCACCAGGCTGGCCGTCAATGTTCATCCATAGGAATGAGCGCATCCGCTTCCGCCCCGTGTTAAAACAGGACCACTGATGTTCATACTTCTTCTCCTTCTTCTCTTAACAGCCGGCTCCGGTCTGCGCGCGCAAGCGCCGGCAAATTCCAAGCAGGCTGGCATGGCCAGCGCCGGACCCCAGGCCGCCGGCTTCGACAATCAACACCGCCCCATCACTGCAGGCGGATTTGTGAAAACCGGCCCCATCATCTTCGAAGACGTCGCCAAACAGGCAGGCCTCACCGTATGGCGGCACCAAGCCGGCACTCCCGAAAAAAAGCTCATTCTTGAAGCCAAGGGCCCAGGGGTCTGCCTGCTCGATTACAACCACGACGGCTGGCTCGACATTTACCTAGTCAATGGTTCCACCTACGACGCGCTCGACGGCAAAGCCACTCCGCCGCACGCTGCGCTCTTTCGCAACAACCACGATGGAACTTTTACCGATGTGGCTAACTTTGCCGGAGTTACGAACGACCGCTGGGGTTATGGCTGCGCGGTCGGCGACTACAATAACGACGGCTGGCCCGACATATATGTCACCAATTACGGAAAGAACCGCCTCTATCGCAACAACCACGACGGCACCTTTACTGACGTTGCTGAACAGGCCGGCGTCGCTCTGGGCGGCTGGTCCACCGGCGCCACCTTCGGCGATTACGACGGCGATGGAAAACTGGATCTCTTCGTCGGCGGCTACATCAAGCTCGATCTCAATAATCCGCCGCTTCCGGGAACCAAGGCTGCCGGTTACGGCCTTTGCCTTTACCGCGACGTCCAGGTGATGTGCGGCCCCCGCGGACTGCAGGGAGAACACGATCACTTGTTTCACAACAACGGCGACGGAACATTCACCGATGTGAGCAAAAAGCTCGGGGTCGACGATCCCAACGGTTATTACGCTCTCGGCGCGCTCTTCGCCGACGTCAATAACGACGGCAAGCCGGACTTGCTGGTGGCCAATGACTCCACGCCCAATTACCTGTACATCAACAAAGGCCACGGAACCTTCGAGAATGACAGTTACTCCAGCGGCTACGCGCTGAATGCCGATGGCCGCGAAGTCGCCAACATGGGTATCGCCGCAGGTGACTATCTCAACAACGGCCATCTCGACATCGTCAACACGGACTTTGCCGACGACTACAACATCCTCTTCCAGAATGACGGCACGGGATTCTTCACTGACGTCAGTTATCAGGCCGGTATCGCTATCTCCTCCATCCCCTTTGTAGGTTTCGGAGATGGCTTCCTTGACTATGACAACGACGGATGGCTCGACCTGTTTATTGCCAACGGCCACGTCTATCCGCAGGTCAACCAGCACCCCGAATGGGGACAGAGTTATGCCCAGCGCCCGCTGCTCTATCACAATCTGAAGAACGGCAGGTTTGACTTGGTGCCCGCCGTCGAAGGCACCGGTCTGGCAGTCGTCAGCGTAGGCCGCGGCGCCGCCTTCGGCGATCTTTTCAACAACGGCAAGATTGACGTGGTTATCAACAATATGGATGGCGTACCGGTGCTGCTGCGTAACGTCAATCCTGACCACAATCACTGGGTTGAAATGAAACTCATCGGCGGTCCAAAGAGTCCGCGCGATGCAGTCGGGTCCACTGTATATCTCACCGCCGGCGGCATTCACCGGCGCCAGGATGTGCTCAGCGGCGGCAGCTATCTCTCGTCGAACGACATGCGGGTGCATTTCGGCCTGGGCAACCTGGACAAGGTCGATCTGGTGGAAATCCACTGGCCCAGCGGCACAGTGGAGAAACTGCATTTGCCCGCGGTCGATCGCATTTACACCATCACGGAAGGGAAGGGAATTACCGGCGCTCTCTGCGGCGGCAATCCCTGCGACGGCAATTCCCGTGCTCATTGAGCGGCGACAGGGGCCGGCCCGAACTGTGACGAGTAGGATAAGGAGCGGAGGAAAGTCTTATGCTTGTGGTGCACGTGCATGTGCGGATTAAGCCCGAGTCAATTGCCGAGTTCAGGCTTGCGACCATTGAGAATGCCCGGGCGAGCATTCAGGAATCGGGCATTGCGCGCTTCGACGTAATCGAGCAGCAGGACGATGCCACGCGCTTCGTGCTGATTGAGGCTTACCGCACCCCGGACGCAGCCGCTGCACACAAGGAAACTGCTCATTACGCGAAGTGGCGCGATGCGGTTGCGCCCATGATGGCCCAGCCCCGCCAAAGCGTGAAATACAACTCCGTCTTTCCTGATCCCGAAGGCTGGTAGAGGCATGCGCTTCGAGTTTGCCACCGCAACCCGCATCCTCTTCGGCGAGGACACTGCCCAAACTCTTCCTGACCTGGTTCGAACCTTCGGCGCTCGACCGCTGGTGGTTACCGGTTCTACTCCCGATCGCGCCGCGTTGCTGGTTTCGGCACTTTCTGCGCGGTTCCTTGCGGTTCCCGGCGAGCCTACGGTCGAACTGGTTCGCGAAGGCGCGCGGCAGGTGCGCAATGCTGGTTGCGACGTCATCCTCTCAGTGGGCGGCGGCAGCGCAATTGACGCCGGAAAGGCCATCGCCATCGTTGTCACCAACGGCGGCGAGCCCCTCGATTTTCTTGAAGTCGTAGGCAAGGGCCGCGCCATCTCCGTGCCGCCACTTCCATTCATTGCCGTTCCCACTACCGCCGGCACCGGGAGTGAAGTCACGCGCAACGCTGTGCTCGGGGCCACGGAGCACGGCGTCAAGGCCAGCTTGCGAAGTCCGCTTATGCTAGCGCGTGTGGCCCTCGTCGATCCCAGGCTGACGTATGCGTTGCCGCCTGCGGTCACCGCGTTCACCGGCCTTGACGCGCTTACCCAGCTCATCGAGCCGTATGTAAGCGCCCGCGCCAATCCGCTGGTCGATGCCCTCTGTGTTGAAGGGATCCCCAAAATAGCCGATGCCTTGCGCCGCGCTTATCACGACGGCGCCGACGAGGATGCGCGGCGCGACATGGCGCTGGCCAGCCTCTTTGGCGGCCTGGCTCTCGCTAACGCGGGCCTCGGCGTGGTTCATGGCTTTGCATCTCCTCTCGGCGGATCATGGAAAGCGCCGCACGGCGCGCTTTGCGCCGCGCTGTTGCCGCACGGCATGGCGGCCAACGTGGCCGCGCTGAGAGCGCGCGCCCCACAGCATCCCGCCCTCGAACGGTACGACGCCATTGCGCGTCTGCTCACCGGCCGCAACCAGGCGCGCGCAGAAGAGGGCATTGAGTGGGTACTCGCACTTTGCGTCGAACTCAAGATTCCCCCGCTGCGCAAATGGGGAATCACCGCCGTCGACCTGCCCGGCGTTGTCGAGAAGGCCGCGCACGCCAGCAGCATGAAGGCCAATCCGCTTACACTCAGCGCTGATGAGTTGCTGGCCGTGGTGACGGCGGCGCAGTAGACTGCCTTCCGCGACCGTGGCAAC
>JASHOY010000396.1 GCA_030038435.1 Acidobacteriaceae bacterium | reverse complement strand
CTGCAGGCCGGGGCCTTCCACATCACCACCGCCGGCGTGCCTTATTTCAACACCACGCCCATCGGTCGCGCGGTGACGGGAACCATGCTGGTGGCCGCGATGAAGGAAGACGATGTCCACATCTGGGGCGACGGTTCCACGTTCAAGGGCAACGACATCGAGCGCTTCTACCGCTACGGCCTGCTGGTGAATCCCAGCCTCCAGGTCTACAAGCCCTGGCTTGATGCCGCTTTCATCGACGAATTAGGTGGCCGCGCGGAGATGTCTGCGTTCATGCAGCGCTCCGGCTTCGTCTACAAGATGTCTGCGGAGAAGGCCTACTCCACTGACTCCAACATGCTCGGCGCAACCCATGAAGCCAAAGACCTGGAGCATCTTTCTTCTTCCATCCGAATCGTCGTCCCCATCATGGGCGCGGCATTCTGGCGCGACGATGTGAAGATCGAGCGCGAAGAAGTGACGATTCGCTTTGAAGAGGGCTTCCCCGTTGCGCTCAATGGTCGCCAATTCGCAGACCCCGTCGCCCTGCTTCTCGAAGCCAACTGCATTGGCGGAAGGCATGGCCTCGGCATGTCCGATCAAATTGAGAACCGCATCATCGAAGCCAAGAGTCGCGGCATCTATGAGGCTCCGGGGCTCGCGCTGCTCTTTATCGCCTATGAGCGGCTTATCACCGGCATCCACAATGAAGACACCATCGAGCAGTACCGCGAGAACGGGCGCAAGCTTGGCCGGTTGCTGTACCAGGGGCGCTGGTTCGATTCGCAGGCGGTGATGCTTCGCGAATCCGCACAGCGCTGGGTGGCCAAACCGATCACCGGCGAGGTGACGCTGGAGCTGCGGCGCGGCAATGACTACTCCATTCTCAACACCGAGTCGCCCAACCTCACTTTCCATCCCGAGCGCCTCAGCATGGAGAAGACGGAATCCGCTTTCTCGCCGCGTGACCGCATTGGGCAGCTCACCATGCGCAACCTCGACATCACCGATACACGGGAGAAGCTGCTTACTTACGCCAAAGCCGGACTGCTCACGCTGAGCAAAGGCGGCGAAATGCCGCAGCTCAACAACGGCCGGGAGAAGGAATAGCATGAGGTGCGCTGATCGCTCATGCCGTCTCTCGGTGGCCAAAGCCGCGCCCGTTTATGCATCGCTTTGGGCACGGCTAAAATCGTGCCCTTTCACAAAACCTACTTTTACCGCAGGCTTTTAAGGCAATGCCCAACGAACAACAATCCGGAAAAATGTGGTCGGGGCGCTTTCGCGAGCCGTTGGATGGCGAATTTGAAGACTGGCAGCGTTCTATAGGCTTTGACTGGCGGCTTCTTCCCGAGGAGATTGCCGCGAGCAAGGCGCACGCGTCCGCGCTTTGCGCGGCCGGTATTCTGACAGCGAAAGAAAGAGAAGAGCTTCGCGAAGCGCTCGATGCAATTGCGGCTGAGCACGCTTCACCGGCGGGGCGGGAGCAGGTGCGCACTGATTCCGTCGCCGAAGACATTCATCATTTTGTCGAGTTGAAGCTGGTGGAGCGCGTGGGACAGCTTGGCCGCAAGCTGCACACCGGCCGCAGCCGCAACGAGCAGATTGCCACCGATCTGCGCCTCTACGTCCGCCGCCAGATCGATAGCGCCGTGGCAGGACTGGCAGCGTGGGCCGGTGCGCTGATCGAGCAAGCGCGGAAAGCCGGCGACGATGTAATGCCCAGCTATACGCATCTGCAGCGCGCCGAACCCGTGCTTGTCGCGCACTGGCTTCTTGCATACGTGGAGATGGCGCTGCGCGACGCATTACGTTTGCAGGATTGTTCGGCTCGCCTCAACTATTGTCCCTTGGGTTCGGGCGCAGTGGCCGGCGCAACCCTTGCTCTGGATCGCATGATTGCGGCTCGCGAACTGGGATTTGCCGCGCCGACGGCCAACAGCATGGACGCGACTGCCGATCGCGATTTCGTCCTAGATTACTTGCAAGCGCTTACTTTTGTCGGATTGCATCTGAGCCGTTTTGCGGAAGAAATGGCGCTTTTTGCCACCGCCGAATACGGCTTTGTGATTCTGCCCGAGCCGTTTTCCACGGGATCGAGCGCCATGCCGCAGAAGAAAAATCCCGATCTGGCGGAGCTGCTGCGCGCGAAAGTGGGGCGTATTCACGGCGCCGCGCAGGCGGTGGCAATGCAGTTAAAGGGGTTGCCCCTGGCCTACAATAAAGATATGCAGGAGACCCAGGAACCGGCCTTCGCAGTAGATTTCCTGCCGCAAATGCTTGGGCTCGTGGCGCGCTTCACCGCAGCGCTCGAGTTTGACTGCGAGCGCATGCGCCAGGCGGCGCAATCGGGCTATCTGAATGCCATGGCCGCGGCCACTTATCTCGTGCACAAAGGCGTACCCTTCCGCACCGCACATGAAAAGATCGGTCATGCGGTGCGCTATGCCCTCGGCAAAGGCGTCGAGTTGGGCGCGCTTTCGCTGCAGGAATTGCGGCAGTTCGGCGAGGAGTTTGACCAGGATTTTTATGCCGCAGTTGCACTTGAGGCGACGCTCGACTGCCATAACGTGGTCGGAGGAACAGCGCGCGAGCAGGTGCGGCGCGGGCTCATCCGCGCGGCGGAACGAGTGGCGGCGCTTAACGGAATCCACGTCGCGGAGGCCGCCCATGCGAGTGCGTAAAGCACGCCTCCAGGATGCATCCAATATTTACGACCTGGTCAACTCGCTTTCCGGTGACGGCACGCTGCTGAAACGCGCCTTCGCCGAGATCTGCGAAAACATTCGCGATTTTACGATTGCCGAATCCGATGCCGGCGTCTTTCTCGGCTGCGGCGCTCTCCACCTTTACGGTCCGCACCTGTGCGAGGTGCGTTCGATTGTGGTGAAGCCCGAAGCCAAGAGCAAGGGTGCGGGCGGCAAGATTCTGAAGGCACTGATTGCGGAAGCCGAGGAGAACGGCGTGCAGTCGGTGTGCCTGTTCACACGCATTCCGGATTTCTTTTTCAAGTATGGGTTTCGCACCGTCGAAGACAAGTCGGAGCTGCCCGACAAAATCTTCAAGGATTGCCAGAACTGCCCACGGCTTTCGCGCTGTGATGAAGTTGCAATGGTGCGCGGACGCATTCCACGCATGTCAATCCTGGGGCCGAAACAGGAAGCGCAGGAGCTGGTGCGTCTGTCCGGGTGAGGGCTGATCGCAGGCTAGCGGAATGCCCTCAAACGCCTCCGGCCAGCATCTTCGCGGCCACCCGCCCAATGCCGCGCAACACCGACTTCACCGGCCAGCGATCTTCCGCGTCAGGGAAGAAGATTTCGCCCGTGCGCTTGCTTTCAGGGCGATAGTACCAGCGCTTGAGCAAGGCCAGATGCCCTTGCCGCTCTGTGACGGTAAGCGGAGCGGAGGGCTGAGTGAGCGAGGCGAGCGCCTCTTCCAGCCGGGATTCGAGCACGCTGCGGGCTATTCTGGCAGCAGTTGGCGCCGGTTGCACCGGGGCTTCGCTCGCCGCGCCGCCAACTCCCGCCGTGCTCTGATCCCTGATCTCCGAGTCCTGATTCTTGATCCCTGATCCCGGAACTACCTCCGGTACCGGCTCAATGGCCATGGGCTGCGCGAAGAGCGAAGTTGAGCCGGATTGCTCATTCTGAATGCGCATGCCGAGAGTAGAGAATGCAGCCGGCCCCCGCAGCCGGCCGTCTTCGAAAAGAAACAAAGCGACTGCGTCGGGCTTGCCTGCAGGCTGCAGAATGACGGCGCGCAGGCCGCTCAGCGGCCGAACAATTTCCGCGGCTAAAGCACGAACCGACTCCACGCGCTGCACCTGGGCGTGGAGCTCTGCGGCGCGTTCGAATTCGAGGTTGGCTGAGGCTTGGTCGCGCTGGGTGCGCAGGGTGACCAGCAGGCTTTCGCCCCGCGTGGACAGAAAGCTCTCCACGGTGGCCGACTCTTCGGCGTAACGCGCGTCAGTGCAGCCTTTGAAGCAAGGCGCCAGGCACATCTTCATCTCCGAGTAAACGCATCCCGGATAGCCCGGGTCGGGTGAAAGCTCGAAGGTGCAGCGGCGTAGCAGGAAGAGCTTCAGTGCTTCATCCACGTAGCGCTCGGCTGCGGCGCGCGATGGAAACGGACCATAGGCCCAGTCCGCTTCCCGCTGACTGGGGCGAAAGGTGACGGCGACGCGAGGGAACGGGTTGCTGCCGAGGAAGCGGACAAATGCGGGATGGCGCAGGTGCATCCGCTCCAATGCCTTCGCGCCGTAAATGCTCTCTAAAACAGAAAACTGAGCAAGCAGCGATTCGAATTCCGAGCCGGTGAGCCGCCAGGCGATGCGGCGAACGCGGCCGGCGAGCTGAAGGCGGCGCGGATGACTGGGCGAAGGCTCAAGCAAACGCTCAAGACGGCCGCGAAGATTAGGCGTGCGGCCGATGTAAGGTTCGGAACGGGCCTCAGCGCCGTAGAGCGCGAAGACCGCGGTAGAATGCGGCAGTTGCGAGAGCGCGGCTTTGGGATCGGCGGGATCGAAGGGGATCTCTTCGCTCAGGCTGCCCATAAGCCTCGACGCAACTGCTTCCCGATCCTGATCCACTTTGTTCATCCCAATCGCGCCTGGACTCCGCTAACCGCGCTTCACATTAACTTCCCGCAACGGTCATGCCGTCGATGCGCAGCGTGGGGGAGGCGATGGAGCCGCGGAAGACCAGGTCATTGCCGATGGCGGTGACGTTGCGCAGCATTTCAGTGAGATTGCCGGCGACAGTCACTTCCTCGACCGCGTGCGTTAGCTGGCCGTTCTCGATCCATAGCCCGGTCGCGCCGCGCGAGTAATCGCCGGTAACCGTGTTGACGCCGAAGCCCATAAGAGCAGTGACGTAAAAACCGGCCGGGATTTCGGCGATGATCTGCTCGGGGCTATGCGCGCCAGGTTCAAGGTAAAGATTGCCGGCGCCGATCCCTGGCGTGCCTGCCAGACCGCGCGAGGCGTTGTGGGTGGATTTCATCCCCAGCTTGCGCGCGGTGTAAGTGTTGAGCAAGTAATTGCGGAGCACTCCGCCTTCAACAACGATGGTGCGCTGCGACGGCAAACCTTCCCCATCGAAAGGCGAGGTGCCGAAGCCGCCGGCGCCGCCAGGCAACAGCATGGTATTGTCGTCGATGATGGTGAGACCTGGCGTTGCGATGGATTGGCCGAGCTTGCCGGCGAGAAAGGATGCGCTGCGCCAGATGGCGTCGCCGGATGCGGCTTCAAAGACCGAGCCGACGAGGGAGCGGGCCACTTCAGGTGCGAAGACGATGGGCACTCCTTGCGTAGGCACGCGGCGCGCGCCCAGGCGGCGCAGCGTTCGCCGCGCGGCTTCCCGGCCGACGGATTCCGGAGATTCGACGTCGGCGAGCCGTCGCGCGCTCGACCACCAGCCATCGCGCTGCATCTTGCCGTCGGCATCCTGGGCGAGCGGCGCGGCGGAGACGCCCGCGTAGCTGGTGCGGTAAGCGCCGGCGAATCCGCGGGAGTTGGCCAGCGCCCTGCGCCCCGTGGCCGCTTCAAAGCTGCCGCCATCGGAATTGGTGATACGCGGATCGGCGGTCAGCGCCGCGGCTTCGACTCGCCGCGCCCATTCAATGCGCTCGGGGCCGGGAAGCGAGTAGACATCCTCGAAATAAAGGTGCAAATCGCGGTCGAGCGCGCCGAATTCGCCGGGCTCGGGCAGACCGGTGAAGGGGTCTTCTTCGGTGACTCTGGCCAGCGCCAAGGCGCCATCGACAAGCTGGCGGATTCCATCGGCGGTGAGGTCGCTGGTGGAAGCTGAAGCAGAACGTTGGCCGAGGAACACGCGCAGGCCTAGGGCTCGCGAGCCAGATTCCTTGAGCGTCTCGACTTCGCCCATGCGCACGGTTACGCTGAACTCGTCGCCTTCGCGGGCGACAGCCTCGGCATCGGATGCACCGGCCTTCATGGCCAGCGCGACGACATCCGCGGTCAGCGAAGTGAGATCGAGGGCGGTTTCGGCGAGTGAAAGAGCGGGTTCGGGCATGAATTCAAACTATCAAAACTGCGCCGGGGAGTGCGCTTCAAAAGCCGAGTCTACCCGGGGCGGCTATGCCGTAACGATTTCGTTGAAGTCCGCGATTCCGGAAAAACTCCGCAGCACCTCATCAATCAATCCCAGGTGCGCTCCGCGCACTTTCTCGTCCGGATCGAGCACCATCACCTTATCGAAAAACGTGTCGACAACCGGCCGCAGCGTGGCAATCGCGGTCAGCGCGGCCGCGTAGGTTCGCTGCTCGCGCAAGCTTGCCACGCGGGGCGCCAGCGCCGCAGCCGCATCGGCCAGCCGTTGTGCTTCCGCGGCCAGCATCACATCCTTCGCCGAGCCCAGCGCGAAGCCCTTTTCTTCAGCCTGGCGCAAGATGTTCTTGATGCGCTTGAACGCCGCCGAAACCGCGGTGAAATCTTCTGATCTGCGCACAGCCTTGAGCGCCTCAGCGCGCGCAATAGCGTCGCGCACATCGTCCGCTCCGGCCGCGAGCACCGCGTTCACCACATCATAAGCGAAGCCGCGCACGTCCTTCAGATAAAAATGCAGCCGCTCGCGCAGAAACGCCGACACTTGCTCATTGATCTCAGCGCCTGGGCCGGCCGCGTCTACTACGTCGCGCAAGGTCAGCGGCAACTCACTTTCGGCCAGGATCTTCACTATCGCGTTAGCTGCGCGGCGCAATGCAAAGGGGTCCTTTGATCCTGTGGGCGCAGCCCCGATGCCGAACATTGCGCTAATGGTCTGGATGCGATCGGCGAGGCCGAGCAACTGCCCTTCGACAGAGAGGGGAATCTCATCTTCCGTGAATGCCGGCTGATATTGCTGATAGATGGCCAGCGCCACGCGTTCACCCAGGCCCTGCGCCCGCGCGTAGAGCCCGCCGATGACTCCCTGTAACTCAGTAAACTCTTTCACTAACTCGGTAGTCAGATCGGTTTTGGCCAGCTCGACGGCCTTGAACAGCGCCGATTCGTCAAAGGCTACGCGGGCTTCGCTGACTGACTCCGCAAGCTCGCGCGCCACCGTCAGGTTCTGTTCTGTTTTCCAGTAATAACTGCCCAGCTCTTTCTGGAAAGTTACGTGTTTGAGGCTGGCCATGCGATCTTTCAGCGGAGTCTTCTGGTCGAAGTCCCAGAAGAAGCGCGCATCTTTGAAGCGCGCGCGCAGCACTCGCGCGTTTCCGTGCCGGATAATCGCCGCGCCCTCGGCATCGGCCTCGGTGTTGAGCGCGGCGAGAAAATGCGGAGTCAGCTTGCCTGCGGCATCCTCGACGGCAAAGTACTTCTGGTGATCGCGCATTACCGTCACCAGCACTTCTTCGGGGAGGGACAGGTACTCGCGTTCGAAATCGCCGAGTATGACCGAGGGCCACTCGGTGAGATGGACGACGGTTTCCACCAGCGGCTCGTCTTCGCGCCAGCGCGCGCCCGAAACCACGCGGGTTGCCTTGTCGAGGGCCTTGCGGATGGTCTGCCTGCGCTCGGCCACGCCGGCAATTACATGCGCAGCACGCAGATCTTCCGCGTAATTCTTTGCCGCGTCAATCACCACCGGCGCTTCACCATGGAGTACGCGATGGCCGCGGCTCGCATTGCCTGCAGCGATGCCTGCTATTTCGATTGGAACTATCGCCTCATCGAGAAGGGCAACCACCCAGCGCACCGGCCGCACGAAGCGCTCGGGTTTGCCGGCGCGCCAGTACATGTTTTTGGCCCAGTAAATCGCCAGGACCTCCCTGGGAAGTTCTGCGGCGAGCAACTCCGCCGTGGCGCGCCCTTTGCGCGTGACCGTTGCGCCGACGTACTCGCCCTTCGGAGTCTCGACTTTTTCGAGCGCAGAAAATTCCACGCCGGCCTTTTTGGCAAAGGCCTGGGCGGCGGTTGTGGGCGAGCCGTCTTTGAAAGCCACCTTCCACGAGGGGCCGGTGAGCTTTTCTTCTACGTCAGCCTGCGCCGCGGCCACGCCTTCAGCCACCACGGCGAGCCGGCGCGGCGTCGAATAGGTCTCCACCGCGCCCCCTGACGAAAGCAGCCGCTCGCGCGTGAGCAGGTCGCGCACGCGGCGGCCCAGTTCTGCCTCGGCTTCGGCAATCATCCGGGCCGGAACCTCTTCCAGCCCAATCTCCAGTAAAAAATCAGACATGTTTTTGAAATTCTTTCTCCAACCCCGCTGGGCTCCGTTCAGGATGACAGCGAGGATGAGGCCAGGCTTGCGGACTGCTGTTGGGCGTAGGCTTTGGCCACGCCTACTGCCAAGGCCCGGATGCGGCCGATGATGCCGACTCGCTCGGTGACGCTGATCGCCCCGCGGGCATCGAGCAGATTAAACAGATGCGAGCATTTCAATGCCAGTTCGTACGTGGCCAGGAGAGGGAAGCGCCGTTTCTCCACCGCGGTTGCGTCCTGGCGCGCGAACAGCACCTCGGCTTGACCGAGCAGCGCGTGGGCCTCGGCTTCGTAGGAGTTGAAGTGCTCCCAGAGCCGCGACACGTCGGCATATTCAAAGTTGTAAACGGACAATTGCAGCTCCTCGGCGAGCCTGACGTCGCCGTAGGTCACCGGCGCTCCGCTCTCCGGATCGCGCGCCCAGACAATGTCGTAAATGGAATCGACGTCCTGGAGAAAGGCGGCGATGCGCTCCATGCCGTAGGTGAGCTCGGCGCAGATGGGATCGAGGTCGAGGCCGCCGCACTGCTGGAAATACGTGAACTGCGTGATCTCGAGACCATCAAGCATGACCTGCCAGCCTACGCCCCAGGCGCCGCCGGCGGGCCACTCCCAGTTGTCTTCTTCGAATTTGAGGTCGTGGCGCTTGAGGTCGATGCCCATGGCCTCCAGCGACTCGAGATAGAGCTCCTGCACATTTTCCGGCGGGGGCTTGAGGATGATCTGAAATTGCGTGTGCTTGAAGAGGCGGTTGGGATTTTCGCCGTAGCGCCCGTCGGCCGGACGGCGCGAAGGCTGCGCGTATCCGACCCGATAAGGTTTCGGACCCAGCACGCGCAGAAATGTCTCCGGCGCCATGGTGCCTGCGCCGACCTCAACGTCGTAAGGCTGCTGGAGAACGCATCCGCGCGCCGCCCAGAAGGCCTGCAGGCGGAAAAGCAGGTCCTGAAAAGTGAGCGCGGAAGACGGGGTTAGAGTTGATGGCACGGGTAAGTCTCTCTTGGTGGGATTGCAGCAGGACTAAAGTCGATTTTAGCAGCCGGGTATCAGCCAACGCGTAGGAAGGCGGGCATATACCCAGGGCGATTGCACGAACAGGGATACAAGGTGCACAGATACGAGCGCACAAAGGATTCACTGCGGCCCTAAGGGCGCGGAGAACTCTGTGGGGCGCTATTCCGGGGTTTCAGCCAGGTCTGTGTTCGAGTCTTCCCTGCGAGAAGATGGAGCTTTGGCAGGTTCGCCCGAGCGACTCCCCCCGCTGCTCGTCGTTGACTTGCGCGTGTAAACTCATCTCGGATGCCCGGGTCCAATCGAACGGAGGTTTTATGAGGCGATTCATTACCTTTGGTTTTCTGCCCTCGTGCACTGACTCCGGCCTGCTGGTGCTGCGCGTGATCGCCGGACTCAGCCTCTTTCTCAAGCACGGAACAGAGAAGCTCTTCGGCTTTTCGCGGATGGCCGGCCATTTTCCCAATCTGCTCCACCTGGGCCTCTTCGCGCTGGTATTCGCCACGGTTGGCGATGGCATCTGCTCGCTGCTGGTCCTATTGGGCCTGGCCACGCGATGGGCCAGCCTGATCAGCTTCATCAACATTTTTGCGGCGTGGGCGCTGGTGCATCATTTTCTCTTTTTTGGGCGGGGCTCCGACCATGGGGAGATGATCGTGCTTTACCTGGCGGCGTTTCTCGCTATCTTCATCGCCGGGCCGGGGCGCTTCAGCCTGGATGCCTTGCTGCTTAAGCCTTCAGCCGCCCAACCTGCCCAGAGCCTCCCACGTGCGTAGCCGGCGCTCGAGGTGACGCTCCAGCGACTGCACCGCAAACCGCTGCAAATCCTGCGCCCGGCGACGCGGCCACGGCTCGCCGGCGAACGCCGATGCGGGCGCGCGCAGCATTCGCTGTGCCAGCAGCCACGAGTCGGCCGCCAGCGCGCTGCCGCTGCCGTTGCGATGGTGCGAGCAGAACAGGCCGTCGGCGTAGCGGCTGAACCAGACTTCACAGGGCTGCAGGGCTTCGCCGCAGATGGTGCAGCGGCCAATCTCGGGCAACAAGCCCATAAGCCGCGTCATCCACAGGGAAAAGTAAGTGAGGGCCATCCACGGCTGCACCAGGTCCGAGTCAGCTGCCTGCGTCTGTTCCAGCACGGAAAGCAGCAGCCGGAATACCGTCTCCTGGGGATCGCGTTCAGGGAGCGCCTCGTCGAGCAATTCCGTATAAAAGCTCAGGACCGACATGCGCGCCACGTCCACCGGCGCAGCGAGCGGCGAGCCGATGACTTCCATCTGGTCGAGGCGCGCGAGTTCCTGGCCTGCGCGTTCGGCAAACCAGACGCGGACCACGGTCATGGGCTCGAGGGCTCCTCCGAAGCGCTTACGGCTCTTCAGCGCCGACTTAGCCACACCTTTCAGGCGTCCGAATTCGCGCGTGAAAAGGCTGACGATCAGGTCCGCTTCAGCCAGCGGCCAAGTGCGCAGGACCACCGCTTCCGAGGTAAGGAGGGCCATGCCGCCATTATCGCCCCGGCTAGCGGTTTCGCGCCCAACTGACTGAAATTCCGTGGTTTATTTGCGTCGTCGCGGGGTGTGGAAACTGTGGAAGACCTGGGGTTGACTCTCGAATACAATAGATGAAGAGGTTCCAAATGCCTTCAGCAGTTGTTACCTTCAACGGCAGAGTGACGCTTCCCCTTAACGTTCGAAAACAGCTTGGTCTGAAAACCGGCGACATGATCGAATTTGTCGAAGACGAAAGAGGGCGTTTTTCTATCTTCCCGGGTCCCCAGTCGATTGACAGCGCGCGGATTGGATTCGATCATGAACCAGCCGCGGAAGAGGTTGACGAGCTAGTGCGATAAATTGCCACTGGCTTCTCCTCCGGCGCCGGCCGTTGGGTCTGCGCTTGTTTCATATTGCCGAACGGAGTCATTGGCCAACGTCGGCCAGGCGTCAATTTCAGGCGCTCCTCGTATTTTCCGTGGCGGCTTCCACGGCCTTGGCCAGAACGCTTGGATCCCACTGGTCGCCGGCCCAAATCTTCACCAGCTTGCCATCTTCGCCGATAAGCGCGGTTTGCATGGTGTGGTCAATGTCGCCATGCTGTTCGATGTAGACCACGCCAAACGCCGTGGCCAGGCGCTTAAGATTCGTCGGCGTGAGGTCTGCAAATTCCCAGTGCGAGAAGCCGGCTGATTTCCCATCCAGGTAGCCCAAACCGTATTTGCGCAGCACCGGCGGCGTGTCGCTTGCGGGATCGATGCTGATGCTGATCAGGTGGCTGGCGGCGTATGCCTTGCCATTCGCCGCGAGCAGCATATTAACCATCGCGAAGCGCTTCATGATGATGGGGCAGTCGTCGGTGCATTTCGAATCGATGAAGGTGATCAGCAGGGCCTTGCCCCGGTAATTGGCAAAGACGATTTTGCGGCTGTTCTGGTCGACCATGGGAATCTGCGGCACCTGCTCACCGATCAGCAAGCGGTGCGCCGGCAGTGCATCCATGTTGGCGCCGACTCGCACCTGGGAAGCGATGGTTACATCCGCCAGTCCGTTGACCACATCGCTTATAGATGGAACCACTCGTCCGGTGATCTCGTCGCCGGGTTGCAGTTGCTGGAAGACTCCCGCATCTCCAATCTTGTACACCGCATTCATTGCGGGCTCGAAGTCGCGAATCACGCCCTGGTGGACGGTGATTTCTTTCATCTCGGAACTCTTGCCCAGCACTACTCCACGCAGCCGGTAGGTTGGCCCAATGTTTTGAGGGCCGGCATTCACCTGGCCGCTCTGCACCGCAGGCCCGTGACATCCGACTGCGGCAATCAGTGCGACACAGAGCGTACCTACGCCGAGGTTCCAGACATCTCCAGGTTGCATGGAACAAGTCCCCTGTGTGCAAAGACGCGGGACAACCACGTTTCGGCAGCCTCAGGCCGCGAATTTACTTTGACCCTGAGGGCCTTCGCGAGTAAGGAGAGATGCTTCTGCCTCAAAAAGCAAATGTCCGCCACGGCAAGCCGTGACGGACACGCTCCGGCACTGCGTGGCCGGCAAAATACTCCGGCGCCCTCAGCGCCCGAAGTGATCGGCGTTTTTCTGCGTATACGAAGTCCATTTTTCCGGCACATCGTCGGCGGCGAAGATCGCCGATACCGGGCAGGCCGGAACGCACGCGCCGCAGTCGATGCACTCAACCGGATCGATAAATAACTGATCCGACTCGCCAAAGCCGTCTTCGTCTTTCTTAGGGTGGATGCAATCGACCGGACAAGCGTCCACGCAGGCCGTGTCCTTGGTGCCGATACAGGGTTCTGCAATTACGTATGCCATCTTCTTTGTGTCTCCGCGTTTCGAGAGTTCTTCGACGCTGATACTAGCATACGACCCCGCGCCGCGCATGAACGACCTGTGAGTATTGCCATGCGGGAAAGAGGCTGGGAACAGGGTTTCGTTGTTGGAATTCAGGGGGCAGAGAGCGGAACTCGCTGACCAATCAGCGGGTCAGCGCGGCCGGCCATGGCAAGCGTCGAAGCAATGCAGCAGAAACGCCGGTCTCGGCCCCTGATTCCTGAACCCTGTTCACTGACCCCTGCTCCTTATGCGCGTTTCAATCGCTGCTCCGCGAATTCGCGCGGGGTGGGGATCGGCGCCAGGCCGCGGCCCGCGAACATGTCCACGAAGAAACCAATCAGCTCCTGGTGAATCGCGCCGTTCGAGGCGAGTATCTCGTCGCTCGCCAGCCGGTATTTGTTTCCCGCGTAATCGCTGACGCGTCCGCCGGCTTCCTCTACCAGCAGAATTCCTGCCGCGGTGTCCCAGGGATTCAAATTAAATTCCCAGAACGCGTCCAGCCGCCCGCATGCCACATATGCCAGATCCAGAGCCGCCGATCCTGCCCGCCGGACTCCGTGCGAGCGCAGGGTGAACTCCTGATAGAAGTGAATATTCGGGCTCGCATGCCTCTTCCTGCTCGGGAAGCCTGTTGCCAGCAGCGCTTCGGCCAGTTCTTTGGCGCTCGAAATGTGTATCGGCCGTCCGTTCAATTGCGCGCCGCGCCCCCGCTCCGCCGCGAAAAGCTCATCGCGCATGGGGTCGAAGATCACGCCCGCCACCAGCGTTCCGTCCGCATCCGGCGCAGTCCCGGCCGGCCGCTGCTCCAGCCCCAATGACACTGCAAACTGGGGAAACCCGTGGGCAAAATTCGTGGTTCCGTCCAGCGGATCCACGTACCAGCGGAACTGCGCATCCAGCCGCTCGCGCGTGCCTTCTTCGCCGTAAATCCCGTGCTCCGGAAACGCCATGCCCAGCCGCGTGCGAATCAGCTTCTCCATGGCGCGGTCGGCGACCGTAACTAGGTCCACGTCGCCTTTGTATTCTGTTTCCACGCCCTGCGCGTAATATTCGCGCAGCTTCGCCCCGGCCTCGCGCGCAATCGCTGCCGCCCCGGGTACCCATTTGAATGCGCTTGCGCCCGTTTCCCCCGCTATGCTCACGATTCGGCCCCGTTGTCTCGCCCATTTGCCGGGGCGCCGATGCGCGTCCCGCGCCGGCGTCCCGCTTCCGTGATCGTCCTGATCTGGTGCTTGTATATGAACAGATTCGGCTGCCCTTCGCGGGTTAGGCGCAGCATGCCGTCATCAAAATACTCAATCCAGCCGCGCAAAGTTTCCCCATCGCGCAGCTTGATGGTTACGATAACCTGCCGGTCGCTCAGTGAGCGCAGGTAGAGAGCCTCCTGGCCGGTCTCGCCGGGCGGCGGCGTTTTGGAACGGCGTCTGGTTCCCATTGGTGGTGTCATGATTTCATTCTAGATGCTCTTTCCGGTCTGTAACCGGCATTTCATCCGCGAGTTACTTTGCGCCGGCCAACCTATCCGAATAGAGTCCGGCGGTCCCTCACGAGAATCGCGCATCGTCGGCGCTAGTAAGTTATGAGCCAGGGTTTTTCCTAGGGACTGTCTGCATACTCCCGACTACCGTGTCATGCATCTCGCCAGTCTCCATACCTTACCAGGATCATAGATACGGTGCGGAAATGCGGAGAATCCTCAATGAAGATGCCCTTCGAGAGTTTTGAGAGACAAGCTGCAGTGATCTGACCTAGCCTGCTGAGCCTTCTATCTGGCGCCTGGTCCTTGATCATTCGCCCCGTATCTGGCTCTATGTTATCCTCCACTCACAGGGCCCAGAGATGGCGACGTCCACCATCCTTCATGTCGGCAACGATACTTGCCAGCGCATTCCGGTTATGCAGCGAGCCGGGTTTATTGTTGTGCAGTCGCCGGAATCAATTTCCGCGATTCGCGGTGTCCTTTTGGGCCAGCAAGCTCTTTCTGCCGTCATCTTTCATAGCGACTATTCTGCGCCTGCGGAGCCCATCCTCCGGGAATCCCGAAGGCTTTCCGCTGCTCCTCTTGTCCTCTTTCAAAATCCCACCATCACATGTATCGAAGAAAGCTTCGATCTTGTAATTCCCGTTCTTACCCCACCCGCCATTTGGCTGAAGAAGCTGAAAGAGGTCATCGAGGTCTCTCGCGATATCTGTGAGCAGTCCCGCCTGCTCCGCAAGGATTGCGCGGCCCTTCGCTTTGAATCCCGGGCGCTGCGGGCAGCGTCGGCTCGCAATCGGCAGCTTCCCATCAACCCTGACGCGCTCTGGCACGGCGAGACCGGGGATGCAGCGGATGCGCAGTCGCCCGGTGATCCTGGCAAGCAAGACGCGAAAGACTAAATCAATCGAAGTCTCGACGTTTCTCGGTCCGGGAGTTGTCCTTCGATCCCGCGGTCCTTCCTCCTCGGGATTCCCGGGTTCTTCTGAGCGGTTATTCCGCTCCCGCCTCACCCGCGGCATCGGCGTAGTAGCCGATCCGGTAGCGCAGATTGAAATCCCCCGTTGCCGCGCGCGGAATCGTCACCGTGATGCGGTGAAAATCGGTTCCCGGCAGCTGGTGCTGCGGGTAATACCCAATCAAATACTCGGTGCGCAGGTCCTCGCTGACTTTCTCGAACGTCGCGTCCAGCCCTTCCTGACTCACGTAAAAATACTTTCCCCCGGTCTGCTCCGCCAGTGTGATCAGCGTGTGCTCGCCGCCCGTGTCGCGTCCCGCGCTGGCGGCGATGGGCACATCGATCAGGCTGTAGATCATGACTTCGTTACGCAGCGCGTGCTCCAGCGCATCGCCATAGGTGCTGTCTCCCAGCGTGTCGTCTCCGTCGGATATCACGATCAACACCTTGCGCCCCTCGCGTTTGCCCAGCAAATCCGATCCTTGGACAATGGCGTCGTAGAGCGCAGTTGCAAAGTCCGTGTGCAGCCGCCTCAATCCCGAGTCGACCACCGAGACTTTGTCTGTGAACGGCGTGAGCACGCTTACGTCGGTGGCAAACTGGATGACATTCATGCGGTCCTGCGGGCGCAGTATCGCCGCCGCGAATCGCCGCGCGGCATCCGCCTCGGCATGCAGATCCTTCTTTACGCTTCCGCTGGTGTCGATGGCAAGGCTCAGGTTCAGCGGCATCTGCGACTCTCTCTCGAAGATCGCAATCTTCTGCGGACGGCCGTCCTCGAAGATCGTGAAATCATTTTTCGTCAGCCCGCCCACAATGGCGCCATTGCGGTCCGTGACATTCACGAAGACGCTCACCAGCTTCACATTCAAATGCAGGGTAGTTGTCTGTGCTAGCAGCACCGCGGCCAGGGCGGCAACCACCGTGCACGCCGCAACCGCCGCGCCACGCTTCCGCCTCGCCGGCGACCAGCCGGCTAGCTTGCTGAGCAGGCGATTCTGGCCACTCTGGCGGCTACACATTCTCTCTGCTCTCCCCCGCATCCACCGCCAGCTTCTCCGGAAACGGCTCTCCCGGCGCCCACACCTCCCCGTCCGCAAAGGTTTCCTTCTTCCAGATCGGGACCGTCTTCTTCAATGTGTCGATGACCCAGCGGCATGCCTCAAACGCCTGCGCCCGGTGCGCCGACGCCACCACGATCAGCACGCTGGTTTCGCCGATCTCGAGCCGCCCCAGCCGATGCACGATGGTTACATGCCGCACTCCGAACCGGCTCCGTGCCTCCGCAGCCAGCGCCTGTAGTTGTTTGGCCGCCATCTCCTCGTAGGCCTCGTAGTCCAGATGCAGCGTCTGTCGCCCCCGCGTGTTGTCACGCACCATGCCATCGAAGACCACTAGCGCACCATCGCTGGCGCGCCTGGCTGCGGCAATCCGTGCCTCCACCGCCTGCGCATCGATGGGCTCGCGGGTCAGGGATGTGACCTGATATTCCGTCCGCTCTTCCGCCGCTTCCTTGCTGGCCTGCCCGGTGTCTGCGCAGCCGCCCGAAACCGGCGGCAGAAGCCCCACTTCGTCGCCCTCGCGCAAGACCTGGCCCGCCGTTGCATATTCGGCATTCACGCTCACTGCGATACCCTTCAACATCGCGGGCGGCATCTTTTCGCTGAGCTGTTCCAGCAACTCGCCCACTCGCGCTCCCTCCGGCAATTCAACCGTCTTTGCCGATGCGCCCAGCCAGTCTTTCAAAACCCCAAATGGAATTACGCGTACCAGCATCATGCAAAAAAGAATACCGCCTGCATCTTAGACGCCGCAGACCGCAGATGATTCGTCTGGAAAGCCTCAAACCGCCGTGGCGCTCGGCAATCTGGCCAAGGGGGGAACGCTAAACAAATTTAACCTTCAGGCGAGGAGAATCGGTTAGAATCGGACCCGATTGCCCAGGAATTTGGATGCGGTCCGGCAAGATTCGCTGGGGCGAGCGAGGGGTCCCTGCAAGCACCGGCATCTCGTATCGGGCCGACCGGCGGGTCAGGGGACAGCGCCGATGATTTACGCGCGGCCCCATCCCGGGTTTGAAATTCTCGTCCCCAAAATCTCTCAGAATTCGGAGGTCGATCAAAATGCCGTATTACTATTGCGCCAATCCTGCTCATGCGCGGCCCCTCATCTTCTACGCCGCCATTGCCATTCCCGGCCACGTCTGCTCCACGTGCCATCAGGCCACGCAGGCCGCCAACGGCGTGGTCCGGTACACAAAAGTTAACGATTACGACGTGGTCTGGCACGAGGTTGGGCAGACGCTGTTCCTGCTCTTGCGCGTGGGCAACCGCCGCGTGCTCCTGGCCGATGATGTGCTGGCCTACGATCACGTGGGTTTCAGTCCTAACGACAACCTGACTCCGCCGGGAGGTGGAAAATGGTTCGGCCAGATGTCGAATTACGGCGGCGGGCGGCGCATCGGCAATCGCCAGCTGGGGCCGGGCATGAACAATACCACGCTGAAATTAGGTCAAAACGATGTTGGCAATGCATTTGGCCTGGCGCACATTGTGCAACGTCACCCGGAGATGCTGGGCACGCTGGTGGCGGCCCCGCAATGGCCCGCCAATCTCGACAACCTGCGCGATAATCTGCGGGGAGTAACCGCGCAGCCAGGGCAGGGCGTAGGGGTGCGCTGGGTCGCGTGGCAGACCAATAATCAGCGATACGTCATTCATGGCGTATCGCCTGGGCATCAACACGCGATGCTGGTGGTCAGCAACGGCTACAACTTGATTACCGGCTACGGCGGCCAGAACATGGGTGGTCTAGGGCAGGTCCCGGTCACATTTCGTGACTGGACCTAACCGCACAAGGGCCGGCAGTTTTGCCGGCCCTTGTGCGCCACGCAGGCCCGGGCCCAGATTCACGCCGCGCCCGCCATCGCCAGTTCCGGTTGCTCTTTTCCGGGACGGGATTTCAGCGCGGGCAGCGCTACCGCCAGAACGTCCTCGATGTGGCCAGCGTAGTGGACTTCCACGCCGTCCATCATCTCTTTGGTCAGGTCCTCGTCGACGTTCTGGCGGTTCTCCGCAGGCAGGATGATGGTTTTCACTCCCGCCCGGCGCGCCGCCAGGAACTTCTCCTTGATGCCCCCTACGGGAAGCACATTTCCGCTCAGCGTAATCTCGCCGGTCATCGCGGTCAGCGGCTTCACCGGCGTATCGGTCAGCAGCGAAACCAGCACGGTGGCCATGGTGACGCCGGCTGAGGGGCCGTCTTTGGGGATGGCCCCTGCGGGCACGTGAATGTGCAGATCCAGCTCTTTGTTGAAGTCCTCAGCCAGCCCCAGTGCGGGCGCATTGGACCGCACCCAGGTCAGTGCCGCCTGCATGGACTCCTGCATTACCTCGCCGATCTGCCCGGTCATGGTGAAGCCGCCCTTGCCCTTCATCTTGTTGGCCTCGATGAAGAGAATGTCGCCCCCGGCCGGCGTCCAGGCCAGGCCCACAGCCACACCGGGCCGCTTCACTCGTTCCGCCACCTCCGTATCCACGCGCACCTGGATGCCGCCCAGAAATTCCTGAATGATCTCCCGGTTGACGATCAGTTGTTCCGTTTTGCCCTCCACTACCCGCCGGGCTTCTTTCCGGCACACGGTCCCGATGGTCTGCTCCAGCTTCCTCACACCGGCCTCGCGGGTGTAGTGCCGCACGATGTAGCGGATAGTCTCATCGGGAAACTCGATCTGCTCCGGATTGATGCCGTTCTGCTTGATCTGCCGCGGAATCAAATAGCGCCTGGCGATGTGCAGTTTTTCCTCTTCGCTGTAGCCTTGCAAGGGAATCACTTCCATGCGGTCAATCAGCGGAGGAGGCACGGTGTCCAGCATGTTCGCGGTGCAGATAAAGAGCACCTTCGACAAATCAAACGGCACATCCAGGTAGTTATCGCGGAAGGTGTTGTTTTGCTCCGGATCGAGCGTCTCCAACAGCGCCGACGCCGGATCGCCACGGAAGTCGCGCCCCAGCTTATCAACCTCATCCAGCATGATTACCGGGTCGTTGGTTTCCGCCCGGCGTATGGACTGGATAATCTGCCCCGGCAATGCGCCGATATAGGTCCGCCGGTGGCCGCGGATCTCCGCCTCGTCGTGCATGCCGCCTAGCGAGATGCGCTGAAATTTTCTGCCCAGCGCCCGCGCAATCGACCGGCCCAGGCTGGTCTTGCCCACGCCGGGAGGCCCGACAAAGCAAAGAATCGGTCCTTTCATATCCGGTTTAAGCTCGAGCACGCTCAAATAGTCCAGGATCCTGTCCTTCACCTTGCGCAACTCGTAGTGATCTTCATCGAGAATCTCCCGGGCCTTGCCGATGTCGATTTTCGAGCCCGAGCTTTTTGCCCAGGGCAGCACCGCCAGCCACTCGATGTAATTCCGTGTCAACGAATAGTCAGCGGCCATGGGCGACATCCTCTGCAGGCGCGAGAGTTCCTTGAGCGCTTCCTTCTTCACCTCGTCGGGCATGCCCGCAGCTTCGATCTTCTGGCGCAGCTCCTCGATGTCGCGTTGTCCCTCGTCCTGCTCGCCCAGTTCTTTCTGGATGGCCTTCATCTGCTCGCGCAGGTAATACTCACGCTGCGAATTCTGCACCTGATCCTGCACTTCGCTCTGGATCTTGTTACGCAGTTGCTGCACCTCGATTTCTTTCGCGAGGTGCTTGTTGAGCAACCCCAGCCGTTCCGGAACGGAAGCCGTCTCCAGCAGCGCCTGTTTGTCATCCGTGGTCAGGAAGGGGAGAGAAGAGGCGATGAAATCCACCAGCCGGCTGGGCTCTTCGATGTTCACCGCTATGGTGCGCAACTCGTCGGAGAGCGTGGGCGACTCGGCGACAATCTGCTGGAACTGGCCGATCACGTTCCGCACCAGCGCCTCGATCCCCGGGCTTTCCGCCGGCTCCACATCTTCCAGGGTTTCGACTTCGGCAACAAGAAACGGCTCCGACTGCACAAACCGCACCATCCGCACGCGATCGGTTCCTTCGGTAAATACAAACCGGCTCTGATTGGGCATTCTCACCACCTTATGCACGGTGGCCAGCGTGCCCACGTTGTGCAGGTCGGCCGGTTGCGGCGAGTCCACCCGTGGATCCAGCTGCGCTGCCACGACAATGGTCCGCTCCTCGCCTAGAGACTCGATCAGTTGGATCGAACTTTCCCTGCCCACGGTCAGCGGCAAAACAGCATGAGGAAAGAGAACCGTATCCCGGACAGGCAGAACCGGGACGCGCCGGGTTCCCGGAAAACTTTTGGGTGGAATAACCTGGCCTTGCGGCGGTGTTGATGGATGATTCGGCATTGAGTGTCCTTTTATCAGCTTTTCTACAATTAGACAACGCAGAAAACCCAAAAGTTGCAAAAACCCTTACTTTGTCGTTTGTCCCCAGTTCGAGCGTCTATCCCGCCCGAGCCCTTTCCGGATCAGGTCAACTGCTTTACGACATTTCCCCATTCGCGGTTCCCGGCCACCAGGCAGGGACGCCGGAGACGGCGTTGCCCTCCGGACTTCATTCCCCTTTTTGGATGCGCCTCTGCCCCAAGCGCGAATCCTCCCCGGACTTATCGGCGTGAACTGCAGGATCGTGAAACTTCCCGCACAGAACCTGAGCGCCCAGAGTCCGGAGGAGTGTTATTATGGCGCGTTAATTCATCGCCGTGAGGAGGAAGCTTGAAAAAGGTCACATTGCTCGCGCTCGAACTTGTCTTGGGTGGATTCATGATCTTGGCCGGGTGCAAAAGCCAATCGGACGCAGGCGCTCTTCACCTTCAGCCCAAATGGCAGGGCGCTCCCTACCACATCGCCTTCACCGGCAAACCGGCGAAGCCCGATCCATCGGGTATCACTATCCCCGACATCCAGTTCACGGCGAATCCAGATCAACTGGAGAACCGGGCCTGTCTGGTGGTGAAATTCGACTCTTCCGGAATTGCCAACAACAGCACGGTGATGAATCAGATGGTCATGGGCCCGGTGGATATACATGGTGCGCAGGGTGCCCTGCCCGCCGACTATATGGACGAGACGGATCAGGGCCTGGCGAGGCTTCTCGAAGCTTATAACGTCAAGGGGAAAGTGAAGGTTTCGGTGCTGCTGGCCAGATCGTCGATCCCCTCTCAGGCGGGCCCGGACGAAATTGCCGAAAACCAGCTTTCCGACTGGCTGTCGACAGATATCGATTTCAAGAGCTCACACGCCCGGCGTCATTAATCGGGGCGGAAGTGTCACTTCCAGGGCCTCTGCAGCGTACCGGGGTCAGAGCATTTTCGACGCAAGTGTTGACCGAACTTCCCGCACCCCATCCTGCGCGCGGCGTTATGCGCCAAGGGTGCGATACCGCAGAAGCTCGATGCACTGTTAACAGTCCGGCCGAAAACGCTCTGACGGCCCCGCGAAATTCGCCTCGGTTCCCCGCGTCCTCCCGCAGACAGGTTGAAATCTGTGGGAGCAGATAAGGCGACGGCCGAAAGCTCTGGCAGGCCCACCGCGCAGGCTGGCAACGAAGTATGACGCGATGAGCCCCCTGGAGACAAAGACGATAGTACGGCAGCCGGTTTCCGCTCAGGTAGCGTGAACTGGCGCTGATCGGATTGCGCGGTTAATAACGGCGGTGAAGATCGCTGAAATCGTAGACCAGGCCGAGGGTGTATCCGTGCGGGTTGAGGGCATTGGGGCCGAACATCTGAGGCCAGAACTGGTACTCGTAATCGGCGCGCACCCAGAAGTTCCTCCAGGCGCGGACGTCGGCGCCTCCACCTGGCGCCCAGATCGTCCGGGTGTCGTGGGAGTAGTATCCCACGGGGGGGAAGTCGATGCTGCCGAAGCCGGCCATGGCCTTGACATAGAAATCGAAGCGCTGGTCGTACCGCACTCTGTAAACGGGGCCGGCGAGTCCGGCATCAATGCGAAGACGCTCCAGGCCGACGGGCATGGTGGGCTGGTTCCAATTCACGTGTTCGCCTTCGACTTCGATTCCCAACCCCTTGGGGAAGAGGGGCACGCCGTACCAGTCTAGCCATGCAGTTACGCCGTTCACGATGCGGGGGTTGCCGTCGGCGCCATGCCCCCAGTCCATGTTGATGGAGGAATAGCCGCCGCCGAACATCAGCGGCCATCCGCCGCGAACGGCAGAAGGGGAGGATTGAGCGAAAAGAGGAAGAGCGGCAACCGCAAAAAGGGCCGCAAGAATGAACACGGGGACGGACTTCAAACGCATGGTCTCTCCTTTGGTGCTGCAAAAGACGCTATTCCGAGGCAACATGGATTGCCGGCAAATGTGCAAGGATCGGGGGTGAAAAAGACACTGCGCTTTGCTCACGGGGGGCGACTTACGCCCTACCGCGATAGCATTCCGGTTCAGCTAGTCTGTACGATCCGGTCACTTATCGACGGCTTCCGCGGCATTCTTTTGTTACACGGCAACCAGGGATTGAAGACCTACAACAGCAGCTCACCGGCCTCTTCCTGTATGGCGGCGAGGAAGGCGTTAAGGACTTGAACACGCGGCACGGCCAGTAGTCGCGCCGAGGGAGTGTATAACCTAGAGGGTAACCCATCAGCGGCGTTCCGCAAAACAGGAAATACAGAAGAATAGGTGGGATAGCGGGTGTCGCGGCTCACTTTAGTAACGCTTCGCAAAACGCCCACAGCCCCCAACTGCTCGAGAATGTCGGCATCGCGCAGAAGAATTGCCTCAATGCGGCGCGGCTCATCCTGCGCCTGGTGGGTCTCGATGGCCTCGGCGACGGCGTCGAGCTTTTCGGTGGGGAAGCCCCATCCGGGGAGCAGGTCGCGCGTGCGGGCGACGGTATAGGGCACATGGTTCCATCGTGACAGCAACTCCGGTTCGCTGGGCCGGTGGCCGAGGAAGACGCCCAGATCATGCATCCACGCGGCGGCGAAGAGAATGTCGTCGTCGTATGGCATTTCCCGGCCGATGCGGCAGGCGAGCGCGTAGACGCGAGGCTGATGGCCGAACTTATCCGCCGGCCGAGCTTCGGCGCGGATGTACTCGATGACGGAGCTTCGCCACTCTTGAGCATTCATGCAGACTGCGCCGGCCAGTTGGGCGTGATGCGAATCAGCTCCAGGCTGCCAAGATCTTCAACCGTGAATTCAGGCGAAGAAGCGGGAATTGCCGCGATGCCGCGAGCCGGCAAATGCAGCGGCGCGAAGCCGGCGCCGGAAATTCGCGCCGAGCCGGTTGCGGCAAATAGATAAGCCAATCCGGGAGTTGCTTCCGACGCGCCGCGCAGGCTCGCCGAAGAGCGGTCGCCGGAGACGGCAATACGTTCTACGCGGAAATACTCCACGTCGATCAATACGGTGCGGTCAGCGAGCTGCTTGGGTGCGATTTTGCCCGCGCGCGTGGCCAGGCGGGTGGCTTCAAGAGATTTCTCTACGTGCAGTTCGCGGGGCCGGCCGTAGTCGAACATGCGGTAAGTGGTGTCGGAATTCTGCTGGGTTTCGAGCAGTATGGGGCCGGGCCAGATGGCGTGCACGGTTCCCGCGTCGACGAAGATCATGTCGCCGGCAGCGACGGGAACCACGTTGAGGCTGCCCTCCAGCGTGCCCTCGTGAATCTCTTCCTCCACCTGCTTCAAGTCAACCCCGGCTTTGAGGCCCAAAGCGACGGCAGCATGCGGCTCCGCAGCCAGGCAATACCAGCACTCAGTCTTGCCGCGCAGCTCGCCGTATTTTTGTGCCATCTGGTCGTCGGGGTGAACTTGTACGCTAAGCTTCTCGCGGGCAAAGAGCACCTTGATCAGCAGCGGAGAGGCCGCCGAAGGGGCTGCCGGTCCAAGCAGCGAAGCGTGGGCCTCGCGGAAGAGATTACCAAGACGCTGGCCGGCGTGCGGACCGGTGCCCACCAGGGAGTCGTCGCCGGTCAGCCAGACTTCCCCGATGGGCTGGTCCGCAGCGACGTGATCGTACCAAGGGCGCAGATCGCAGAAGCCCCACACGCGGGGATCGAAGCGTGGCTCGATGAGAAAGGGAGCCAGTGGCGGAACGGAAATTTGCGGAACCGGTGACATGAAAGCTTTGAGAACCTTCTGATTAAGGGAGTTGTCAGCGCCTGAACAATCTGTCTCAGGATCGAGCCGCAATCCCACAATAGCAGACCTTGAATGGGTGCCCGGGCGCCGAACCGCATTTCATCACTTTGCCCGTAAGTGACGGCCTTCAAACCCGCACCAGGGGTCCCGCGGCTCCGGCAGGCGCATTTCAACTTGAATGCTTTTCATTACTTTACGAGATTTGGGTTATACTCTCAGACAAGATCAGCGGGACAATTATGGCTTCACTCCACTCGCATCACCCTCCGGAAGATTGTTTGAATTGTGAGCACAGGCATCTGCGGATGTTCTGCAATCTCACACCGGAGGCTCTGGCGGACTACGACGGGATTGGAATCATGATGAACCATGCGCGCGGCGCCAAGCTATTTTCCGAAGGTGATCCGGCGCGCAATGTCTTCGTAATCTGCTTCGGCCAGGTGAAGATTTCTTCAACCTCGCGCGACGGAAAGACGATGATCCTGAAGATTGCCGGCCCCGGCGATGTGATGGGTTTAAGCGCGGTGCTGGCTAATGTTCCTCACGAGGTGACGGCAGAAGCCATCGAGCCCTGTCAGGTGAAGACGGTTCGCAAGCAGGAATTCGTCGAGTTTCTCAGCCGCCATGGCATTGCTTCAATGCACGCCGCGCAGGCTCTCTCAGGCGAATACATGACCGTTTTCCATGACGCCAAGCGCCTGGCCTTGTCCGGCTCTGCTGCGGGACGTCTGGCCCGCCTGCTGCTGGACTGGGGACGCACGGCGGCCAATGGCAAGCCGGAGATCAAGTTCACCATGGCGCTCACCCATGAAGAAATTGCCAACATGGCAGGCACCTCGCGGGAGACGGTTACGCGCCTCCTCAACCAGTTCCGGCGCGATCAGTGGATCACGATCAAAGGCACGAGCCTGACCATCGTCAAGCCGGAGCAGTTGGAACGGCTGACGGCGTAGCCGGGCAGAACCTCGCCCCGTCTTTTTCTCTCAACAATCTTGGGGGCAAGTCGCGCTTGCGGCGCAAGTTGCGCTCACCTCGGACCGGCGTCATGCGTGATGTGCGCCGACCGCTTCTTCATGGTGTTCCACCGGCATTGCCTGCGCTTCGCGGAGAGTGAGCACCGGGCAGCGGGCATGGGCAAGTACGCGATAAACGGTGCGGTCCCGGGTGAGGTTCTCCAAGGCCGAGCGTTGCGTGGCGCCGAGAATGATCAGGCCGGCGTTGCGGGCGGAAGCTTCGGCGAGAATCTCGATAGTGGGATTGCCGTGCACAACCATCGGCTCGACGACAACGCCAGTACCCGCACAGGTTTCGGCGGCCAGCTGCCGCAACTCGTGCATGGCCGCGGAATCCAGGCCGGTGGGCAGATGTTTGCGCGCCATCTCATCCAGCGGTGGAAGCACGTGGAGCAAGACAAGGCGGGCTTGCTGTGCGGCGGCAATTCGGCAGGCAAGCGCTGCACCCGGGCGGGAGGTCTCTCGCAGTGTGGTTGCCAGCAGCACCACAGCTTCGGTATCGCTGGGTTCCTGGAGATGAGCCTCGGGTCCCACGGTGATGACCGGGAGGTTGACCGAGCGCAGCACTTGTTCTGCCACGGAGCCAACAAGCAACTTGCCAAGCTTGCTGCGGCTCCGAGTGCCGAGGATGAGACGATCCGCGCGGAATTGACGGATAGCGACGGTGATTTCGTGAGTAGGCTGGCCCTCGCGTACGAGGGCATCGCAGCGGATCCCGCGGGCGCGGGCCACGCCGCACCAGAATTGCATAGCCTTGTCGGCGACTTCCAGGGCGCCCGCCATGTCGTAATAGGGCAATCCGCTGGCGTCGGCGGAGATGGCGGAGATGGGCGACAGCGCGTGGAGGAGCAGCAGGCGCGCACCTGTAGAATCCGCCTGCTGAAGGGCGTGGGGCATGAGCCGGTCCAGGTCACTGAGGTCAGTGGCCACCAGAATAACGGTGGGACGGGCCCAGTCACGTGCGGCTGCATCCGCCATCGCGAACACCTCGTACCCGAGAGCGTGGCACCGAAGCGTACGTGGGGATGTGCTGGAAGGCACTTGTCGATGTGATACAGATCACTCGTCGATCAGACGCTTAAAAAAGCGCCGGGAGGCGCGGACGGTACTGAACCCGGAACCCTCTACGAGGCAACCTGGGCGGCTTCATCGGGGTTCACCAGGTCGCGAAGTTCCTTGGAAGGCTTGAAATAAGGCACTCGCTTGGCTGGCACCTCGACGCGCTGGCCGGTCTTGGGGTTGCGGCCGATGCGCGGATTCCGCTGCCGGATGCGAAACGAGCCGAAGCCGCGAATTTCGATTTTGTCTCCGCTCTGCAAAGCGCCGATCACAGAGTCGAAGATGGTCTCAACAATGACCTCGCTGTCGCGCCGGGTCAAATCTCCCAGGCCGGCCACTTTTTCTACCAGGTCCGCCTTTGTCATTTTCGCTTGACCTCCGCTCCCAGCATAACCGGGTTAAATTTGAGGACGGGCTAAAAACTTCTCATCCCCTAGCGATTATAACCATTTCTCTTCAGTGAGTTGGCGAGGGCGCTCCTGCGGCGCCAGCGGGGCGGAAGGAGGCGCAGATCTCGAAGGTCTGTTAAAATCAAAGCTCTGAGTCCAAACGCAGGAAAGTAACCATGTCAATTCATCCCGTTATGCAGCGCCTGGCAGAAAAACTCCAGCGCACCGATCTGCCCCAGTTCGTGCCCGGCGACCAGGTGCGGGTGCAGGTGAAGATCAAGGAAGGCGAGAAGGAGCGGTTGCAGGCCTTTGAGGGGCTGGTAATCGCCGTCAATCATGGGCCGCAAGGCACCTTCACCGTGCGCAAGATGAGCTTCGGGCAGGGCGTCGAGCGCATCTTCCCTTTCAACTCCAAGGTCATCGATAAGGTCGAAAAGATCCGCAGCTACAAAGTGCGGCGCGCCAAGCTCTATTACATTCGCGGGCTGCGCGGCAAAGCCGCTCGGCTCAAAGAAATCGACCGGGCCACCGGCAAGGTCCGAAGCTAAACTCTCAGTGACTGTGGGCGAGGAACGACCCCGGTTTCGGCCGAGGTTGTTTTTTGCCGCGTAACCCTCCGCAGTTTTTGCACCGTGCCTTGGTCTTTCAGGCTGGGGACCCATCCGGTGGTGCGCACTGCGATCAGGTTCTTATACTCATGACATGGCAAAAGCGCCGGTATGCGGATGGAAGCTGGAGCGGGCAGCGCGGAAAGTGGGGGCGCTCCGCATTGCCGGCGTCGACGAAGTGGGCCGCGGCCCCATGTTCGGGCCGGTCGTGGCCGCCGCGGTAATTCTCGCCCCTCGATGCCGCCTCGACGGCTTGAACGATTCCAAGCAGCTATCCGAGAAAAAGCGCAACCAGCTTGATATCGAGATCCGCGCCAACGCGGTGGCTTATGCCATTGCATCCGTAGAAGCGGAGACGATTGACCGCATCAACATCCGTCAGGCATCGCTTTTGGCCATGCGGCTGGCCGTGGAACAACTGGCACTGACACCCGATTATCTGCTGATCGACGGGATCGATACCATCGACTGGGCATGCCCGCAGCAGTCTGTGGTGCAGGGTGACGCCACCAGCTTTTCCATCGCCGCGGCCAGCGTCCTGGCCAAAGTGCATCGCGACCGGCTGCTGGTGGAGTTGGACAGCGTGTATCCCGGGTACGGACTGGCGAGCCACAAGGGCTATTGCTCGCCCGAACATCTCGCGGCACTGGCGCGGCTGGGACCGACTCCGCAGCACCGAAAGAACTGGAGCCCTGTAGCGCAGGCGCTGCTGCCCTTCGAGTGAAGAGCCGGAACGGTGAGCTCAGCGCTCAGGCGGCGACGGGGCGATGCGTTTTGCGCCGGTGCAGCCATGCCAGCACGGGGCGAACTGCCAACAACAAGACCAGGACCACGGTGGCGGGAAGCGGCTTAAGCACGCCCGGCTTTTGCTGCCACCAGAAGTGAATCACGCCCAGGATTGCGGCGGGATAGATGAGCATGTGGAGGCGGTTCCAGCTCTTGCCGCCGAGTTTGCGGATGGCCCAGGTGGTCGAAGTAGCCGCAAGCGGGAGGAGCAGCAGATAGGCGGCCATTCCGGCCGTGATATAGCGGCGCTTGGCAACGTCACTGAGCATGAGGTTGACATTGAAGCCGGCGTAGAGCGCCACGTAAGCGAGCATGTGAACGGTGGCATAAAAGAATACGAAGAGTCCCAGCAGGCGGCGAAATTTGATAAGCCAGCTCAAGCGCGGCGCAATGCGCCGCAGGGGCGAAATGGCCAGAGTGGCAATCAGCAGCCAAAGAGCGGTGGTGCCGGTGTCGAAGGCGATTTCGCCGGTTGGGTCAGGGCCCAGAGCATTGGTGACCGCTCCCCATGCAAGGCAGACGACAGGAGCCAGGCAGCCGAGCCAGACCAGCGTTTTAAGGAGAATCAGGAGTTTGCGGTTCATGGATAGCGAGTTAGCTGGTTAGCTGGTTGGCGAGTTAGCGAGTTAGCGGGCTGACGCTGCTTCCGCCGGGCTCCGTTTCAGTAATACCTCTTCAGGTTCATGCCTTTGTAGAGGTAAGCTACCTGGTCGCTATAGCCGTTGAACATCAGCGTGGTGCGTAGCTGCTCGTAAAAGGGCAGGCCGATGCGGCGCTCGGTCTTCTGACTCCAGGGAACTGTGTCCACACTCGGATTGACATTGGAATAGAACCCGTACTCATCCGGCGCCTGCTCGTTCCAGGTTGTCGGGGGCTGTTTGTCTACAAAGCGAATCTTGACGATCGATTTGGCGGACTTGTAGCCATACTTCCAGGGAACCACGATGCGCACCGGCGCGCCATCCTGGTTGGGAAGCACCTGGCCGTAAAGCCCGAAGGTGAGCAGGGTAAGCGGATTCATGGCTTCGTCCATGCGCAGGCCTTCGGTATAGGGCCAGACAATAGTAGCGTCTTCGCCTGACCATTTCTCGATGTGCCAATTGTAGTAAGAGACGAACTGCACATACTTGGCCGAAGGCAGCGGGTTGCACTGCTTGATCAACTCGGAGAGCGAGTAGCCGACCCAGGGAATGACCATGCTCCACGCTTCCACGCAGCGGTGGCGATAGACGCGATCTTCCAGGGGGCGCAGCTTCAGCAGATCCTCAATGTCGAAGGTGAGCGGCTTTTCCACTTTGCCTTCGACCTTAACGGACCATGGGCGCGTGGGCAGGCCGCCCGCGTTTTTTGCGGGATCACTTTTGTTTACGCCGAACTCGTAGAAGTTGTTGTAGTGAGTGATGTCATCCAGGGGCGTCAGTTGTTCGCCGGTAGTGGTGAGCGGGCTGTGCACGGTCTTGAGCGTTTGGGCGTCGTCAGCGAGCACCGAACGCGGGTCGATGGCGGAGACCAGACGATCTGCTCCGACCGCGGCTGCACCAAGCGCAATCGCGCCGCTTGCGGCCCCGCGCAGGAAGCGCCGGCGACTCATGCTGCGGTGATACTCGCTTTGAGACGTGATCTCCGACGAAGGAATATCGGGTGGCCGGCGGATGAGCATCTGTGACCTCGCTTGGGGCAAGCCGTATGCAACCATTAGACACCTGCGGGCGCGGTGAAGTTACAGGGGGCGCCGAGAATCGTATGGCCGACGCGAATTGGGCAAGCAATAGAGCGCTTGCATCCATCCGCGCCGGTGCCGCTTTCAAACCGGGGCGGCGTCTCCTCCAGGCGTGGTGCGAGAGAAGGGCCACTGGCGAAGGAAACGCGCGCGAACGAGATAAATTGCGGTGCCGGCGATGGCGATGGCGGCAGCAGCGGAAAGCTCGTGCACCGCGTGTGCGCGCTTGGCAAGGATGAAGACGAATCCAGCGATGGCGGCCAGTGGAGGCAGCGGATACAAAGGGATTTTGAAGGGGCGATGGAGATCGGGGCGCCGGATGCGCAGCCAGATTACGCCCGCCTGTTGCAGCAGGAATTGCAGCAGGATGCGGGTGATGACGAGCATGGTGATGACCTGCTGCAAGGAGAAGAAGCAGAAGCAGGCGGCAACCAGGCCCAGAGCCACAAGCGAGCGATGAGGAATTCCATGACGGGGATGGACAGCGCTGAGGAAGCGAAAATAGTTGCCGTCGCGCGCGGCCGCATAAGGCACGCGCGAATAGCCGAGCAGCAGCGAGAACACCGAGGAAAAAGCCGTCCAGATCACGAGCATGGCGATGGTGTACCCCGCCCAGCGGCCGAAGGCGGAGGCGGCAATATTGGCCACCAGTCGCATGCGCATGGCGTCGGTTTCGATGGCGTGGGCGGCAACTCCGCCCAGCGAAGGAAGGGCGGCCATGTTCATGAGCACGTAGAATGTGGCAACGAACAGCACCGATAGCAAAATGGCGCGCGGGATGGTGCGCCCGGGGTCGCGGACCTCGCTGCCCAGGAAGGTGATGTTGTAGTAGCCCCAGTAATCGTAGGTGCAGATCAGGGTAGCCTGGGCGAGCCCGCTCAGCGCCAGGGCCGCGGGCAGCGTGGGCGCGGCCGGCAGGTGCCAGCCGCCCGTAGCGGCAGCATGGACGAATCCGGAAACGATGACGCCGGCGATGGCGGTCATGACCCCGGCGAAGAGCACCCAGGCCATTCCGGTAATGATGCTGAGGCGGCGATAAAGGAGCCAGGTGACGAGGAGGCAAGCCGCGGCCGCGACAAAGCCGGCGTAGTGAAGATGGGGAAACGCGGTCAGCG
>JASHOY010000395.1 GCA_030038435.1 Acidobacteriaceae bacterium | reverse complement strand
CTCGACCACGAGAGTCTGGTCAGGCCGGTCAGGCACAACCCCCTGGATGACCATAAGCGTGGCGAGGCCGAAGATCGTGTACCACCAGGTGTGGGCTACCACAATGTCATCCCTACTTGGCAGGCCTTCAGCCTTGGCAACCTCGTAAAAAAGCTGCACGAAACGCTGGAACAAAGGCCTGCCAATGTCGTCGATATATCGTCCAGCGCGAATGCCGTTGCGGTTCTCAGGCCCGAAGAAGACGTTGCGAAATTGCTGTGGATGGGCGGTGCAGAACTGAATTAAGCCGCGTGAAGTCGCAAAAAGGCGCTCCTTCGGTCGAAGCTGTTTGGCGGCAATCGCGTCGAAGTTCTGAACCAGCAGCCCGATCGTCTCGCGGCTCAGTTCGGCAAGAATATGCGCTTTGTCGGGGAAATGCTGATAGATCACGGCGTGCGTATAGCCGATCTCCTGAGCGATCGCGCGAAGCGTCACGGCTTCGTAGCCGCGATCGGCAAACATTTTGCTGGCGGCCGCAAGGATTTCGCCCCGCAACCTCTCCTTGCGCTCTGCCCGGCGACTTGGTGATGTGGATGTCACTTCACTAGCTTAGTCCCTTTTGACGATTTGTGCGACCGATTGTTAATTTATAACCGGCGGTTAAATACCATCGATTATTTTGCAACCAATGGTTATATTGGTCCTCTAATAGTCAGGTCGCGCATTTTGGACGGGCGGCCAAATACGAGGCAGGAGGAGGATGCGATGAAGGTTCTGGTGATTGGAGCAGCGGGCAGGAGCGGAGAAGCACTGGTAAATGAGGCGCTGGCGGCCGGACATAAGGTGACGGCTTTCGTGCGCGGCGCCGCGCAGTACAAGAAGGCGAACGTCAGAGTTGTTGCGGGTGACGCGCTGGACGCGGCCGCGGTCGACGCTGCGGTCGCCGGACAGGATGCGGTGATCGACGCGCTGGGCGGCAAGACGCCGTGGAAAGTGACGACGAGGGAAACGAGCGCGGCACACAATATTGTGGACGCGATGCGGCGCAATGGCGTGCGGCGATTGCTGAAAATTTCGGTAGTGGGTGCGGGCGAGAGCGTCAGGAACGCCGGCTTTTTCAACGAGCACCTCCTCATGAGGACGTTTCTGCGGGGTCTGCTGGTCGACAAGGCGGGCATGGAGGCCGCGATCGAAGGCAGCAACCTGGACTGGACGCTCGTGCGACCGCCGATGTTGACCGACGGCGAGAAGACCGGCGTTGCCAGGGTGCTGAGCACGGAGGGCGGCGAGAAGGCGCACAGGATCGCGCGCGCCGATCTGGCTGCCTTCATGGTGCAGCAACTGGAAAGCAGCCGGTATGTGCGCCAGGCCGTGACAGTGACGACCACATAGAAAGGCCCGACCTGTGCAGCACCAGAGCGAGACCTGGACAAAGAGACACCCGTTGAAGGAGATGGAGATGAATAGCAGGACAAGGCGCATGATGTTGTTCCTGACTGTAGTGATTGGCCTTGCGGCCTTTCTCACCGGACCACGGATTTGGCCAACGAGCCCCGGCACTCCCATGCCGCCGGCGAATCTTTTGCCCGGCTACATTGCCCTCTCCGCGATCGAGGCGCTCGCCTTTGGTTTTGCTGTAGCGTTCGCAATATACGGATGGCCGGCGATACGCCGTTTAAGTCTTGGGGCGTCGTGGCTTAACAAATGGTTGTTCGTCACGCTTTGCTGGTTCATGGGAAATTGGTGGATGCACGATAACCTGCACAGGCACAACGGCCTCAACATGCATGGGTTGCTCTTTATTGAAATTGCCTTCCATATCACCATGCTCATCTGCGGGGTGACACTGTCTCTCAGCTTCCTGCGTCTTGCCCGCCACACGACGCCCGAAACACGGGCCTGATCACGTTCTGTGGCTTCAAGTGTCGATAACAGCCCTTGCCGTGATTTGAGGTGATCGATCGACTGTGTAAGGGGCTGTAACGATTCATGCGACAGATAACTGTGGAAACCCACGGGACCAGCGGAGTGCTGGCTGCGCAACTCACAAGCTCTGGCGTTCGCATCGGAGCATCACTTTCGTTCTAACAAGGAGAAAACAAAATGTATTTAGTCATGGGCATTACCGGAAAAGTTGGAAGCGCCGCCGCGCGGCATCTGCTGAAACAAGGCAAACAGGTGCGAGCACTTGTGCGCAATCGCGAGAAAGCGGCGAAGTGGGCAGGTCAGGGCGTGGAGTTGGTCGATGGAGACTGGAACGATGCGGCAGCCATAGCGGCGGCGCTCAAAGGTGTTGAGGGCGCGTTTGTTATGTTGCCGGGTGTATGGGCACCCTCGCCTGATTTCAGAGAAGCAAGGGGCGTGATTGCGAACTATGTCGAGGCGCTGACCAGGGTAGTGCCCCCGCGGGTGGTGGCGCTCTCGTCGATGGGCGCGTATAGAACCAGCGGGATGGGGATCATCACGGCCTTATCGCTCCTGGAGCAAGGTTTTCGCAGCCTGCCATCTCCGCTCGCATTTGTGCGCGCAGGCGGCTTTTTCGAAAACTTTCTTTACGGCTTGCAGGCCGCCCAGGGCGGAACACTACCGGTCTTCTACAATCCGACAAACCGGAAATCGACAATGATCGCGTCAGACGACATCGGCCGAGAGGTGGCAACGCTTCTGACCGGGCCGGCGTGGTCAGGGCGTCGCGTCATCGAGCTCGGTTCGATGGTAAGCGCGGATGAAGTGGCCGCACAATTGGGTGAAGTGCTGAAACTCGACGTGAAAGCCTTTGCAGTCCCGCGTGCAGGGTGGGCGGAAGCGTTCGAGCAGTTCGGCATCCCCAGGGGCCACACCGGACCTGCCGAAGAAATGTTTGACAGCATTAACGCGGGATGGTCGGACCTTGGAATCGCGGGCACGGAGCACGTGGCGGGTACGACGTCCGCACGCGATGTGTTTGCGGCCGCACAGAAGGCCGCCAAGGCGTAAGTTTGGGGCAAGCAGCATCAGCACCCTGGGGGGCGGGGACAGCCAGCCGGAACCATGGCGGCTTCGTGTTCGACCGGCTGTTCCTGCCTTTGCTGCTCAGCCACGCTTACAAGGAGAAGGACGGTCAGGAAGCCGCGATTGTTCTCTTGCCGTGAATGGTGAAGAAGGCCCTCGTTTAATGCGGGACCCTGAAGCCGTTCCCGCCCATGCAGCGCGTTGATTTCCGTCGCGTGCAAGAGCCGACTTATTACAGAACAACTTAAGCCATTTCAACCGCAAGAGGAAGATCCTTTTACTATGAAAGCTGAACAAAAAGCGCGACCGACAGGCGCGTTGTATTATCTTTCAGCCGGATTTCTTATCCCTTCGGGCCCGATGGGCAGAGCAAGATTGCAATTCACCGATAGCGAAGGCGCGGGCGCCCATTGCCAGGTTGGAGCCGGTCGCATGGCCTTTGCTCGCATATATGACTGGCTCGACCGCACCTTCGGGCTGGTCGAGGAAGGAGCTTAAACCGATGAGCGAAGCCAAGAGAAAGGCAGACGCTATGGCTGCTGTCGCCGCACCGCCCTTTCATCCGATTTTGACCGATGCCCGTGGTGGCGCCACCTTCACGATGCTTGGGACGACGATGCGTTTGATCGCCTCCGCCGCCGGCACTGGAGGGCGGTATACAGTGATTGAGCAGGTTACGCCGCCTGGTTGGGGTCCACCGCGCCACATCCATTCGCGTGAAGACGAGATTTTTTATATTCTCGACGGCAGCTACGAGTTGCATGTCGGAGATGAGCGCCGGACCGTTTCCGCTGGTGCCTCCGCGATCTTGCCCCGCAACATTCCGCACGGCTTTCGCAACGTGGCGCCCACGCCCAGCCGTTTGGTATTCGTTATCGCTCCCGGCGGACTAGAGGAGTACTTCCTGGCGGTGGCGAAATGTTCGCCAGCCCCCGATCCCCCACAACTGGTTGAACTGGCCCGACCGTTCGGTCTGACCCTCCTACCGCCAGGAGCTTAACCAGAGCCGGCGCCTTAGAAAGGGGTAGGAATTATGAATCATTGGATGTGGCTCGCATCTCTGGTTGGCATTCTAGGTACGGCAGTTGTACTCGGTACGGACATGTTCTTTTTGACGGTCGGCCGTTCCGCCCTCAGATTGGCTTCAACCTCTGCCGGAACCGAAGTCATGGGTTTCTTCCACATGTTCGCCGACGCGCGGATGCCAATTTGGGAGCGTCCTGGCGATCTTGTCCAACCTGTTGTTGGCGGTGTTGGGCAAGGGTGAGCAGCGGCTGTGCCGCTCGGGGAGCGGGGACTCAGCATCCTTCGCCTGCGAGCGCCGCTCCGTCCCTGTCAACCCTCCACCACTCGCACCAAGAGGTAATGCCCGCTGATTCCACACCGCTTCCACGCCAACCGACTCAAAGAAACCTGGCAGGCTAAGTCCCTGTGGAATCAATCATCACCCCGCACCGCACCCCAGGGGGAGGGGGTGTATCGTGTACTGGCTGATTACGGAACGGCTCTAATCCAGCTCCCGCACCCGCCGCGTGACCTCCTGGATATCCCGCCCCAGCCGCAGCGCCTCGTCCATCCTGCCCGCGCGCTCGGCCTGGTCGATCGCCGCGCGCAGCCGCCGCTGCTCGTGCTCGAGCGCCGTCC
>JASHOY010000394.1 GCA_030038435.1 Acidobacteriaceae bacterium | reverse complement strand
ACATCGCGGATGGCGATGCGCATCTTGCGGCCTGGAATTGTCTCATCAAGCTCGGAAGACAACGCGAAGCGGACCGGGAAAGAAGCATTCTGCTTGCGTTGCTGCAATCGATCCTCAACTCCGGCGATGGGAAAAGTGCCAAAACGGCATGGTTCGCTGTGAGTATCAGGGAAGAATATCTCATCATGGAGCTTAATCTACAGGTGCAACTGAAAGACCACCGCACCTTAAAGCAAGACGGCCATTATTACGACGTGGTCCTTGTAACTGACCAATCCGGCAAGGACGAAGTGCTGTGGTTCAACACGGATACGGATATTGAATTGAGCGATAGAGCGGGAAATGAAGGACACCACATCTATTGATGGCTGATTTTCGGCGACGACCTGCGTGACCACGTTGATTTCCGCACTCCCGGCCGCGTGTCGCAGACCCGGCTATCGCATTGGGCATCGAGAAACACCCAAAACATCTTGCACCGCCGGAGACGGCTGGGAGTAGAATCGACTATCCTCATCCTCTGATTTCGTCGGATCGAGAGGCTCGCCAGCATGACCGACGCGAACCGGAATCTCCCCTCCACCCGCCACTACGCGGTATTCCTCAGCTACCGCCATGCCGACAACAAGGAGGCTGGCCGGCAGTGGGCCTCCTGGCTGCACCACCTGCTCGAAGGCTATGAAATCCCTGCCGATCTGGTTGGCAAACTCAACGGCCGGGGAGATCCGATTCCCGCCGGCTTGTACCCCGTATTTCGCGACGAGGAGGAACTGCCGGCGGACGCGGATCTGACCCGCAACATCCGGCAGGCCCTGGAAAACAGCGATCTCCTGGTTGTCCTCTGTTCGCCCCGCGCGGTCGAGTCGCGCTTTGTGGCCGACGAGATTCGATACTTCAAGAACATAGGCAGGCCGGAACGCATTCTGGCCCTGATCATCGACGGCGAACCCAATGCCTCGGACGATCCCGGGAAAGCCATGCTGGGGATCGGCCCCGGCGCGGAATGTCTGCCTGAACCCTTGCGGTTTGGCGTGGCCGGGGAAGATGGAGCCATCGATTGGACCCAGCGCACGGAACCCATTGCTGCCGATGTCCGGCCCGAAGGCAAGCCCGAGCAAGGCTGGACAACGGGCGCGGCCTACCGCGACGCATTGCAAAAACAGGCCAAAGGCGACGACAAAGAGATCGCTCGCAAGGTTCATGAATACGAACAACGGCTGGAACTGGCCAAATTGAAGGTTGTGGCCGGATCGCTAGGTGTGCCCCTCGGAGAATTGACCCGCCGCGACAAAGCCATGCAACTCGACAAAGCCAGAAAGCGGGCGCGTACCCTGCGCCGCTGGCTTTTTGCTGTGGGTATCCTCACCCTCTGCGCGATCTCGGCGGGCATTTTTGCCTACTTGAAAGCCCAGGCCGAACGCCGCCAGCGGCTCCTCGCGCAGCAGGCCACGGCCAGGGTCCAAAAGGCTGAAGGAGTCATCCAGCAAGATGCGGCCGCCGCTCACCAATCCGCCAGCACCGCCGATTTCTCGGTGGCGAACAATAAGATGGAGCAGGGCGACCCGGAAAGCGCCTTGCCGTATCTGGCCGATGCCCTGCGGCAGAATCCGAGCAATCAGGCGGCCATTGCACTTACCGTGTCGCTTCTCCGGGCGAATCCCTTCCTGCCCACCACGCTGCACCTGAATGCCCCCGTTTTCTCGGCGAGTTTTAGTCCTGACGGCCGGTATGTGTTGACGTCTTCAGGCAATGCCGAACAGCTATGGATCGTTCGCAACGGCGTCCCGGCCGGTTCCATCGCCATCGCTGGTTCCGGCATTCGCCTCGACGAATTCGTCTCCGCGAGCAAAGAATTGGTTGCCGTTCAGACCCAGAATGGTGCGGCCCAGCTATGGGATCCGCGAATGGGCAAGCCGGCCGGCCCGCTCATCGCGTTGAGCGGCAGGTCTGCCGTGGAATGCCTCAGCGCCAATGGCGCGCGGGCTTTGACTGCTTCACGCAATGGTGCCCAGGTGTGGGATTTGCGCACAGGAAAACCCCTTCGCGCGCTCCTTTGGACCCTCGCGCCCAACGAGTACATGAACTCCTTGTCGTGCGTCTTGAGCACCGATGGGAATCGCGCCGCAATCTCATGGGAAAACAAGTTCCAGGTCTGGGATGCAGGCACAGGCAAGTCCCTCAGCGGAGCGATTCAGATGCCCGACCAGGTGGTCCAGACGAAATTCAGCGGCGACGGCAAACGCCTGCTTATCGTTTATGGAGGCGATAGCGACAACGTCGAAGTCTGGGACGTTGAGGCCGCGAAACCTGTCGGCCATGACATTGAATATTACGATCTGATCCATTTTGCCGCCTTCAGTCCCAGCGGAAATCGGTTGCTTACCGTTCAAGGAGGGCAATACGAGCGTAGCGCGGTAACGGAGAAGGTGCAGGCCCAGGTGTGGGATGTGAAGACCGGAAATGCGATCGGCAATCCCATCGCGCATCTGGGCAGCATCAATTCAGCCCAATTCAGCCCCGATGGCCGCTGGGTGCTCACCGCATCCGACGACAAAACCGCGCGCATCTGGGATGCGCGCACCGGCGACCCGGTGGGATACCCCATGCGCCATGCCGCCAAGGTCAATTCCGCCAGCTTCAGCCCCGACGGAAAATGGGTGGTCACGGCCTCGGCCGACAATACCGCGCGCATCTGGATGGCCCAAACCGGATATGCCTTCGACGAGGCCGGACGATACCCCAATGCGGCGCAGTATCCCTTTGCCCTCAGTACCGGCGGCTGGCGCTTGGTTACCGGATGGTCGGACCATACAGCCAGAGTCTGGAACCTGCAGACCGGGAAGCTTGTGGCGCGCACGCCCCCGTTCGCCAATTCGGTTCTCTCTGTGGCGTTCAGCCCCGATGGCACGCGCGTACTTAGCACCTCCGCCGGACCGGAGCCGCCCACCGTACTCAGACATCCTGCCGAGGCGCGCCTCTGGGACGCGCGGACCGGACGGCTGATCGGCGCGCCCATGCGCCACGCCGACGAGATTACTTCGGCCAGCTTCAGCCCCGATGGCAAGTTCGTCCTGACTTCGTCGCGAGATGACACGGCCCGCATTTGGGATGCGGCCACCGGCAAACCCGCAAGCCCGCCCATGCGCTGCGCTGCCGCGGTCAGCTTCGCTGCGTTCAGTTCCGACGGTAAAAGAGTTCTCACCGGCAGCGCCGGCGGCTTGCTCAATGTCTGGGATCCTCAGTCCCCGCAACATGCCATGATGCAGACCAGGCTGGGGAACTCCTCAGGTGTAACCGACAATCCCACCGCGGGACAGTTCAGCCCCGACGGAACCTTGATTCTGGCCGTCTCCGACACTGATGTCGCGCGCCTTTGGGACTCCCGCACCGGGCAGCCCGTAGCCAGCCCCATGTTGAATGGAGACCTGATTCACTTGGCAGCATTCACCCCGGATGGAAAGGGCCTGCTGACGGTCATCGGCTCGGTCGCGCAGGTCTGGGATCTGCAAACCGGCAAAGCGCTCACCGAACCCATGCAAGAGGCAAGCATGATCACCCAAGCGGCGTTCACAAAGGACGGCCGTTGGTTGATCGCTGCACCGCTCCAGGGGGTGGTGCGCATCTGGGATGCGCAGACAGGAAAGGCCGTGAGCCAGGCCTCCGACTCCATGGGTGATTCTCAATTCTTCTGGAGCTTAAGCTCGGACGCAAAGTGGGCTTATGGCAGCGGCAACGGCGTCCTGACGCAATGGCGTTGGGAGGGATTGACTCAAGCTGCAACCGCGCCGCCCTGGCTGGCGGACCTGGCTGAGGCCGCGTCTGGCCTGGAGGTGCTGCCCAACGGTGTTTTGCAGCCATCGCCCCGCGATCCCAGGGCCGTGATCCAGAGCCTCGAAAACCTCACCGGCTCCGACGATCTCTCCCGCTTTGGACGCTGGTTCGTCGCCAATCCCGGCCTGCGCGCCATCTCTCCGCGTTCTCCGGTCACCGTGCCGCAGTTTGTTGCTCAATGCCTCAAGGAAAACACGGCGGATGCGCTCAACGAAGCATATTTATTGGACCCCGGGGATCCTTTGCTCATGGCGTCTTTGGCGAAATTCGAAACAGACAAAGATGAGGCGTTGTTCCTTTGCCGCCACGCTCTGGACCGCGCCCGCGCCGAATATCCTCCAACGAAGATTGCCCAGGTGCTTTCCATTACCAGATCGATCTTCCCCAACGTGCCCGAGTTCAGTGACGCAAGCGGCGCATCGTCCCATTCGAACCCGTGACCGGCCGCATCCGCCTTGGGACCGGACAAGGACCGCCCTGCACCGTCGCACCGCAGGCCTCGACGCCAGCGGGAGAGCCATTAAAATAGTTGCGGAGCGTGCCAATGACCGCGACCGCAGCCAACCAACCGGACACCGAAACGCTGCTTGCCCGCGGCTGGGCCGCGCTCCCGCCCGCCTATCGCATCCCCGACGCAGCGCCCACGCTCGCCGAAGCCCTCGCCTGGTGCCGCCGCCTCGCCGAATTCCACTACGAAAACTTCCACGTCGCCACCTGGTTCCTGCCCAAAGCCTTGCGGCCGCACTTCCACGCCATCTACGCCTACTGCCGCATCTCCGACGATCTCGGCGACGAAGTCCCCGACACCGCGCAAGCCCTCGCCCTGCTCAACCTCTGGGGCCGCGAACTCGACGCCTGCTACCAGGGCCGCGCCCGCCATCCCGTATTCGTCGCGCTCGCCGAAACCATCCGCGCCTGCTCCATCCCCAAAGAGCCTTTTGCCGATCTGCTTACCGCGTTTCGCCAGGACCAGACCGTCACTCGCTACGCGACGATGCAGGAGGTGCTCGGCTACTGCCGTTACTCCGCCAACCCCGTCGGCCGTCTCGTCCTTTATGCCTGCGGTGAAGCCGGCCCTGACGCGATCGAGGAAAACTTCCGCCTCTCCGACTCGACCTGCACCGCCCTCCAGCTCGCCAACTTCTGGCAGGACGTCCGCGTCGACTACGCCAAGGGCCGCGTCTATCTTCCCCAGGACGATATGCGCCGCTTCGGCGTCACCGACCAGACCA